>NZ_CP132333.1:3030616-3333678 GCF_030758935.1 Geothrix sp. PMB-07
GCCAGACAGGCGTAGACTTTGCACGCGTTGCGGTAGCGCTGATCGGCGCGTTGGTAGGCGCGATCAATCAGGCTCGAAAGAAGCAGGTCAAAGCGACCGTAAACATTGAGTTCGTCGGGCGTCAGGGCCTTGCCCTTGTTGAGGCTGTCGGCAACCGACTCCATCACCTCTGGATCTACACCCGTCACGCGAGCCAGGCCCGCTGCCGTCTTCACGTTCAAGCGGAGCTTGATGAGGGACTTTGCGACGCTTTTTTGATCGGCCACAGGCGCACCGTTCAGCCAGTTCGAGCGGAGGGTGTCGGAAATGGCGGTTCGAGAAATGGCGGAGTCCGCGGGAATTCCCTCTTCGTTGGGCGCCAGCTGGCTGAGCAAGGCGGCAATGAACGCGAAGCCCGAATTGGATATACCACCTCCGAAAGCCTTGGTGGCATCCACGAGGCCGAACGCCGCCGTGCCGAGTGCACCAATGGCGGTAATGGCAGTGGCAAGGTAGGTCGGGGTTATGTCCATGCTGCGCTCCTTTGGCTGGTTGGGCATTAGGGTGAGTTAGAGCGTGACGCGGAGGAATGGCCGCTTTGCTCCATTGGCCAGGTCAGGGCGGATCCCAACCACGAAGCCTAAGGAGATGGGCTTTTCGGAGGCATATATGAATTTCAGGGCGGATGTTATCGCCATGATCAACCCTTTTCCCCGGGTTACCGCCGAACGGTGCATTTCCCATCCTCAACGGGAATCCGGGGTCAAATCACAGGCGGGAAACCAGCTGAAGCGAGCCGGGCCGTGACTCATCCCGGCTCAATTCAGCTCAGAATCAAGGCATGACCCTCACCCTCCGTCACCGCACCCAGGCCATCCTCCAACAGGCGGGCTGGGACTTGGCTCCACCGCCTGTGGTCTGGTCGCCGCGCATGGCGCGCTGCGCGGGGCTCTTCGTGGTGGAGAAGGATGCGCGCGGCAAGTGGCATCCGGAGATCCGCCTGTCGATTCCGCTGCTGCGCCGCCGGGACTGGCCCTGGCCGCAGCAGGTGTGCGGGATGAACTGCCATGCGCCGGAGGAAGTGCAGCAGCGGATCCTGGAGCACGAACTCATCCACTACAAGCTCTGGATGGATCGGGAGAAGGATTGGGGGCACAGCGAACGCTTCCGGCAGTTGGCTTGGGAGGTATTCGGGCATCAGGCGATCACTCACGGCATCGGCTCGGAGGAAGGCTGACCGATCAGCTGTGATCGGCCGCCGAGGTGTCACCCTTGGGTGGCCCGGTTCAGCCTCGCGCGGATGCGGCTGAGGGAGACGGCGGTGATGCCCAGGTAGCTGGCGAGATCCTTGAGGGGGACGCGGCGGGCCAGGTCCGGATGGGCTGCGAGAAAGGTTTGATAGCGTTCCAGGGGTTTGAGGATCAGCAGGTCGCGCTCGCGGATTTCCTTGCGCAGGGCGTAGCGCTTCACAGCGCCGGTGAGGCAGCGCTGCCAGGCCAGGTGCCGCTGGCCCAGCTGCTCCAGGCAGGCAAGCTCCACCCGTTCCAATTCACTGGCCTCGAGGGCCACCACCGCGAAGCTGGTGAGGCCGCCGGGTTCCAGTGCGGCCATGCTGGCGAAGAGGCCGCCCGCCTCGCCGAAGGATTTGATGCGCTCGGTGCCATCGGGCAGCCAGTAACACAGCTTCACCAGCCCCTTGCGAACCACATAGATGTAGGGATGCGTCTCGCCTGCCTGGAACACCGTCTCTCCAGCAGCCACCCGCACCATCTTCAGGTGCTGCAGGCAGTGTTCCTGTTCAGGCAGAGGGCAACCCGCGAGTTGTTCAAAGAGCTGCAGGGCTGAGCTGACGGCTGGCTTAACCATCGTTAAGGACGCGCCGATCCAGGCGTCAGATCATCAGGGCAGCCGGACATGCGATCAGTCTGGCACGACCCGCGGGAGCCCAGCCATGAACACCTGTTTCCTCCTCGTCAACGCCCTGCCCGCCTGGTTGCGGCTTTCCCGGGCCGAGCGCCAGCGGCTGTTCGAGTCGGAGTTGCTCAGTCTGGTGCCCAAGCATCCCGGCCTGACGCTGCGGTTCTTCGATGCGGAGGCCTATTCCGCCGTGTGCAGCGACATTCTGATGATTCAGCCGCCCGATGCCCGCGCCTTGCACTTCTTCATGGAGGGCCTGCGGGATTCCGCCCTGCTCACCGAGCCCTACTTCGAGGTGCGACACATCATTCCCTGCCTTGAGAATGGCTTTCAGGAATACGAAAAAGCCTTGGCCGGTGTCTGAATGGGGTGGGTGAATCCGACCATGACGGATCGCTGACGGCATGGCCGGGGTACACTCCAGCCATGAACGCCTGGGATCCCGCCTTCCTCGCCGCCCCGCCCCTGACCGAAGCCGAGGACCGGCTGGCTCCGGCCCACAAGATCTACGCCCTGCGCACCTTGCCCCTGGGCGACATCAGGGCCGTGGGCTTCGACATGGACCACACCCTGGCCCGCTACCGGTCGCCGGAGATCGATGATCTGGCCTTCAAGAAGGCCGCACGACTGCTCGTGCGTGAGCGCGGCTACTCGCCCTGGCTGCTGGAGATTGACTACAACCCGTCCTTCGCCGTGCGCGGTCTGGTGCTGGACGGCCTGAGGGGCAACCTGCTGAAGCTCAACCGGGAACGCCAGGTGGTGCGGGCCGGCCACGGCAGCCTGGCCATGACCCGGGCCGATATGGAGACGGTGTACGGCCGTCGCCGCCTGTCCACGGCGGCCAAGGGTTTTCGCAGCATCGACACGCTGTTCGAGATTCCCGAAAGCCACCTGTATGCCCAGATGGTGGATGGCTTTGACCGAGGTCTGTTGAAGGCCGAGAACTACCTTCAGCTGTTTCACGACGTGCGCTGGGCCATCGACACCGCCCACCGCAACGGCGAAATGAAGGCGGAGATCCTTCAGCACAAGGATTTCTTCATTCCCCATGATCCCCAGCTGGCTCTTGCCCTGGGGCGCCTGAAGCGGGCGGGGAAGAAGCTCTTCCTGCTCACCAACAGCGAATGGAGCTTCACGGATGGCGTGCTCAGCCACCTGCTCAACGGCCAGGACGAAGCCCACCCAGCCTGGACCGATTATTTCGATCTCGTGGTGGTCAGCAGCCGCAAACCCGGATTCTTCCTCGATGCCCCGGAGGCCCTGCCACTGGAAGGTCATCCCCGCTGCTTCATCGGCGGCCACACGGCCTGGCTGGAGGGTGCGCTGGACGCCCGGGGCGAACAGGTGCTCTACGTGGGCGATCACATCTACGGCGACGTACTGCGCTCCAAGAAGAACGCCTCCTGGCGCACCCTGTTGCTGGTGCCGGAGCTGGAGCAGGAGCTAAAGCTCCTGGAGGCCAAGGCCGACGATCTGCGGGAACTGCTCCGTCTCGAGACCGCCCGGCGGCGCACCCTGCGCCGGGCTTCGGTGCTGCAGGATCAGCTGAAGCGCAACCGTGTGCGCCGCCATGTGCTGGGACAGCGGCTCAGTGCCGATGCCACCGCGGCGCTGGATCATGAGGCGACCCAGCTGGCCACCAGCGCCGAGGCCCTCCGGCACCGCGCCGAGGTGCAGGGCCTCGAACTCCAGGGCCTCTCCGCCGCCGTGGAAGCGACGTTCAATCCCACCTGGGGCCCCATGTTCCGCGATCGCGACGAACTGACCCGCTTCGCCGACCAGCTGCAGCAGTTCGCCTGCGCCTACACGGGCAAGGTGGGGAACCTCTACATGTACGATCCGCTGGCGACGGTCTATGGGCCCATTCCCACCCTGCCCCACGAGCGGGCAGGCGGCCTTCTCACTTCGCTTTCGCGCCCATAGCCCGGTCGATGAGGGGCTCGAGTTCGGCACTCGTGAAGGGCTTCTTGAGGAAATCCACGAAGCCCTGGGCCAGGGCCTGCTCCCGCGACACGGGCAGCGCGTAGCCGCTGGAGAGAATTCCGGGAAGGTGGGGCCTGAGGGCGCGCATGGCCTGGAAGGCCTCGACCCCGCCCATGCGGGGCATGGTGGCGTCGAGAATCACCAGATCGAAGGCCTCGGGCCGCTGGCGGAACAACTCCAGCGCCTCCAGGCCATCCAGGGCCGTCACCACCTCCAGGCCGAACCAGTCCCGCAGCATCTCGGCCAGCACCTCGCAGAGATCCGCCTCGTCATCGGCCAGCAGCACGAGGTTGCGGCCAAGGCGGTGCTCCTCCGCTGGAACCAAGGATGGGGCCTGCCCTTCCGGGCAAGGAAGGTGGATGCGGAATACGCTGCCCACCCCCGGAATGCTCTCCACCTGGATGCCGCCCCGGTGGCCGCGGATGATGCCCAGGGCCGCCGCCAGGCCCAGGCCGCGGCCCAGATCCCGCGTCGAGAAGAAGGGATCGAAGATCTTCGGCAGGGTATTGGGCTCGATGCCGTGCCCCTGGTCGGAGACTTCCAGCACCACGTAGGGCCCCGGTTCCAGGGGATCGGGCCAGTGCCCCAGGGCCAGATCCTGGGCATCGACGTGGCGCACATAGGTCCGCACCCGAATGCCACCGGCCGTGGCACTGGCATCCTCAGCATTGGCAAGGAGCCCCTCCACCACCCGCCCCAGGAGCACGGGATCCACCAGCACCTTGGGCAGGTCCTTCGCGAGATCGCGGATCACCGGCACACCGATGCGATCCAGGCATTCGCTGACGAGGGCGCTCAGTTCGCGGGGTTCCGGGCGCCGGAGGTCGCCGCCGGAGCAATGCAGGATGTCCCGGCTCAGGCCCGTGGCGCGGTCGAGGCCGCCCTTCAGCCGCTGGAGATACATCAGGGTGCGTGAATGCGCCGGGGCGGCGGCGGCGGCCATCTCCAGATTCGCCACCATCATCTGGAAGATGTTGTTGAAATCGTGGGCCAGCCCCCCGGCCAGCATGCCGAGGCTTTCCATTTTCTGGGACTTGGCGAGGGCTTCTTCCGCGTGGCGCATCTCGGTGACATCCACCAGGCAGCACACGGCTCCATGGACGCGCCCATTGCGATCCCGCAGGGGTGTGGCATAGGCCATCACATGGCGGAGCGAACCATCCTCGAACACCAGGTCCAGGGCCTGGCCGCGCACTTCACCGCCCTGGATCGCCGCCCGCTGGATGGGGTGATCCTCCCGCCGGAGTTCCGTCCCCGCCCGCTGCAAGGCCGCATGGGCAGGCCATATAAAGGGGGCCGAAGGGCCCTGATCGTCAGGCTCCGGCATGCGCAACAGGGCCCAGGCCGCCGGGTTGCCCTGAATCAAGCGGCAGTCCTGCCCCTCGGCGATCCACAGGGGAACGGGCGTGGCCGTCATCACCGCGCCCAGTTTGTCCGCTTCCGCCCTGGCCTCGGCCCGAGCCTCCTCCAGGCGCGCAGCCTGCACCTCCTTGGAGCGGAAAATGCCCTGGATGAGCAGCACCCCAGACAGCATGAGGGCAGAGATCAGCAGGCCCAGCACCTCGTTGGGCAGCATCGGGGCAGAGATGCCCTTCTCCAGCAGGTCCACCAGCACGAACAGGCGGCGGACGGCCATCAGCACCAAGGCCATGGCCAACAGGAACCACGCCAGGGGCCGACCGGCTGTCCGGCTGATGCGCATTCCAAAACCCGCCGCCGTGATCTGCAGCAGGATCGAGAGGAGGATAACCGTCAGATTCAGCACCGGAGAACGCGCCCGAAATGGCTTATCGGCAGCTGAATCGAACTGGGTGAATGCCGAGGTAACCTACCCTCGAACCCCCACTTTCGCCTGGGCGATCACCTGCCGGATGGCCGCGACCACCTGGTCCTGGTCCGCCTCGCTGAGACCGGGCCAAAGCGGCAGGCTCAGCAGCCGCTCGCCGCTCCACTCGCTGTGGGGCAGGCCCTCCTTGGGCAAGTGCTGCGGGTTGGCCGCGTAGAAATCCCGGTACCAGGGATGCACGTGGGCCGGGCGGTAGTGAATGCCCGTGCCGATGTTCTCCTCCTTGAGGGCGGCCACGAAGGCGTCGCGGTCCAGGCCCAGCTTCTCGGGGTGGATGCGCAGCACGAAGAGGTGGAAGCAGTGGCCCAGGTTGTCATCGCCGGGCCAGGGCAGCATGACTTCCTCGATGTCCTTCATCAAATCAAGGTAGCGGTGGAAGAGCACGCCGCGCCGGGCGTTGAAGCCATCCAGCTTGCCGATCTGGTGCAGGCCCATGGCCGCTTGCAGATCCATGAAGTTGGCCTTGCGGGCAGGCTCGAAGACCTCGGTGTGGGGGCTGCCTTCCTTGGCGAAGCGCTTCCAGGCATCGCGGTCGATGCCGTGGAAACGGAGGCGCTTGATGCGGCTTTCGTACTCATCGTTGAAGAAGGCGATGGCGCCGCCTTCGCCGGTGGTCATGTTCTTGTTGGGGTGGAAGCTGTAGACCGTCATGATCGAGCGCGGATCGCCGCCGATCTTGGTGCCGCGGTGGTGGGCGCCCATGGCCTGGGCGGCATCCTCGATCACCCAGAGGCCGTGCTTTTCGGCGATCTGCCAGATGGCGGCCATGTCGCAGGGCAGGCCCGTGAGGTGCACGGGGATGATGCCCTTGGTGCGCGGCGTGATGGCCGCCTCGATCTTGGCGGGATCGAGGTTCATGGTGACGGGATCGATGTCGACCAGCACGGGCACACCGCCCTGCAGCACCACGGTGCTGAGGGTGCTCACCCAGGTCAGCGACGTGGTGATGACTTCATCGCCCGGCTGCAGGTTCAGCACCTGCATGGTGATTTCCTGGGCCGTGGTGGCGCTGTTCATGGCCAGGCAGTGGGGCACCCCGTTGTAGGCCTTCAGAAGCTCTTCAAACTTGGCCGACTTGGGCCCCGTGGTGATCCACCCGCTGTGGATGGTGTCGATGATTTCCGCGATTTCCTCTTCGCCCACCATGGGACGGGTGAAGGGGAGGAATTCCTGGCGGCGTTGGTAGGACATGCGCACTCCGTCGAAGGAAGCTGCCATTGTCCCACAGCCGCCCCCGTCAGACAGAGCGGCGGTCTACGGTATGAATGCTAGGCGATGCTCACCGTGATGCTCAGGGTGCTGCCCTTGCCCAGCCCCTCGCTGCTCAGGCTGATGGTGCCGCCCATCATTTCCATGAGGTGTTTGCAGATCACCAGGCCAAGGCCGGTGCCGCCGTACTCGCGGCTGTGGCCGCCTTCCGCCTGGGCGAATTTCTGGAAGAGCCGGGCCTGGGCCTCTTGGCTCACACCGATGCCCGTATCCACCACCAGCAGCGCGATGACGCCGGGATGGCGCTCCACCTGGATGGAGACGCTGCCCTCCTTGGTGAACTTCAGGGCGTTGGACAGCAGGTTCAGCAGGACCTGCTTCAGCCGGTTGGGGTCCACCATCACGTCGGGAATGTCGAGGTTCTCGGGCCAGATCAGCTCCACCCCGGCCTTGCGGGGATAGGCCTCGGCGATGGGCCGCACTTCGTCGATGAGAACCGCGAGGGAGAAGGGCTCTGGATGCACTTCCAGCTTGCCGGATTCAATCTTGGCCAGATCCAGGATGTCGTTGAGGAGGCCCAGCAGGTGCTGCCCCGAGGAGTAGCTGTCCTGCAGCATGGAGCGCATCTCTTCGGCATCGTCGTAGAGGCCATCCATGACCAGGCGGGTGAAGCCCAGGATGCCTGTGAGCGGCGTGCGCAGCTCGTGGCTGGTGAGGGCCAGGAACTCGCTTTTCAGCTGATCCGCTTCGCGGAGGGCGTCGTTGACCCGCTCCAGTTCCAAGGCCTGGCGCTGGAGGGCGTCGCGCTGCTCGGAGAGATCCCGGAACAGCCAAGCGTTGTAGAGGGAGACGGCTGCCTGCCGCTGCAGAATGGTGATGGAATCGAGATCATCCTCTTCCCATTTCCGGTCGCCAGGCATGGCCAGGATGGCGAAGCCAAGCAGCAGCAGCTGGTGCTCAAACGGAATGAAGAAGAGGTGGGCGCCATCCGTGCCGCGCAGGGCGCCCAGCGCCTCGTCGTCGCCGATGGAATCCAGCCATTGGCTTTGGAAAAGCACCAGGGGCGTGGCCGGGAAGGGGTTGGGGGCCGGCAGGCGCAGGGCGGACCATTCGGCCCGGGACAGGCCGTTGCCATCCTTGGGCACGTAGCCCACTCCACCGTCTTCGAGTGTCCAGACCACGGCCCGGCGGCAGTGGAATTCCTGAGCCAGCACATCGAGCACCACGCTGACCACCTGGCCGCCCTTGGAGGTGGCCGCCAGGATTTCCGACACCTGCTGGAGCACCTGCATCTGGTGGGAGCGCCGACTCAGCTTGGCCCGCAGATCCCGCGTCTCATGCATCGTCTGGGTAAGTTGCCGCTGGGTCTGCAGGAGCTCGGCCAGCATTTCCGACCCTTGGGGGCGCGGCGTGACCGGCACCTGCTTTGGCCCCGAGGAGGACTGGACGCCCGCCGGATTCACCTTGGGCCCTGAACTGGGCTGGGATGGCTGCGAGGGTGGCTTGGGGCCAGATGGAGGATTGGCGGCGTTCATGTGCCTCCAGCATGGCCCCGGGAGAGAAACCTGCCAAGGGGCCTGTCGCTTCAACCTCAGGACACCCAACCGGCCAGGATTGTCCCAAGATGGAACCATGGCGAATCGCGCCCCCACCTTCTCCCTCCAGCGCATCATCTTCCTGGCCGTATCGCTGGTGGTGTGCGTGCAGGTGGGCTGGTGGATCAACGTGCAGATCCGCGAATCCCGGCGCCTCCTGGAGGCCCGCACCGAGGCGCTCTCCGCCAGCCGGGCCGAGGCCTGGCAGATGGACAGTCTGAGCATCCTCGCTTTCATCCACGCCAACCCCGATCCCTCCTCCCGCTCCGGGGCCATCGAAGGCCGCTACATCCCCCTGCCCGACCTTCGCCAGCGGCGCGACGCCATCCATCGCCGCTTCCCCCATGTGGCCGTGGTGCTGGCCCCGGTCACCCCCCAGGACCTGCCCCTCCTGGATGGCCGGGCCTTCCTCACCCTGCGCCCCGAACCCTTGATCGAACTGCAGAATCAGCGTTGGCACTCGGTGTTCCGTGCCGCCTCCGAGGGCGCCTTCATGGTGGCGGCGGTGCTGCTGGGGTTTGTCGTCATCTACCGGAAGCTGGAGGAGGAGCTGGATCTGAAGCTCCGCCAGCGCAATTTCACCTCGGCAGTGACCCACGAACTGAAAACGCCCATCGCATCCCTGCGGGTGTGGACCGAAACCCTCTTCACGCGCTCCCTCGGCGAGGAACAGCGGCTGCGGATCCGCGGCCTCATGGAGAAGGATCTGGACCGCCTCCAGGAACTGGTGGGCAACCTGCTGGACGTGGCGCGCGCCGAATCCGGCAGCCTGGTGCTGCACCTGGCGCCGCTGGAGCTGGAGCCTTGGCTGCGGGGTGTCTGCGAGGGCATGGATGAGCGCCTGGGCCCCGGCCAGCTGGGCCTCAAGCTGGAATTCGGTTCGGAGCCCCTCTGGGTGAACGCCGATTCCAAGGCCCTGGGCACGGTGGTGGAGAACCTGCTCTCCAACGCCTTCAAGTACGCCGCCGAGCCGCGCCAGACCACGGTCACCCTCGACGGCGATGGGGAGGATGCCCTCATTGTGGTGAGTGATCTGGGCCACGGCCTGGCCTCCAAGGATCTGCCCCGGGTCTTCCACCGCTTCTTCCGTGTGGGCGACGAAATGACCCGCCAGGTCACAGGCACCGGCCTGGGCCTGTTCCTGGTGAAGGAGATCGTCACCCGGCACAACGGCGACGTGCGGGCCTCCAGCCGGGGCGCAGGGCTGGGCTCGGCCTTCACCATCCGCCTGCCGCGCATTCCCAAGCCAGAAGAGGGGCCGGCTGATGAGCCCGCGGACGAGCCCGCAGATGCCTGAGCCGGTCGGCGCCCGCCCGGAGGCGGGCCTGGTCCAGGCCGCCGCCCAGGGGGACGCGGAGGCCTTCGAGGCCCTGGTGCGCCCCCACCTCGGCATGCTGTTCCGGGTCATTGAGCGCATCCTGGGCAATGAGGCCGAAAGCCAGGATGCCCTCCAGGACGCCCTGCTCACGCTGCACCGGGAGCTGCCGGGCTTCCAGGGGGCCAGCAAGTTCAGCACCTGGGCCTACCGGATCTGCGTCAACCAGGCACTCATGGCCCGACGGAAGCGGGTCCGCCGCCGGGAGGATGCCATCGAAGATCTGATGCCACGTTTCGGTGACGAAGGGCATCACATGGACGTCGACACGCTCGTTGATTGGAGCGAAGACGCGGAGGCGCTCATGAGAGTCGAGCAGGCGGAGCTGAAGGCCAGGGTCCAGGCGGGCCTGGACCGCCTGTCCGACGACCAGCGCGCCGTCTTCGTCCTGCGTGATCTCGAAGGCTGGAACACCGAGGAGATCGCCCGGCACCTGGGCATCACCCGCGAGCTGGTGCGCCAGCGGGTGCACCGGGCCCGCCTCGCGCTGCGGGCCATGCTGCCCGAATTTGCCCCCGCCCAGGAGGGTCGATGACCATCCTCCTCCCCACCTGTGAACGCGTCACGAGCCTCCTCACGGCCTACGAGGAGGGCGCCCTCGGCCCCTTCGACTGGCTGGGCGTGAAGCTCCACCTGGCCCTATGTCCGCCCTGCAAGACCTTTCACGACACCTTCGACCGCACCCCGGCCCTGCTCCGCCAAGCCTGGCAACACTGGGAGGACGAACCCATCCCGGTGGCCGAGCATGCCCTTTCCGGGGCCCTGGCCGCGCTTCGTGAAGGCCGTGTGCCCACGGGCCCCCAACACCACCCCGAGCCCGAGCTGTGGGCGGCCCTGGCCCCCGGAGGCGATCCCCTGCTGGCGCTCCTGCTGCGCCTCCACCTCGGGCGCTGCGCCAGCTGCCGTGACATCCATGGTGAGCACGAGGCCATTTCCATCACCGGGGACCCCCTGGCGGCCCTCCGTCCCCACCTCCCCCCCGAAAGCCAGTGGCGCTGGATCAAGCGGGGCCTGGGCGGCGGCCAGGTGGCCATCGTCATGGAGGATGCCGCCACCGGCGCCACCCTTCACCTGGCCTGCCTGCCCGGGGGCAAGCGCAGCCCCGTGCACAGCCATCAGGGGCTGGAATGCGCCCTGGTGCTCTGCGGCGCCCTGCAGGATGGCCCGGCCCACTTGAGGGCCGGCGATTGGATCACCCACGCCAGCGGCCATCTGCACGGTCCCACCGCCGATGATGGCTGTGAATGCTGGGCCCTGGTGGCCCTGGAGCGGCCGGTGAAGTTCCTGGGCTGGCGCGGGGCGCTGAACCTGTTCCAGTAGGCCTCGGCCAGGGAGCGGGTTCAGACGGGCTGTGCTCCAATAGCCTGATGAGCCGTTCCAGCGATACCACCCGGGGCGTGGGCCTCGTGGCCTTGGCGGCCCTGCTGTGGAGCTCCAGCGGCCTCTTCATCAAGCTCCTGCCCCTGGGCGCCCTGCAGATCTGCTGCGTCCGCAGCCTGATCGCCGCGTTGACCATCGCCGCCGTCGTGAAACGGCGGGGCGGCAGCCCATTTCCCCGCCCCGATGCCCTCTCCCTGGCCTGCGCGGCCAGCTACGCCGGGGTACTGGTGTTTTTCGTGGCCGCCACCAAGCTGACCACCGCCGCCAACGCGATCTTCCTGCAGTTCTCCGCGCCCATCTACCTGGTGTTCCTGGAGCCCCGGGTGACGGGCCGGGCCGTGCAGCGGCGCGATCTGACGGCGGTGGCCCTCTGCCTGGGCGCCATGACCCTCTTCTTCGTGGGCCGCCTGGGCGCGGGCACCCTGCTGGGCAACCTCCTGGGTGTGGCCACGGGCCTCTGTCTGGCCCTCTTCTCTTTGAGCCTGAAGGTGCAGCGGGAGCGCCGCCCGGGTGCAGATCCCATCGCCGCCATCATCCTGGGCAACCTACTGGTGGCCGCCCTCACCGCGCCCTTCGCCCTGCCGGGGCTGCACCCCACGCTGCCCCAGACAGCCATCCTCCTCTACCTCGGGGTCTTCCAGATCGGCCTGGGCTTCCTGCTCTTCAATGCGGGCATGCGCCACCTCACCGCCACGGCCGCCGTGGTGACCGGTACCCTGGAGGCCGTGCTGAACCCCCTGTGGGTGTTCCTGGGCCTCGGGGAGCGCCCCTCGGCCTGGGCTCTGGCAGGAGGCCTCGTCATTCTAGGGACCATCGGCTGGTACAGCCTGGGTTCCAGGGCACTTAATCGGCGCACGTCCCTGTTGTGACGCAGGTCCGGCACCGGGGGCTGGTTTAAAAACTACCTCGGGGTTATGTTTTGCCTGCGGCTCCCCCGCGGAGGTTCTTTCCATGCGCGGACCCTCAGAATCCTTCCCCCTGGACGAGGCCTCCATCCACTCGGCCCTGGCGGCGGCGCCGAAGGATGATCCGGTCCGCGTGCGGGAGATCCTGGCCAAGGCCCGGGAGATGAAGGGCCTGGCGGATCAGGACCTGCCTCCCCTCATGGCCGCCCAGGACCCGGCGCTGCTGCAGGAGATCTTCAATACCGCCCGCTGGGTGAAGGATCAGATCTACGGCAACCGCATCGTGATGTTCGCGCCGCTCTACGTGTCGAACCTCTGCGCCAACGAATGCCTCTACTGCGCCTTCCGCGCCTCCAACCGCGAGCTGAAGCGCCGCGCACTCACCCAGGCCGAGATCGCCGCCGAGGTGGACTGCCTGCTCTCCCAGGGCCACAAGCGGCTGGTGCTCGTGGCGGGCGAGGCGTATCCGAAAGAGGGCCTCGACTACATCCTGTCGGCCATCCGCACGGTCTACTCCGTGCGCCGCGGCGATGAGAACATCCGCCGCGTGAACGTCAACATCGCCCCCCTGGATGTGCCGGACTTCAAGCGGCTGAAGGACACCGAGATCGGCACCTACCAGCTCTTCCAGGAGACCTACCACCGCGAGACCTATGCCCAGATGCACCAGCGCGGCGTCAAGGCGGACTTCGACTGGCGGCTGGGCTGCATGGACCGCGCGATGCAGGCGGGCATCGACGATGTGGGCATCGGCGCCCTCTTCGGCCTCTACGACTGGCGCTTCGAGCTGCTGGCCACCCTGCACCACGCCCGCCACTTGGAGGATCGCTTCGGCTGCGGCCCCCACACCATCAGCGTGCCCCGCATCGAACCCGCGGAGGGTTCCGAAACCAGCGAACACCCGCCTCACGCCGTGAAAGACGAGGATTTCTGGAAGCTCATCGCCATCCTGCGCCTAGCCGTGCCCTACACAGGCCTCATCCTCAGCACCCGGGAGCGGCCCGAAGTGCGCAGCATCGCCTTGCAGCTGGGCATCAGCCAGATCAGCGCCGGCAGCCGCACCAATCCCGGCGGCTATGAAGAAGATATCGAGGGCGGCGCCCAGTTCTCCCTGGGCGACCATCGCAGCCTCGACGAAGTGGTGCGCGATCTGGCCGAGACCGGCTTCATCCCCAGCTTCTGCACCAGCTGCTACCGCATGGGCCGCACCGGCGTGGATTTCATGGATCTGGCCAAACCCGGCGAGATCAAGGCCCACTGCCACCCCAACGCCCTCTCCACCCTGCAGGAATTCGTCGAGGACCACGCCAGCCCCGAGACCCGCCTCGCGGCGGAGCGCCTCATCGCCGCGGACCTGGCGCAGCTGGATCCCCGGATCCGCGCCCAGTCGGAGCGCATGGTGGCCCAGGTGAAGGAAGGAGCCCGCGATGTGTTCTGCTGAGATGCAACCCGCTTCCCGCAGCATGCGGCTCCACATCGGCCTCTTCGGCCGTCGCAACGTGGGGAAATCCTCCCTGCTCAACGCCCTCACGCGGCAACAGGTCTCCATCGTCTCGGCCCAGGCGGGCACCACCACGGATCCCGTGGAAAAACCCATGGAGCTGCTGCCCTTCGGTCCCGTGCTCTTCGTGGATACGGCCGGATTGGATGATGAAGGTTTGCTGGGAGAAGTCCGCTCGGGCCGTTCCCGCGCCGTTCTCGACCGGGTGGACCTGGGCATCCTCGTGGCCGAGCGCGGTACCTGGGGGCTTTTCGAGGAGAGCCTGCTGGCGGACCTGAAAGCCCGGAACATCCCCACCGTGGTGGCCTTCAACAAGCACGACCTGCATGCGGAGGCGGACCTTCCCAGCCTGGACAGCGTCGAGGTGGTCGCCGTGTCCGCCCTGGATGGCCACGGCGTGGACGCCCTCCGCGAGGCCCTGCTGCGGGCCGCTCCCGCGGACCACTTCGATACCCGACACCTGCTGTCCGATCTGGTGCCACCCGGAGAAGTGGCGGTGCTGGTCATGCCCATCGACGCTTCGGCGCCCAAGGGTCGGCTGATCCTGCCCCAGGTCATGGCCGTGCGCGATGTGCTGGATGGCGCGGGGCTGGCCCTGGTGGTGCAGGCGCGTGAACTCTCCCGGGCCCTGTCCTCGCTGAAGGGCCTGCCGGCGCTGGTGGTGACGGATTCCCAGGCCTTCCACTCCGTGGCGCGGGACGTGCCGGATTCGGTGCCCATGACCTCGTTCAGCATCCTCATGAGCCGCTTCCACGGCAGCCTCGCCGCCCAGGTGCGCGGCACCTTCGCCATCGAGGATCTGCGCGGCGGTGACCGGGTACTGGTGGCCGAGGGTTGCACGCATCACCCCACCGAGGAGGACATCGGCCGGGTGAAGCTGCCCCGGTGGCTGACGCAGAAGGTTGGGGAGCCGCTGCGCTTCGACACCGTGCAGGGCCGTGATTTCCCGGCGGATCTCTCCCCCTACAAGCTGGTGGTGCATTGCGGCAACTGCATGGGCAACCGCCGTGAAATGCTCGCCCGCATCCACCGCTGCGATGCCGCCGGTGTGCCCATCACCAACTACGGCCTGGCCATCGCGTATTCCCTTGGCATCTTTGACCGCGCCCTGCGCCCCTTCCCCGAAGTCCAGGAGTTCCTCCATGCCCTTCGCGCTTGAGACCGACACCAGCCTTTGCCTCGACCAGGCGGGCCTTCGCGCCTGGTTGCAGGAGACCGATCCCGTCGCTCTGGAGCGACTGTGGGCCGAGGCCGACCAGGTGCGGGCCGCCCATGTCGGCGACGCCGTGCACCTGCGCGGCCTCATCGAAGCCTCCAGCCACTGCATCCAGCACTGCCTCTACTGTGGCCTGCGGGCACATTCAGAAGGGCTGGACCGCTACCGCATGGACGTCGGCGAGATCCTCACCTGCGCCCTGGAGGCGCGGCGCCTGGGCTATGGCAGCGTGGTCATCCAGGCGGGCGAGGATCCGGGCCTCACCCGGGAACACATCGCCAGCGCCGTGCGCGTCATCAAGCAACACACGCCCCTGGCCGTGACCCTCTCCCTGGGCGAACGCTGCGACGACGATCTGCGCGCCTGGCGCGAGGCAGGCGCCGACCGCTACCTGCTGCGGTTCGAGACCAGCGACCCCGATCTGTACCGCCGCATCCATCCCGGACTGCCCGGCATTGTCAGTGACCGGCTCGCGCAGCTTGAGCGCCTCCGTGCCATGGGTTACGAGATCGGCAGCGGCGTCATGGTGGGCATCCCCGGCCAGACCTGGGACATCCTCGCCGCAGACATTCTCCGCTTCCGCGATCTCGACATGGACATGGTCGGCGTGGGCCCCTTCCTCCCCAGCCCCCGCACGCCCCTGGGCCGCCCTGAGGCTGCGGCGCTCCGCGCTGATCCTGAAAATCAGGTGCCCAACGACGAGCTCACCACGCTCAAGGTGGTGGCCCTCACACGCCTGGTCTGTCCCGACGCCAACATCCCCAGCACCACGGCCCTGGCCACGCTGGACCGTGCCCATGGGCGGGAACTGGCGCTCCTGCGCGGGGCCAACGTGATCATGCCCAATGTGACTCCGGTGGAGTACCGCGCCCGGTACGAGATCTACCCTGGCAAGGCCTGCATCCATGAGACCGCCAATGCCTGTCAGGGCTGCCTGCAGGGGCGCATCCAGGCCCTGGGAAGGCGCCTGGGCAAAGGACCTGGAGGGCGGCAGAAAACGGACCTCAAAAGCTCCGCTTCAAGTGACCTCCATCACTGACCTTTCGGTCGCCAATAAGCACACTCCCAGTGCAAGCAGGCACCCGGCGGGCGGTGACCCACCCCCCTAGACCGCCCGTCGGCCCCGCCCTCGAACCCGCCCAGCTACCCGAATAAATCCCACCGGAAGCCAGGAGATCCCATGTCTCTTTCCGTGCCCGATTTCTACAGGTCCTTGGCGGATCGTGTCGCCACCACCCTGGCGGACAAGGACCTGGACCACAAGATCCTCATCCAGGTGGGTTCAGCCACCTGCGAGCATGCCGCCGGATCCCAGGTGGTGGCCGAGGAGTTCGCGCGGCACATCCGCGCTTCGGGCCGCAAGGACATCGTCGTTCACCGCACGGGTTGCACGGGGCGCTGCTCCCGGGAACCCATCGTGGGCATCCAGGTGCCGGACCAGATCCCTGTGAAATACGAACGGGTGAACCGCGACCTGGTGCACCGCATCTTCACCGAGCACATCCAGAGCCAGGCGCCGGTGGTGAAGCACATCCTCGACCACACCGGCGAGGCCCTACCCGAACGCGAGTTCATGTTCTGCGAAGGCAGCCGCTGCAAGGGTCCTGGCGCCGGGCTACGCGAGCGCTTCCAGGCCTTGCTGGAGACCCGTGGCATCGAGCCCAGCCGCGTACGCGTGGCCGCCGCCAGCTGTTTTGGCGCCTGCGGATTGTCCGAGGGAGTCCCTGCCGCGTTCGTCCTGGCCCGACCCGAGAAGGTGCTCTACCAGATCGCGACCGAGGAGGATCTGACCGCCCTGCTCGAGAGCCACATCCTCGAAGGCAAGGTGGTGGAGCGCCTGAAGGCCAAGCAGGAGCCCATCGCCCTGGAGTTCCTGGAACGCTATGGCGATGTCGCCTTCTTCAACCGCCAGAGCCGCATCGCCCTGCGCAACGCGGGCGTGGTGGATCCCGAAAGCCTGGAGGAATACGTCGGCTTCGACGGGTTCAAGGCCCTCGCCGAGGTGCTCACCCGCCAGAGCCCGGACTGGGTCATCTCCGAGCTGACCAAGGCCCGGCTGCGGGGCCGCGGCGGAGGCGGCTTCACCACGGGCGCCAAGTGGGCCCTGGCCCGCAAACAGGCGGACACCACCCGCTACATCATCTGCAACGGTGACGAGGGCGACCCCGGCGCGTTCATGGACCGCTCCATGTTGGAGAGCGATCCCTTCAACATCGTCGAGGGCATGATCATCGGTGGCCACACCATCGGCGCCCAGAAGGGCTTCTTCTACATCCGGGCCGAATACCCGCTGGCCATCAAGCGCATCCAGCTGGCCATCGACATCTGCCGGCAGAACGGCCTGCTGGGCACCAACATCATGGGCTCGGGCTTCGACTTCGACCTGGAGATCCGCCTGGGTGCTGGGGCCTTTGTCTGCGGCGAGGAGACGGCCCTCATCCGCTCCATCGAGGGCGAGCGTGGCCAGCCCAAGGTGCGGCCCCCCTACCCCACCGACCGCGGTCTATGGGGCCATCCCACCGTCATCAACAACGTGGAGACCTTCGCCAACATCTCGGCCATCCTGCGCTTCAGTGGCGACTGGTATGCCCGCATCGGCACCGAGAAGAGCGGCGGCACCAAAGTCTTCGCCCTGGCCGGCAAGGTCAAGCACACGGGCCTGGTGGAAGTGCCCCTGGGCACCACGCTCTCCCGCGTGGTCAACGAGATCGGCGGCGGCGTCTCCGGCGGCAAGGCCCTCAAGGCCATCCAGACCGGCGGCCCTGCGGGCGGCTTCATTCCCGCCTCCATGCAGGACATGGAAGTGGACTTCGAGCCCCTGCAGAAGGCGGGCTCGATCATGGGCTCGGGCGGCATGATCGTCCTCAGCGAGGACGACTGCATGGTCGACATCGCCAAGTTCTACATGGCCTTCAGCCAGGAGGAGAGCTGCGGCAAGTGCACGCCCTGCCGCGAGGGCACCACGCGCATCCTGGAGATCCTGGAGCGCATCACCCAGGGCAAGGGCGAGCTGGAGGACCTGGACAAGCTGCACCGCCTGTCCCGGCTCTGCCAGCGCACCAGCCTCTGCGGCCTGGGCCGCGCCGCACCGAATCCGGTGCTCAGCAGCCTCAAGCACTTCCGTGAGGAGTTCCTGGCCCACATCCAGGACAAGCACTGTCCGGCGAAGAAGTGTGTGGCCCTGATCCGCTACGAGATCAACGCGGAGAAGTGCATCGGCTGCACCATCTGCGGCCGCAACTGCCCGGTGGAGTGCATCAGCGGCGCCCGCAAAGAGGCCCATGTCATCAACCAGGACGTGTGCATCAAGTGCGGGAACTGTTTCGACGTCTGCAAGTTCGCTGCGATTGATCGGGTGTAGGAGCTTGCCATGTCCCAGATGATCAGCCTCAAGATCGACGGCGAAACCATCCTGGTGCCCGAGGGCACCACCGTCATGGATGCCGCTGAGCAGATCGGCATCCACATCCCCCGCCTCTGCTACCACCCGGACCTCAGCCTGGAAGGCAACTGCCGAGTGTGCGTGGTCGCGGTGGAAGGCTTCGACCATGGCCTGGCCTCCTGCGCCACCAAGGCCTGGGAAGGCATGGAAGTGCAGACCAACAGCCCCATGATCCGCCAGGCCCGCCGCGACATCGTGGAGCTGCTGCTGGACAACCACCCGAAGGATTGCCAGACCTGCGACCGCGACGGCAACTGTGAGCTGCAGAACCTCTCGTACCGCATGGGGGTGCGCGAGCGCCACTTCGAGGGCAAGCGCAAGCAGTTCCCCATCGACAACACCAGCGCCTCCGTGGTGCGGAACGCCGAGAAATGCATCCTTTGCGGCCGCTGCATCCGCGTGTGCGGCGAGGTGCAGGGCGTGTTCAACCTGAGCCAGCACGGCCGCGGATTCCACACGGTGGTGGGCCCGGCCAACCTGGCCCCCATGGATGAGAGCACCTGCATCCAGTGCGGCCAGTGTGTGAGCGTCTGCCCCACGGCCGCCTTCATCGAAAAGGACGGCACCGAGAAGGTGTGGAAGGCCCTGGGCTACCGGCGCAGTGAAAAGCACGTGGTGGTCACCACCGCCCCAGCCATCCGCGCGGCCCTGGGCGAGGCCTTCGGCCTGCCTGTGGGCACGCCGGTCACCGGCAAGATGGTCACGGCCCTGCGCCGCATGGGCTTCGACGCCATCTTCGATGTGAACTTCAGCGCCGACCTCACCATCATGGAAGAGGCCCACGAGCTGTTGCACCGCCTGGAGAATGGCGGCCCCCTGCCCCTGCTGACCTCCTGCAGCCCCGGCTGGGTGAGTTTCCTGGAGAAGTTCTATCCAGAACTCATCCCCCACATGTCGAGCTGCAAGAGCCCGATGCAGATGCAGTCGACGCTCATCAAGACCTACTACGCCCAGCAGAAGGGCATCGACCCCAAGGACATCTACGTCGTCTCCGTCATGCCCTGCGTGGCCAAGAAATTCGAGGCTGCGCGGCCTGAACACGTGGTGGATGGCTTGCCCACCACGGATGCGGTCATCACCACCCGCGAGCTGGCGCAGATGATCAAATCCTACGGCATCGATTTCCTCAAGCTGCCCGACAGCGAGTTCGACCACCCGCTGGGCGCCTCCAGCGGTGCCGCCGACATCTTCGGCGCCACGGGCGGCGTGATGGAGGCGGCCCTGCGCACGGCGGCCTTCAAACTCACGGGCCAGAACCTGGGCAACCTCGATCTCACCATGGTGCGCAGCGCCAACGGCCAGATCCGCGAGGCCTCCATCCACCTGGCTGGCAAGACCATCAACGTGGCCGTGGCCGATGGCCTCCAGAACGGCAAGATCCTGCTGGACGCCGTGAAGCGCGGCGAGAAGGATTACCACCTCATCGAAATCATGGCCTGCCCGGGCGGCTGCATCTGCGGCGGTGGCCAGCCGTACCCGCGCATGGGCACCTACACCCTGGATCGCGGCCTGCGCGCCGCCCGCGCCAAGGCCCTCTACGACATCGACGCGGCCAAGACCATCCGCTGCAGCCACGACAACCCCGATATCCAGAAGCTCTACGCCGATTTCCTCGGCGAGCCCCTGGGCCACAAGGCCCATGAGCTGCTCCACACGCACTACACCGCCCGCACGCCCCGGGGGATCCGATGAGCGACTGCAGCCACTGCCACACCGACAACTGGGAAGAACTCGAGCGCAGCTACCGCGCCATGCTGCCCGAGGATGTCCTCGCCTTCATCGATGCCAACCGCACCAAGGAGCACAGCGAGAGCATGCTCATCGCCACGCTCCACATGGTGCAGGGGCACTTCGGGCACCTCGGCCCTGGCCATCTGGAGGCCGTCGCCCAGCTCATGCAAGTGCCCCTCGCCAAGGTGACGGGCGTGGCCACCTTCTACCACTACTTCCGCCTGCAGCCCCGGGGCAGGTACCTCATCAACGTCTGCCTGGGCACCGCCTGCTACGTGAAGGGCGCCGAGAAAGTGGCCCAGAAGCTCATGGAAGAACTGGGCATCCACTTCGGCGAGACCAGCAAGGACGGCATCTTCAGCCTCGAGAGCACCCGCTGCGTCGGCACCTGCGGCCTCGCCCCCGTCGTGATGATCGGCGACGAGGTGCATGGGCCGCTCACCCCGAGCCAGGTGCCTAACCTGCTGGAGAGCTACCTGGCCCGCGCTGCGGAAGACCTCGTGGCCGATCACACCGATCGCTGAAGGCGGGCCATGGAAAACCCTCTTCGCGACGCCCAGATCGTCCGCGCGTTCCTCGACGCGACCATGGTTCCCGACCCCGTGGCGGCCTCGGCGTTCCTCGCGCCAGGGGCTTCCATCACCTTCACGGGAGGGCGTGCCTTCGAGCATGCGGCCGACATCGCCTCCTTCAATGCCCAGCGGTACCGATGGGTGAAGAAGCGTCAAACCCGCACGGACGTGGCGCCGGGCCAAGACACCACTGTGGTTTACAACACCGGCACCCTTTACGGCGAATGGCCCGACGGCACGCCCTTCGAGGGCAACCGCTACATCGACCGGTTCGAAGTCCGGGACGGACTCATCATCAGCATGGAAGTCTGGAACGACAGCGCGGAGCGGCTGTTGACCCTGCACCGCATCCAGGCCTGTTCCGCAGCATCTGGCAAGGGGTTCTAAACTTCTGAGGCCAACCGGTAGCTCCGACCCGGATTCCAAAACGCATCTTGTTTTATACAATTGCTGTAAATAGGATGGTAATAAAACTTGGCAAGGCTCTTCAAATGAATAACCCTGTTAGCTGATGCCCTTGGCCGTGGGTGGCTGCGCATCACAAGCGGGAGTGTTCATGAAGCGCTTCACCCCTTCCCTGCTCCTGGCAGCGCTCCTTGGAGGCTCGCCGCTTCCGGGGCAAACCGCCCGCGCACTCTCCACTGGAGGAAAACCCCAAGCTCCGCCGGAAGTGACGGATGAGGCCGGAAAAGCCATCCAGCAGGAGTTGTCCGAACCCTTCTGTTATTTCATGGTCCCCACGGATCAGCTGGGTTTCAAGAACGCGCCCAAGGCGACCATCGTGACCCACGATGGGGCCTTCGTCAGCCCCTACGGACAGCTGTCCTTCTTGGTCGGCGCGCCTGGCTCGGCACGGCCCGTCAACAAGCGGGTCAAGACGCTCCTGGACGGGCATCTCCCGGTGATCCAGTTCAGCTTCGATCGCGATGGGCTGCATTACGCCTTCGAGGCCTTCGCCACACCGGTCTCCCTGGATCCCAAGAACAACCTCATCACCTTCATCGCGTGCACCGTCAGCAATCCCGGCCCTAAGGCCCAAAAGGGGGTCATCCGCGCCCAGTTCGGAGACATCGCGCCGGAGATCTCGGTGGATCCCTTCTATGGCTGGGCGCGAGCCTATCGCCAGAACCTCAAGCAGGCGCTGGAGGCCCAGCGTTCCACCCGATGGCACACCAAGCGGTTCATGGATGAGGAAGCCTTCACCGCCGGACTCCAGAAGGCCGAATGGACCGAGGGCCGAGGCCTGCTGGGTGGGCACCTGGTCTTCTCCGGCCCCGCCGTCGGCGCCCATCCCCACCGGTCCGACGGGGCCATCCAGCGGGCGGCGGTGGACTACACCTTCGAGCTCCCAGCCAAAGGGACTCGGACCTGGCGATTCAAGATGCCCGCGGTGCCCGTGTCGCTGGCCAAGGCCGGAGCCGTGCGGGAGGTCATGGAAGCTAGCCACGACGATTACCGGGCCCGCACGTTGGCCTACTGGAAGCGGGAGATCGCCCAGGCGGACCGCTTCATGGTGGCCGATCCCAAGGTCATGGACACCTTGAAAACCAGTCTCGTCAACGATCTGATCGCCAGCGAGCTCTCCGAGGAGGGCCACGTCTACCAGCGGGTCAACAAGCTGCACTACAACTATTTCTGGATTCGCGACGCCAGCTATTTCGTGCGCACCTACGACATGCTGGGCATGCCCCTCATGGCCCGCCAGATGCTCGATTCATTCCTGGTCTGGCGGGATGGCAAGCCCGTGGCGTTCTTCGCCCCGGGGTCTCCCCAGCCGACGGGGGCCCGCCTCTCTGTCCAGGATGATTACTGGGGACAGGTGCTCTGGGCCTTCGGCGCGCACCTGCGGACCCAGCACGACCAGGCCCTGCTCGAACAGATCTACCCGCTGCTCGGCCCACACATCGAGGCCTTCGTCGCCAAGTGCGCGAAGGACCCCAGAGGACTATGGCCCGTGGCCGGTCCCTATGACAACGAGGCCATCAACGGCCACTACACCGGACACAGCTTCTGGGCTCTGCTGGGACTGAAATACGCGGTGTCCATGGCGCAGTCCATGGGCCGCGCTGACGATGCGGCCAAGTGGCAGAAGGTCCATGACGATTACTCCGCCAACTTCCTCAAGCAACTCCGGGAACTGGCCTCCCAGTCCGAGGGTTACATCCCGCCGGGCATGGATAAGGCCACCGACGGAAGCGACTGGGACAACGCCAGCGCCGGCCTCTACCCCTTCGAGGCCCTCGCCAAGGACGATCCCCTTGTCCGCAAGACCCTCGACATGGTCCGCGACTTCAACTACCGGGAAGGCGTCATCACCTACGGCGGCAACGCCTGGGTGGCCAAGCAGCGCAAGCGGGAGGGCAAGAAGGCCGCTGAAGGCACCCTGCACCACTACGAGATCTTCTCGGTCACCGAAGGCAACACCATCCTGGGCGAGCAGCGGAAGGTCGTGGAGGATCTCTATTCGATCCTGGCCCACACCGGAAGCACCCACAGCGGTTTCGAATACGGCATTCCCGCCTGGACCACCCGCGATCCAGGCGACAACTTCACCCCCCACGGGTGGTTCGCGGCCCGGTACCTGGCCCAGGTCCGGAACATGCTGGTTCGCGAGGAAGGACGACAGGTCCACCTCGCCTCGGTGCTGGCCCCCAAGTGGGCGCAGCCCGGCCAGCAAGTCCGGGTCAGCGAAGCTCCCACCTTTTTCGGCCGCGTGTCCTACACCCTGGACTGCCGCGCGGACGGCGCCACGCTGACCCTGGACAACCATTGGAAGCCCGGCGCCGGTCCGGAATCCCTGGTCCTTCACCTGCCCTGGTTCGCCAGGGTCACCTCCGCCACCATTGACGGGGTGCCGACTTCCCCTGCCTCGGGGGCGCTCGTCCTTCCGGCCGGGGTGCGCCAGGTGCAAATGACCTGGAGCCAGGCTGAGAAACCCAACCTCAGCTATGAGGAAGCCGTCCGCCTCTACCTGGAGAAGTACTACCGCCAGCCCGCGGGCGCCAACTACGACTTCCTGTTCCCGCAGCCCCAACCTGTTCCCACACCGTGATCGCCACTGGTCTCAGATTTCTGAGGCCAGCCGGTAGATCTCGGAGGCGGAAACCCCCAGGTGCTTGGCCAGGGGTTTCACCGCCTCCCGCTGAGTCATGCCCCCTTCGCGGGCGGCCAGCAGGAAGGCCTTGGCCCAGTCCGGAAGCTCGAAGCCGTCGAAGTCCGCCTCCACTTCCGTGACGATCCGCTTGGCGCTGGCCCCGGCCAGCACCAGCACCATTTCACCGCGATCCTCGCGGCCCAGCTGCACCTTCACCTGGGCGGGCGTGCCGCGGTACCAGGTTTCATGCAGTTTGGTCAGCTCCCGCCCCAGAGCGATCTCGCGGTCCGGCAGCAGATCTTCCAGATCCGACAGGGTTTCATGGATGCGATGAGGCGTCTCGAAGACCACCACCGTTTCCTCCTCGGCACCCAGCTTCTTCAGCATGGTCTTCCGTGGTTCGCTGCGGTTGGGCAGGTAGCCCCAGAAGCTGAAGGCATGGCTGGGCAGGCCCGAAGCCACCACGGCCAGCAGCACCGCCGAAGCGCCGGGCAGCACGGTCACCTTGGCGCCCGCGGCGCGGGCCGCCCGGGCGATCTCGAACCCGGGATCGTTGATGCCCGGCATGCCCGCATCGCTGCAGTAGGCCACGGTGCGCCCCGACAGCAGCTCCAGTCCCAGGCGCTCGAAGGCGGCGGCGCTGGCGTGGTCATCGAAGCGCAGCAGGGGCTTGTCGATGCCCAGGTGCTTGAGCAGCCCGCCGGTGCGGCGGGTGTCCTCGCAGGCCACCAGATCGGCCGCGGCGAGGGCCTCCTTCGCGCGATCCGTGAGGTCGCCTAAATTGCCGATGGGGGTGGGGACGAGAATGAGATGGCCAGTCATGATCCCCCCAGTCTGGCAGCCCTTGGTCGAACGCGGCATTCAGCGCACGAGACTCAGACCTTCCTCAGCATCAGCGGCTCCCAGCGCTGCGGCGCCGGGGTACGGGGACTGCTGGGTCGCTGTGGCGGCGGTTCCGGGGCCACCCCTTCCGGCAGGTGCCACACCAGGCCCGGCTGCTCCATGGCACGGCTTTCCGCCAGGGCCGCGTCCAGCCGGGGCTGGCAGGATTCCAGGCCCAGCCCCTCGCGCCCCGGCACCCACAGGGTGGCGCCCATGGGGGCCCCCTCCATCTGCATGCGCAGGCGCAGCAGCAGGATGTGGGCGATGCTGCGGGGCGTGTGCTGGAAGATGATTTGGATCCGCCCCGGCGCAACCCGCACCATGAGATCCCCGGCCCGAATGCCTTCGGCGGCCTTGCGGATGCGGGCCGCATCCTTGCGTCCCTTGGCCACCAGGTGGCACTCGGCCACCACGAGGCTGTCCGGCCGGTGCTCCGAACTGAGCATGGCCTTCTCCCAGATGTCGAGGTAGCGGCGGTTGGGGAGATCCGTCTCGGGATCCCGGGTGGAACTGTCCTCCATAACCGCTTGGGTGATGGCCAGGGCGTCTTCCAGGCGGTTGAGCGATTGTTTCAGATCTTCGATTTCCAGGATGCGCCCCATGAACCCGGCCACAGCCTCGAGCAACGCGAAATCCGCGCGTGAGAAGGCCCTGGGTTGCTCGAAGAAGGCGAACACCAGGGAGCGCACACCATCTCCCTGACGCAGGGCGCATCCCAGGGCGGCGCCGTAGGGAACGGAGGCGGGATCGACGAGAAAGGGCACATGGGGGCCTGACGCCATGTCCCGGACCACCAGGGTGCGCTCGGGGTGCTCCAGCAGCCACTCGCAGAAGGAGGGGATGGGCGCGGGTGGAGCCTCATCCTCCGCTTCAGGGAACCACCAGCGGGTTTCCACGGAGGTCCCGGAAACCATCACCAGGGTGGCCAGGGAGGCGCCCAGGTGCTTCACCATCAATTCGAGGCTGCGGGCCAGAAAGAAGGGATCGCCGGTGCTTCCGGCATGCAGCAGCGCATGGATGGCGTGGACCAGGGCTTCCAGGGAGGCGGCCGGCCGGAGACGCCTCGCGTAGCGCTTGAGCAGCCGTTGATCAGGCACACCATCCCCCTGCCCCTCTTTCGGCCGAATCGACCACCAGGATGAAGGTGGAGCGGCCGAGAAGCGCAGGCCGCTCCCGATGCCTCAGGGCCTCATCCGCATGAACCGGATGGGGGCTTTCCCCACCTCCGGAAAGTGCCGGTTCCCCCAGCCGCACAGCGCCTGCAGCACTGGCAGCAGATCCCGCCCCCGGGGCGTCAAGCTGTACTCGAAGCGCACCGGGTTCGTCTGGTAGGGGGCTTTTTCGACAAGACCCGCTTCCTCCAGATCCGTGAGCCGGTCCGTGAGGACGCTGGCAGTGATGCCCTCGGACGAGGCCAGGAAATCACCAAAGCGCTGCTTGCCCATGAGCATGTCGCGGACGAGGACCAGGCTCCAGCGGTCGCCGAACAGGTCGAGGGCGTGGGCGATGGGACAGCGGGTTCGCGGTTTGGTTTTCACGGTTCGCCCCATGTGACTTGCCATTTGCTATTCACAATTCTATCTTAACCGTCCACCCCCACTCAACCACAGGAGAACACCATGAAGGTTCTGCTCATCGCCTACGAATCGCAGGCGGATTTCCGGGCCCGGGGCGCTGAAGACGCCGATCTCCGCAGCCGCTACTGGGCCGGTTGGCAGCAATACGGCCAGGCCCTCAAGGAGGCCGGTGTCTGCCTCGAGATGCACGGGCTGCAAGGCCCAGAAACCGCCTCGACGGTGCGCGGCTCCGAATCGAAGCGCCAGGTGACCGCCCACGCCTACACGGATACCCCCGATCAGATCGGAGGCTATTTCGTCCTGGAAGTGGGCAGTCAGGAAGAAGCGCTCCAGTGGGCAGCGCGCTGCCCTGCCGCCGAGCGGGGCGCCGTGGAAATCCGACCGCTGCTGGAGCGCCCCTAAGTCACCCGCTCCAATTGCCGCTGGCTGCGGATGAGCCGACTGTAGAGCATGCCGGTGTGGTACCAGTGCAGCAGGAAGGCCTCGGAGGCCGCGCGGCGCCACCAGCCTGCAGACCCGCGCGCCGGCGGCGCTTCCAGGGCCGGGCTGCAGCGCACCGCCAAACCCAGCCCCTGGGCCGTGGCCTGGGCCCGGGCCAAGTGCAGGGAATCGGAAACCATCAAGAGCGTCGACCAGCCCGCGTCACGCATCTCGGCCCGGACATTGAACAGGTTCTCCAGGGTGTGCTGGCTTCGTCCCTCCAAAAGGATGGCCTCCAGCGGAACCCCCCGGGCCACCAGCCAGTCGCGGCCAGCTTCTGCTTCGCTGCGAACCGAGGCTCCCGTGGCGCCGCCCGCCACGAAGATCCGGGGGGCCAGGCCCGAGCGCCACAGCCGCTCTGCGTGGGCCAGGCGGGCCAGGAACACCCGCGTGGGCTGGTCGGCCTCCAGCCGTCTCCCCAGCACCAGGATGGCGTCCGCGGGAGCAGCCTCATCTCCAGAGGCGCCTCGAAGCACCTGGGCCAACCGGTAAGCCCAGGGCAGACCCACCAAACCGAAGCAGCTGAGCAGCGCCAGCCCCAACGAAGCCGCCCCGCCCGGTCCCAGCTTCTGCAGGAAGCTGGCATGGGGCGGGGCGTGGAAGGGCTTCGACATGTGCCGGAAGACTAGGAGTCGGACCGCTTTTCTGACTTCTTCTTCGCATCCTGCGGATGCGAAGACGCCGGACTCAACCAGGCGCGGAAGCCCATACCGAGAACTCGGCTCAACCTTCCGACCGCTTTTCTGACTTCTTACGCTCGTTGGTATCCAGCACACGCTTGCGCATGCGGATGAAGTTGGGGGTCACTTCCACCAGTTCATCGGCTTCGATGTATTCGAGGGCCTGCTCCAGGGTGTGCTCCCGGGGCGGGGTGAGACGCGTGGCCTCGTCGCTGCCGCTGGCGCGCATGTTGGACAGCTTCTTGCCCTTGGCCACGTTCACCACCAGATCATTCTCACGGGCGTGCTCGCCCACGATCATGCCTTCATAGCACTTGGTCTGGGGGTGGATGAAAATGATGCCCCGCTCTTCCAGGTTCATGAGCGCGAAGCCCACGGACTCGCACTGCTCCATGCTGATGAGCACGCCGTTCTTGCGGCCCGGCAGGTCGCCCTTGTGCGGGCCGTAATGGCTGAAGAGGCTGTGGAGGATGCCCTCGCCGCGGGTGTCGGTCATGAACTCGCTGCGGAAGCCGATGAGGCCGCGACTGGGGATCTTGAAGTGCAGACGCAGGCGGCCGCCCTCGTTGCCCATGTCCTGCATCTCGGCCTTGCGGTTGCCCATGTGCTCCATGGTGACGCCCATGAACGCCTCGGGGATGTCGATGGTGACATCCTCATAGGGCTCCATCTTCTCGCCGGTCACGGGGTCGATGTGGAGGATCACCTCGGGCCGGCTCACGCAGAGCTCGAAGCCCTCGCGGCGCATGGTCTCGATGAGCACGGACAGGTGCAGTTCGCCACGGCCGCTCACCTTGAAGGAATCGGGGGTATCCGTATCCTCCACGCGCAAAGCCACGTTGTGCTGCAGTTCCTTGGTCAGGCGCTCGCGGATGCGGCGGCTCTGGACGTGCTTGCCGTCCTGCCCGGCGAAGGGCCCGTTGTTCACCATGAACATCATGGAGATGGTGGGCTCGTCGATGTCGACGTATTCCAGGGCGCGGGGATCGGCCGCATCGGCGATGGTCTCGCCCACGCGGATGTCGGAGATGCCGGCGATGGCGATGATCTCCCCGGCGCTGGCCTCCTGCAGGTTCACCCGGCTCAGCCCCTCAAAGCCGTAGAGCTGGGTGATCTTCTGGGGTTGAATGGTGCCGTCGCGTTTCACCAGCGCGACACTGTCGCCCACCTTCACCCGGCCGTTCACGATGCGGCCGATGCCGATCTGGCCCACGAAGTCGCTCCAGTCCATGAGCGTGACCAGCATCTGAAGGGGGGCATCGGGGCTGCCCGTGGGATGAGGGCAGTTCTTCACGATGCTGTCGAAGAGGGGGTCGAGGTTTTCACTGGCATCGTTCATGTCCAGCATGGCGTAGCCCATCTTGGCGCTGGCGAAGACGCAGGGGAAATCCAGCTGCTCCTCGGTGGCACCCAGCTCGATGAGGAGGTCGAAAACCTGATCCTGGGCCCAGACGGGGCGGGCCCCGGGACGATCCACCTTGTTGATGACGACAATCGGCCTCAAACCGAGCGCCAGGGCCTTGCGGGTGACGAACTTGGTCTGGGGCATGGGGCCGTCGAAGGCATCCACCACCAGCAGCACGGAGTCGACCATGCTCAGCACGCGCTCCACCTCGCCGCCGAAATCGGCGTGGCCGGGGGTGTCCACAATGTTGAAGCGGTAGCCGCCCCAGTGCAGGGAGGTCGTCTTGGCCAGGATGGTGATGCCGCGCTCCCGCTCCTGGTCGTTGCTGTCCATGGCGCGCTCCTGCACCCGCTGGTTGTCGCGGAACATGTGCGCGCCCTTGAACAGAGCGTCGACGAGCGTGGTCTTGCCGTGGTCGACGTGGGCGATGATGGCAAGGTTGCGGATCTTTTCGAGGGGGGTCATCAGATTCCCAGGTGTGGCCAGGCAAAGGCCGGGCAGAACCCTCGATTTTACCAGAGCCGGGCCCATTTTCCGAGCGGGATTCGCAACCCCTTCCATTGTTCCCGCAGGGGTCTAAGATAAGCGGACCCCCCTCGGGAGAACTCCATGCATATCAACGAACTGCTCACCGTGGTCTGCGAGCAGGGCGCCAGCGACCTCCACCTGAAGGTCGGCAACCACCCCATCGCCCGCATCCGGGGCAAGCTCACGCCCATGACCCAGTTCAAGCGGCTGGTGCAGGAAGACACCATCGCCATGGCCTACGCCATCATGGCCAGCGACAAGCAAAAGGCCAAATTCAAAGACAGCCTCGACCTCGACATCGCCTACTCCGTCCCCAGTCTGGGCCGTTTCCGCTGCAACATCTTCAACCAGCGCGGCACGGTGGGCCTGGTGCTCCGCGTCATCCCCCGGAAAATCTACACCATTGACGACCTCATGCTGCCCAAGGTGCTCAAGACCATCTGCCAGGAGCAGCGCGGGCTGGTGCTGGTCACCGGCACCACGGGTTCGGGCAAATCCACCACCCTGGCGGCCATGATCGATCTCATCAACGCCACCCGCACCGAGCATATCCTCACCATCGAGGATCCCATCGAGTACCTGCACCGGGACAACCTCAGCATCGTGAACCAACGCGAGGTGGAAGCCGACTGTAAGACCTTCTCCTCTGCCCTGCGCGCCGCCCTGCGCCAGGATCCCGACGTCATCCTCGTGGGTGAAATGCGCGACCTGGAGACCATCGAAACGGCCCTCCATGCCGCCGAGACGGGCCACCTCGTCTTCAGCACCCTCCACACCCTGGACGCCACGGAAACCATCAACCGCGTCATCTCGGTCTTCCCGCCCCACCACCAGAAGCAGATCCGGCTCCAGATGGCCGCGGTGCTCAAGGGCATCATCTCCCAGCGCCTGGTGCCCCGGGCGGACGGCCAGGGCCGCGTGCCCGCCGTGGAGGTCATGGTCACCACCGAAACGGTCCGCACCTGCATCGAGGACAAGGACAAGACCAAGATGCTGAAGGATGTCATCGCCGCCGGCACCGCCCAGTACGGCATGCAGACCTTCGACCAGAGCCTGTACTTCCTCCTTCGCCAGGGCCTCATCACCGAAGAGGAGGCCCTGCTCCGGGCCACGAATGTGGGCGAATTCAAGCTCCGGCTGGAAGGCGTCATGGCCACTGCCGACATGGCCAAGGCCAACATGGAACGGGGCATGTCCATCGCCCAGGGCGGCGGCCGGGAATCCGGCGCCCCGCCCGCTCCGCCGGTGCTGCCCAAGGCCCCTGGCGCCCCCATGGCCATGCCCCCAGTCCCGGATGTGAAAATCACCCTGGCACGCTAGGCGGCCTTCCCCTATTCTGGCTCTCCCACTCCATGGCCCGAGGTTGCAGATGATCAAGATCGACATCGCCAATTCGTTGATGAAGGTGCATCCCTGCTCCCGCGCCACCGCCCTCCAGGTGGTGGATCTCCTCACAGAGCGATTGAAGGACGCCCTGCTCAACGGCCACCGCATCGAGATCCGCGGCTTCGGCGTCTTTGAGCCCCGCCCCCGCAAGCGGGGCATGGGCCGGAACATCAAGACCGGCGCCAGTGTTCAGATCCCCAAGGGCAAGAGCATCCGCTTCAAGCCGGGCAAAGATCTGCGCGAGATCGAAGTGGAGTAGCCGCGGCTTTCAACCCTCGCGTTGAGCCTTGGAAGAAAGACTGGGAAGATGGCGGAATGGAAGAGCCCCGCCGTCCCGAGATCACCTACCCCACCCGCATCCCCATGAAGATCATCGGGCGCCAGGAAGAACTGCGCCCCGACATGGTCATGGAGCTGATCCTCGCCCACCTCGGGCCCCAAGCCGAAGGCGACGAGCGGCACCAGGCCAACTGCAAGGGCGCCTTCATCAGCTATACCTTCTGGGTCACCTTGCCCGATGAGAGCGTGGAAACCCCACTGCGAGAAGCCATTCAGAAGCTACCTGGCGTGGTGATGCAGCTCTGAGCGTTCCGGAAGGAAAAGCTCACCACCAAGACACCAAGGACCAAGAAAAGTCCTTTTGCAGTTCTTAGTGTCTTGGTGGTGAATCTTCTTCTCCGATGCCCTGATCGAGCCCTACGGCCGTAGCGTCCCCATCATGCGGGGATACGGAATGGTCTCGCGCACGTGCGGCAGCTTGCAGATCCAGGCCACGGCCCGCTCCAGGCCCATGCCGAAGCCCGCGTGGGGCACGCTGCCGTACTTGCGGACATCCAGGTACCACTCATAGTCGGCGCGGTTCAGCTCGTGGTGGACAATCTGCTCCAGCAGGTACTGCAGGCTGGAGGCGCGCTCGCCGCCGCCGATGACCTCGCCGTAGCCCTCGGGGGCCAGCAGGTCGGCGCCCAGGGCCAGCCGCGGGTCGATGGGATCGGGCTCCATGTAGAAGGCCTTGAACGCCTTCGGGAAGCGGTGCACCCACAGGGGCCGGTCCGTGGCGTTCATGAGGATGGTCTCGTCATCGTTGCCGAAATCCTCACCCCAGTTGATGTCGCTGCCCAGCGTCTTCAGCTTGTCCACGGCCTCGGTGTAGGTCATCCGGTCAAAGCTGTTGTTGAGGGCGATCTCCAGCGGGGCCTGATCGCGTTCGAGGATCTTCAGCTCCTCCTGGCGGCCTTCCAGCACGCACTGGATGAGGAACTTGGTCATGCGCTCGCCCAGCACCATCACGTCATCCAGGTGGGCGAAGGCCACCTCGGGCTCCACCATCCAGAATTCCGTGAGGTGGCGGCGCGTCTTGCTCTTCTCGGCGCGGAAGGTGGGGCCGAAACAGTAGGTCTTGCCAAAAGCAGCGATGCCCGGCTCCTGGTAGAGCTGGCCGGACTGGCTGAGGAAGGCCATGCCCTCATGGAAGTACTCGGTGCCGAACAGGGTGCTGGTGCCTTCGCAGGCGCTGGGCGTGAGGATGGGGGCATCCAGCAGCGTGAAGCCGTCGCTGTCGAAGAAGTCGCGGATGCCCTTCACCAGGGTGTGGCGGATGCGGAGGATGGCCCACTGGCGGCGGCTGCGCAGCCAGAGGTGGCGGTTCTCCATGAGGAACTCGGTGCCGTGCTCCTTGGGGGTGATGGGGAAGTCCGTGCTGCCGCCGATGAGTTCCAACGCCTTCACCAGCAACTCCGGCTGGCCAGTCTTGGGGTGCTGCTGCACCACGCCTGTGACCGCGACGGCGGCCTCCTGGGTGAGCTTCCCCGCCAGCTCGTAGCTTTCGGGGTCGGCCTCGGCCGCGCCCACCACGCACTGCACGAAGCCCGAGCCATCGCGCAGCTCGATGAAGCGTGTCTTGCTGGTGCGGGCATTGCGGACCCAACCCCGCAGCCGGACGGTCTCGCCGACCTGGTCGGCGAGGAATCGGACTTCGGTGAAGGGCAGGCTGCTCACGGGGACTCCAGGGCCAAACCCCTATTGTGCCCGGGGAATGGCGCTGGCTCCAGAGTGGACGCTATTCGGCCTGCTTGGTGGCCCGGAACTTCCCGGAGATGGCCACCTGCATGCCCTTCAGGTGGGCCATGACCCGCTCCAATTTCTGGCGGGCGATGTCCTGGAACTGCATCTGCTGGATGAGGGCAAAGACGGTGTCCTGCATCTCCTGGTTGATGCGGTCCAGCTCGGCGATGTCGCGCTCGTGACCCTTGAGCCGGCCCAGGCCAGCCTCCTGCTTGAGGTAGCCCAGCCCCTGGAAGAATTTGTCCGTGCTGGCCAGCATGCCTTCCACCCGTTCCATCACCTTGCCCATCTCCTGCTCGGTGTAGGAAATGGAGGATTCGATCTGCGGGAGAACCCGGTGCTCGCCCTGCTCTTTGGGAGGCGCCATCTCGATGAGCCGACGCAGCCCGTCGTCCAGGCGCTCTTCCAGACCGATGTCCTTGAGGATCTCCTTGCCGTGGGCCCGCCCGATGCCGTGGTTGGCCACCAGCGCCGCATCCAGCAGGGTCACCACCTTCTCGCCCTGGACGATAAAGCCTTCCACCCAGGCCCCATCGAGGCCAGCCAGCAGGGGACTGGCGGGGACCATATCCGATTCGGGGATGTTCACCACCGCGTCCACGGCATCCACCAGCAGGCCCGTGGCAGTGCCCGCCAGATCGAGCACCAGGATGGTGCCGATTCGGCCCTCCTCCAGGGGCGGCATGGACATGCGCAGCCGCAGGTTCACCACGGGCACCACGCGCCCGCGCAGGTCGAGGATGCCCTCCACCGCGCGAGGCATGTGGGGCAGCTTGTTCAGATCCCGAAAGGGGGTGATCTCCGCCACGTGATGCAGAGGCAAACCGTAGGTCCGGTCATTGAGGAAGAAGGTCATGAACCGGTGGTGGACGGACGAATCCCGGCCCTGGACCTGGGCCGGGGCCGAGGACGCGGCGCCAAGGCTCACACAGCCTCCTGGACAGCCAGCTGCAGCAGTTCGGCGGGATCGAGAATCAGCACCACACCGCCGTCGCCCATGATGGAGGCGCCGCTGATGCCAGGCAGGCTGGCGAGGTAGGGCGCCAGGGGCTTGATGACCACTTCCTGGCGGCGCACGAAGCTGTCCACGATGATGCCCATGCGGCGGCCTGCGGCGGAAACCACCACCACAGACAGGCCATCGATTTCATCGGCTGCGTTATCCGGCGAGGCGGATTTCAGCAGGTGCTTGAGACGGCATACGCCCAGTACTTCGCCCCGCAGGTTGATGGCCTGCCGGCTGGTGAGGTGGGACACGCTTTCGGGCGGCACGATGAGGGTTTCCTCCACCGAGGTCCCTGGCAGGGCAAAGACCTGGTTGCCGCTCTTCACCAGCAAGGCATCGATGATGGCCAGGGTGAGGGGCAGCTTGATGGTGAACACCGAACCCTTGCCCACCGTAGAGCGAACGCCCACACGTCCATTGAGTTTGCGAACATTGGAGCGCACCACGTCCATGCCCACGCCCCGGCCTGAAATATCCGTGACCTTGGCGGCGGTGCTGAAGCCTGGGGCGAAAATCAATTCGATGACTTCGTCGTCGGGCATGGCATCGGCGCGGTCCTGGCTCATGAGGCCCTTTTCCACCGCCTTGGCGCGGATGACAGTGGGATCGATGCCCTTGCCGTCGTCCTCGATCTCCACCACCACGCTGTCGCCTTCGTGACGGGCCCGCAGGATCACCGTGCCCACCTCGGACTTCCCAGATTTCACGCGGGCTTCCGGCAGCTCGATGCCGTGGTCGGCGCTGTTGCGGATGAGGTGGATCATCGGGTCGCCCAGCTCCTCGATGATGCTCTTATCGATTTCCGTGTCCTCGCCCACCATCTGCAGGTCGATCTTCTTCCCGCTGTTCTTGGCCAGATCGCGAAGCATGCGGGGGAACTTGGAGAAGATGGTCTTCACGGGCACCATGCGGATGCCCAGCACCGAAGCCTGGATCTCCTTGCTCACATGATCGAGGTAGACGGAGGCATGGGCCAGCTCCTTGGCCACCGCCGCAGCAGGATGACCATTGACCTGGGGCATCAGCCGCTCGACAAGATGGCTGATCATGGTCTTGCTGATGATGAGCTCGGCCACGATGTTCATGAACTGCTCGAGCTTGGCCTGGCTCACACGGATGGTGTCGGAGGCACCCTTATCCTCGCCGCGGCGTCCGCTCTTGCGGCGGTCCTCGGCGACGGGCAGACCGTCCCCGGCGCCCTCTCCGGCGGCCGCCGATTCGGAGGCGGCCTCCAGGGTCAGGGGATGGAAGGTGATGGTCGCATTGGCCACCGCGCCGAAGACCTTGCGCACTTCTTCGATGGGTTCCGTCGCCTCGATGAGCATGACCAGATCGAGGTGGAAGGCCCGGTCCTCGAAGCTCTCCAAGTCCACCTGGGGTTCCCGGGGAATCATTTGCTTGTGGAGCAGCTTGCCCACCAGCTCCACCATCTGGAACATGGAAAAGGGATTGAAGGCTGTGCCATAAATGGCGCCCGCAAGCTCCACATGGATGCCCAGCACGGTCTTGCCTTCGGCCAGGGCGGCCGCTGCCGCTTGCCGCCCGGCTTCATTCACGCGGCCCAGGGCCGGGGGCAGATTCAGGTGGCCCGTCACGGCGGCGCCACTGGTCTCGACGCTGGCCTCGCCCCCCTTCTTCAGGGCCTCCAGGTTGCGGATCAGCTCGCTGGGATCCGGGTCTTCGGCCTCGCCCTGCTTGCGCACCTGGACGCGCACATCGTCGACCAGGACTTTGAGCATGTCCACGGTCTCGAAGAGCAGCTCCATCACCCGCTCGGTGAGTTCCATGCGGGATTTGCGCAGGTCATCCAGCACGTTCTCGCCGATGTGGGCGAGGGAGAGCACCTTCTGCAGGCCCAGAAATCCTGCGGCCCCCTTGATGGTGTGCACACTGCGGAAGATGGCGTTGAGCAGGTCGAGATCCCCTGGCGACTCTTCCAAGGCCAGGAAGTTGGTCTCGATCTGCTCGAAATGCTCCTGGGCTTCGACGAGGAAATCCTCGTAGAAGCTGGGATCGTCGAGGGCGAAATCGCTCATGGCTCACCCGTCCTGTTGCGGCGCCCCTGGAGGCCCTGGAGTTGCTCGGTCTCCGCGTCGGTCAAAAGCTGCTGAAGTTCCAGAAGGAAGATCATGCCGTTGTCCAGGCGGGCCACCTTCTCGATGTAGCGGTTGGCGCCCACGGCCGTCACGGCTGGTGGCGGCCCGAAGCGGTGCAGATCCACCGGCCGCACTTCGTCCACGGCATCCACCACCAGCCCGGTGTAGACCCCGCCAATGCTGGTGATGAGAATGCGGGAAATGGTCGTGGCTTCCACGCGATCCAGCCCGAAACGGGTGCGGAGATCCACCACGGGCATGACTTCGCCGCGCAGGTTCAGCACGCCATCCACGAACTGAGGCGCGCGCGGCACCGGCGTGATCTGGCCCACCATGATGATTTCGCGGACTTCGTGCAGGCGCAGGCCGTAGCTCTCGGGCCCGAGCCGGAAGACCACCAGCTCGAGGCTGGGCACGGTTTCCTGGACACGGGTGTCATTGAGGCCCAGGCCCTGGCCCATGGCCGCGATCTTCTCCTGGTCGTCGCCGGTGATGATCTTGAGGACGTTGATGAGACTCACCATGCGGCCCGGCAGCAGGAGAATGCCCTCCAGATGCTCGCGCTCGGCCTCCGAAAGGGTCTGGGGCGGCGGCAGGGTCTGGCCGTCCTGAACGCGGAGAATCTCCTGGATCTCGTCCACCACCACGCCGATGCGGGCGGAGCCGAAGGAGAGCAGGACCACCATGTCCCGCTTGCGCTCACTGGCGCCCTGTTCGATGGAGAGGATCTCCGACAGGTCCACCAGGGGCATGACCTGATCCCGCAGACAGATGACGCCCAGCACGTAGTCAGGCGCATCCGGAACCTTGGTCACCGGCGGCAGCTCGACGATCTCTTCAACCTCGTGGAGGGCGATGCCGAAGGATTCGGAGCCCAGCCGGAAGGTCACAAAGGGACGGCCATCTTCCTCGATCTCTTCCCCGCCCTCCTCGCCGGAACCGGCGAAGGTGTCGGCCATGCCGAGATCTTCAAACTCGGAGCGGCGCGTCAGCTCGCTGCTATCCAGCAGCTTCTCCAGGTGGATCAGGGTGATCAGCCGGGTGCCCACGGTGACCATGCCCGCCAGGTACTCGGCCCGGATGCCCGCCACCAGGGGCGGCGTTTCGCGGACGGTGTGATCCTCCAGCCGCACCACTTCGGCCACGGAATCCACTTGCAGCCCCGTGGCGCCACTGCCGAGGCGCAGCACGATGATGCGGGTTTTCGAGGTGGGTTCCTGAGGGGCCAGGTGGAAGCGGTTCCGGCTGTCGATGACCGGGATGATGAGCCCGCGGAGGTTGATGACCCCCAGAATGAAGCTGGGGCTGCCGGGCACCGGGGTGACATCGCTGCGGTGGGTGATCTCCTGCACACGGTCGATGTCCAGGCCGAATTCCACCCCATCCAGGGTGAAGGTCACCAGCTGGCCCGAGGGCACCAGCTCCGTGGCGAGGTGGGCCTGGGTGGACTCGGCGGCCATGGCTTACCCCTTCTTCTGGGTTTTGAAGGCCTCGATTACCGCGTCGGCGTGGGCCTTGTTCTCGTCGGGCGTGGTTCCCGTCTGGGCGATGGTGTGGCTGATGGAGGGGCGCTCCGTGTCGCTCTTCAGGCCCGTGCCCAGCAGGTCCACGATGTAGTCATGGATCTGGCGCAGGTGATGGACGATGCGCTCCAGCTTCTGCCGGGTGATGTCCTGGAACTGCATGAGGTCCATGGCCTCGAAGACCTTGTCCTGGATCTCCTTGCTGGCGCTCATCACCTCGTGGATGGCCTTCTGCACGCCCTGGGACTGGGCGCCCTCGTGGCGCATCATGTCCGTGATGAGCTGCTGCTGGCGCGACACCAGACGGCTGATCTGGTCCAGCTGATCCATCACCTTGTTGGACTCGCGCTCGGTCACAGAGGTGACCGTATCCAGCTCGGAGATCACGTGCCCGCTGCCATCCTTGTGCGGCTCGGCATGGGCCGATGGCGCAGGCGGTGGGGGCGGAGCGGGAGCGTGATCCGCTTCCGGCGCCTTGGGGGCCGCCTTGGCCTTCTTGGCAGGTTTTCCGCCTCCGGCGAGGAGGGCGTCGATTTCAGACTGGTCCATGGCGCACTCCCTACCCGAGGAGGGATTCGATCTTTTCCTTGAGGGTCTCCGGGGTGAACGGCTTCACCACGTAGTTGTTCACGCCGGCCTGGAGGGCCTCGACGATGTCCTCCTTGGCGGCATTGGTGGTCACCATGAGGATGGGGATGCCCGCGTTCTGGCCGCGCACCGTCTTGACGAACTCAAGGCCATCCATCTCAGGCATGTTCCAGTCGGTGATGATCATTTCCACCCCGCCCTGGCCGAGCTTTTCCAGCCCGTTCTTGCCGTTTTCACCCTCGACCACATCGGTATAGCCGATGCGCGACAGGGTGTTGATGATGATGCGCCGCATCGTCGAGGAATCGTCCACGATGAGGATCTTCACGGGGGCCTCCTGGAAAGGATGGTGGAACGTAATCAGAGAGAGGACGAAGGCGCGTGCGCCTCCAGGAACTTCACGAGGGCTTCGAGATCATCAGGGTAGACGTTTTGGAACTTGATACCCAACTCGTAGCCCCCGGCATCGAGCTGCTCGACCCGGACAACCATGCCCAGGGCCACCAGGGGGCGGACATCCGCATCCTGCACTGGGCCGAAGTGGTTCTGGTAGCGGCCCCAGCCGGGCACGCGCAGCTCCAGCTTGAGCAGGGTCCCCAGGGGGTAGGCCCGGGGCGAATCGATCAGCAGCCCGCCAGCGGACACATCCTTGTAACTGCTCGTGGAGGGGGCATCCCCCTTGTGGAAACTCAATTCCTGGAACCCCAGAGTCGCCTCCAGGGGGATCCGTTGGTATTTTCGCCGTTCCTGACTCATGGGCTTCCTCACAATGGGGCATCGGAGGGGTGGCTTTCCGACTTGAATCCTGCAAAAGCTGCCCCGATTGGGCCCCGAACGTTCCCGAGTGACCCCGGGCACGGGCCTGGGTGGGCTAGACTGGAAACACGCTGAGCGCGCCCGTTGGGAGCGCCCCCCGGAGGATCCATGCCCACTGCCCAAGGCCCCTGCCCCATGGACCCCGGCCAGATGGAGACCACCCTCCAGCGCCTGGCCTCCGATCTGCTGGCCCGGGTAAAACCCGAGGAAGAATTGGTTCTGCTGGGCATCCGCTCCCGGGGCCTGCCCCTGGCCGAGCGCCTGGCCACCCTGCTCCGGGCCAGCACCGGCGCCCCGGTGCCAGTCGGCGCCCTGGACATCACCCTTTATCGGGATGACCTCACGGAGATGGTGGGCAGCCCCATCGTCCGCCCCACGGAAATTCCCTTCACCCTGACCGGGCGCACGGTTGTCCTGGTCGACGATGTGCTTTATACAGGCCGGACGGTCCGGGCCGCCCTGGATGCCCTGCTGGACCACGGACGGCCCCGGCGGGTCATGCTTCTGGTCATGGCGGACCGCAGCGGCCGGGAACTCCCCATCCAGGCGGATCTGGTCGGCGTCCGGGTGGAAATCCCCCCAGGGCACCGCGTCGCAGTGCGCGTGAAAGAAATCGACGGCGCGGACGGCGTCACCGTGGAGGCCTGCTGATGACTTCCGAGCGCTACATCTTCCCGCATAAGCACCTGTTGGGCATCGAGCCCCTCAGCCCCCGGGACATCACCGCCCTGCTGGACCAGGCCCTGGCCTTTGAAGAAGTCTGCGAGCGCCCCAGCATCAAGATCGTGCCGGCCCTGCGCAAGAAGCTCGTGGTGAACCTCTTCTTCGAGAACAGCACCCGCACCCGCAACAGCTTCGAGATTGCCGAGAAGCGGCTCTCCGCGGAAATCATCAACTTCGATGCGGACACCAGCAGCCTCAGCAAAGGCGAGACCCTCGTCGACACGGCCATGAACCTGGAGGCCATGCACCCCGACCTCATCGTCATGCGCCACAGCGCCCCGGGGGCTCACGCTTTGCTGGCCCGGCACATGAAGGCCAGCATCGTCAACGCCGGCGACGGCGCCCACGAGCACCCCACCCAGGCCCTGCTGGACGCCTACACCCTCCGCAAGCACTTCGGAAAGCTGGACGGCCTCCGGGTCGCCATCGTGGGCGATATCCGCAACAGCCGCGTGGTGCGCTCCAACCTCTGGCTGCTCACCAAGATGGGCGCCAAGGTCACCCTGGTCGGCCCACCCACCCTGGTGCCCCAGGAGATGAAGGCCACCTGGACCAGCATCGAGATCAGCCACGACTTCGACGCCGTCATCCCCCAGCAGGACGCCATCATGATGCTGCGCGCCCAGTTCGAGCGCGGCACCGGGGCTTTCATTCCCGGACAGGGCGAATACAGCCGCTTCTTCCAGTTGAACCCCGCGCGCATGAAGCAGGCGAAGAAGGACGTGGTGGTGCTGCATCCCGGCCCCATCAACCGCGGCCTGGAGATCACCAGTGATGTGGTCGATGGCCCCAACAACCTCATCCTCGACCAGGTGACCAACGGGGTGCCCGTGCGCATGGCCGTCCTCTACCTGCTGTCCAACCCCCATGGCGAGCAGGTGCCGTGAGCGCACCCGTCGAAGTCCTGTCCCGTCTGCTCTGGCTCAGAGACACCGCCGCCCTTCCGGACAAGGCCCTGGCCGATCAGCTGGGCCTGGAGCCCACAGCCCTGGCGGCCCTGGTGCGTTCCCATCCCGAGCGCTTCCACGAATCCCTGGTCTTCCCCCTCACAGCCGAAGAACGCCAGAAGATTCCCGATGCCCCCGTGCTGGCCTTCACGGAGGCTGGTGCCGCCCTGCTCACGGGCCTGCTGCCGGAGAAGGAGCCCGTCCTGCTGGGCCTTCTGCCCGCTTTCGCCGAGGCGCGGCACGTGCTCACCTCCCAGGCCGAGCTCTCCGCCCGGCTCGCAGCCCTGGAACAGAAGCTGGAGCTGGTCATCCAGGCACTCCAGGGCGAAGCCGAAGAGGGCGCCCACCCCGAACACCGCATCGGCTTCGTGGTCGAAGATCTCCCCAAGGGCCTGAAGGCCAAACAGCGCAACGATAGAAAGGGATGAAGCACCCATGATCCAAGGCCCCGTCACCCTCCTCATCCTCGATGGCTTCGGCGATGGGCCGCGCAATCCCTTCGACGCCACCTTCGTGGCGAAGATGCCCCGGTTCAATGAGCTGCGCCGCACCTTCGCCACCACCCAACTGCTCACCAGCGGCGAGGCCGTGGGCCTTCCCGACGGCCAGTTCGGCAATTCCGAAGTGGGCCATATGAACCTGGGCGCAGGCCGCGTGGTGTGGCAGGAGCTCACCCGCATCGATGCCGCCATCCGCAAGGGCACCTTCCGCGAGAACCCCGCGATGGCCAAGCTCATGGCCGACCTCAAGGCCACCGGGAAGCGCCTGCACCTGCTGGGACTGGTGAGCGACGGCGGCGTGCACAGCCACCAGAACCACCTGGTGGCCCTGGCCCAGTGGGCCCAGGCCGAGGGCGTGGCCACCACCATCCACGCCATTACCGATGGCCGCGACACCGGCCAGAAGAGCGCCGACGGCTTCCTCCAATGGCTCTGCTTCCAGCTGCGGGCCTGCCCCCTCATCACCCTCGGCTCCGTCTGCGGCCGCTACACGGCCATGGACCGGGACAAGCGCTGGGAGCGCACCGAACAGGCCTGGAAGCTCTATGTGGATGGGGACGCGCCCCAGTCGGCGCCGGATGCGCTGGCCGCCATTGCCTCCGCCTATGATCGAGGCGAAACCGACGAGTTCGTGGCCCCCACCAAACTGCCCGGGTTCCAGCCCTTCACCGATGGCGACGGTGTGCTGTTCTTCAACTTCCGCGCGGACCGCGCCCGGCAGCTCTGCCACGCCCTGGTGCATCCGGCCTTCATTGGCTTCACTCCGAAAAAACGTCCCAAGGTGAACCTCGTGACGTTCACCGCCTACGATGCGGAGCTCGAGCCCTACCTCTCCGTGGCCTACCCACCCCAGAGCCTCGACCTCATCCTTGGCGAGCTCATCAGCGCCCAGGGCTGGAAGCAGTTCCGTACGGCCGAGACGGAGAAATACGCCCACGTCACCTACTTCTTCAACGGTGGCCGGGAAGTGCCCTTCGACCACGAAGAGCGGCGCCTGGTGCCCTCCCCCAAGGTGGCCACCTACGACCTGCAGCCCGAGATGAGCCTCGCGGATGTGAGCCGGGGGCTGGAAGCCGCCATCCGCACGGGCGACTACCGCCTGCTGGTCTGCAACCTGGCCAACCCCGACATGATCGGCCACACGGGCGATCTCGCGGCGGCCATCACCGCCTGCGAGGCCGTGGATGCCGCCGTAGGACGCATCGCCGATGCCACCCTGGCCATGGGCGGCGCGCTGTTCATCACCGCCGACCACGGCAACTGCGAGTGCATGCGGGACGAGGGCGGCCAGCCCCATACGGCCCACACCCTCAATCCCGTGCCCGCCGTGCTGGTGGCGAAAGGATTAGAGGCCCGCCAGCTCCGAACGGGCGGCGCCCTCAGCGATGTGGCGCCCACCCTGCTGCAGCTGTTCGGCCTGCCCCAGCCCGAGGTCATGGACGGCAAAAGCCTTATTTGTGACTGACAAGACTTCAACCTCTCCACGGCTGAACCGATAGGGAGCCAGCATCTCTCTCTGGCGTCCCTCATCTGGAGTCTCAATGCCCTTGCCTTCCCCTGGAGCGCCCAGACCGGGCCGAGCCATGGCCCGGAGGCTCACCTGGGGTGTGGCGATCTTCAACCTGCTCATCGTGGCGCTCGGAGCCGGAACCCTCATCTGGAGCCGGAGCCAGTACCTTGACCGCGCCGAGACCGCCACCCACAACCTGGCCCAGGTGCTGGAACAGAACATGCTGGGCATGGTCAACCAGATCGACCTGGTCCAACTCGCTGTCAAAGATCACGTGGAAGGTCGGCAGCCGACGCTGCCCGATCAGGAGGTCCAGGCTCTCCTGCAGACTCAGGTCTCGCGAGCCCGCATTCTCCATGCCCTGCGCGTCGCCGATGCCACGGGGCTCATTAAGCAAGGGACTCAGATTCCCGAACACCAGTCCCTGACCGTGGACGACCGGGACTACTTCCAGCACCTCAAGGCCCACCCCGATACAGGCCTCTTCATCTCAAGGCCCATTCAGGGCCGCATCAGCGGCATGTGGGTGGTGATCTTCGCCCGCAGGCTGAACCAGCGGAACGGCCAGTTCGCAGGCGTGGTCTACGGCACCATCACCATCGACCGGCTGGTGAGTTCCCTTTCGGAATTGGACGTGGGTCCCCACGGTTCCGTTTCACTGCGAGGCAGCAACCTCGAATTGCTGGCGCGGTTCCCCAAGCTCCCAAACGCAGAACGCTACATCGGTGACGCCAAGGTCGAAGGCGAGTATCTGAGGGCCGTGCAGTCCGGCCGCCACATCAGCCACTTCACGGTCCCTTCGGTGATCGATGGGCAACCTCGCACCTACACCTTGCGGCGCCTCTCGAACCCCACCTTCTTCATCCTGGTTGGTCTGGCCCAGGAGGATTATCTGCAGGCCTGGCGGCGAGAAGCCTACCTCTCAGGCACCGCAGTACTGGGCATCCTCATTCTTTCCTTTGTCATTGCCCGAATGGCGCGCAGCGCCTGGAACCGCCAGCTGGCTTCCCAGGCCGAGCGCGATCAGCTCATCGAGGATCTGACCCTGGCCCTGGCCGAAGTCAAACACCTCAAGGGCATGCTGCCCATCTGCGGCCAGTGCAAAAAAATACGGGACAGCCAGGGCCGCTGGATCGACCTGGAGTCCTACATCTCTGATCACAGCGACGCCACGTTCAGTCACGGCGTCTGCCCGGATTGTGTGAAGGATCTGCGTGAGGAGATGCGGGCCCGCCGGGTGGAACGTGATCAGGATCCGGATCCGGGCTAAGGCCGACGCAAGAACGCCCGCAGGGCGCCGCTATCCGCCTTGATCGACAGCCCCTCCCGGCTGGCCTTCTGCGCCAACGCCCGATGAGATGCCGCATCGGCGCCGCCCTGGGCCGCCTTCAGGCTTTCCGCTTTGGCCAGAATGAGGAAGAAGCGGTGGTCGCGTGGGTTGGAGGCCAGCCCCTCCTGTACCGCCAGGCGGCAGCCAGTCCGTGAAAGGCGTGAAGCTGGGGTTCCGGGTGGACCTGGAATACAAGGTGACAAACCACCTGGCAGCCGTGGCCACCTTCCAGGCCGTTGAATTGGGGGTAGACGCCCCGGGCACCGGCAGCCTGAACCCCAGCTGGTTCCAGGCCGGCGCCCGCTGGCGGTTCTGAGGCTCAGCCCCGTTCACCGGGAAGGCTGACGCCCTTCGCGCCTGCTACGCTTTGACACGCGATCCACGCCCCGCCCTGCCCGGCTTTTCCCGCGCGGCGAGGCGGGGCCGCGCGGAGCACCCAGGCATGAAGATCGCTTTCATCGGCACCCATGGCGTCGGAAAGACCACCCTTTGCTATGAGCTGGCCGCGGCCCTCAAGCGCGAGGGCGTGCATGTGGACATCGTCAAGGAAGTCGCCCGCCTCTCCCCGCTGCCCATCAATCAGAAGACGTCCCTGGAGGCGCAGACCTGGATCTTCTTCACGCAGATGGCGGAAGAGATCCGCTCCGGCAGCCAGCACGATGTCCTCGTCTGCGACCGCAGCGTGCTGGACAACTACGCCTACATGATGCTGGCCTTTGGCCGCCAACTGCCCATCGAGCGGTTCATGCACCACTGGATGAAGAGCTACGACCTGCTCTTCAAGGTGCCCTTCAGCGGCCAATTGGCGGCGGATGGCGTGCGGGACACCGACACCTTCTTCGCCGAGGCGGTGGATCAGCTGGTGGACAAGCTGCTCGCCGAGCGCAGCATCCCCCACGAGCGGCTGGAACCTGGCGTCCGTCCCTCGTGGATCGAGCGGGTGAAGCAGGTGGCGCTGCACCACCCCAAGGGGCAGAAGCGGTTGCTCTGAGCCGCGGATAGACGCCGCCGCCATCGTTTGTGACCCATATCTCCTCAATACTGCTGGAGAGCCTCCTACCCCAGGTAGATCATGGAATCGATGGAGGCTTTCATGGCTCAGGATCTGACCCAGCTGGTGCGCGGCGGCAGCTTCATGTTCCACCCCGCGGGTTCACTGCCGCAGTTCATCGCCGAGGAGAACAGCGAAGACGCCCTGGCCATCGCTGAAGCCGCCCGCGATTTCGTGAATGGCGAGGTGCTCCCCCGCGACGAAGCCATCGACAAGCTCGACCTGGAACTCACCCGCGAGCTGCTGGCCAAGGTCGGTGACCTCGGCTTCCTGGGCATGGAAATCCCCGAAGCCTATGGTGGCCTGGACCTCGACAAGAAGACCGCCCTGCTGGTACTGGAAGAAATGGCCAAGCAGGCCAGTTTCTCCACCAGCTACACCGCGCATACCAGCATCGGCACCATGCCCATCGTCTACTTCGGCAACCCTGAGCAGAAGGCGAAGTACCTGCCCAAGCTGGCCACTGGAGAGTGGTGCGCGGCCTACGCCCTGACCGAAGCGGGCAGCGGCTCCGACGCCCTGGGCGCCAAGGCCACTGCCGTGCTGCAGGATGGCCACTGGGTGCTGAACGGCACCAAGGCCTGGATCACCAACGCCGGCTTCGCCGATGTCTTCGTGATCTTCGCCAAGATCAACGGCAGCCACCTCAGCGCCTTCATCGTCGAGAAGACCGACCCCGGCATCAGCACCGGCGCTGAAGAGAAGAAGATGGGCATCAAGGGCAGCTCCACCCGCACCGTCATCCTGGAGAACTGCCGCATTCCCGAAGACCGCCTCCTGGGCGGCAAGGGCAAGGGCGCTCGCATCGCGCTCGGCATCCTCAACGTGGGCCGCTTCAAGCTTGGCGCCAGCTCCGTGGGCGCGGGCAAGCGCGTGCTGGACTACACCCTGAAATATGCCGGGGAGCGTACCCAGTTCGGCAAGCCACTGACCGCCTTCGGCCTCATCCAGCAGAAGCTCGCCAACATGGCCATGCGCATTTTTGTGGGCGAGAGCATGAGCTTCCGCACCATCGGCTACCTGGACGAAGCCCTGGCCCAGACCAGTTGGGAAAGCGAAACCGGCGGCGCCGACAAGATGAAGGCCATCGACGAGTACGCCGTGGAAGCCTCCATGTCCAAGGTGTGGGGCAGCGAGGCCCTGTTTGCCACCGCAGACGACGCCGTGCAGACCTTCGGCGGCGCGGGTTTCAGCGCCGAGTACCCGGCCGAAAAGATCTACCGGGATTGCCGCATCAACCGCATTTTTGAAGGCACCAACGAGATCAACCGCATGCTCGTGGCGGGCACCTTCCTGAAGCGCTGCGGTGGCACCGACGGCTTGCCCCTGGCTGAAAGCGTCGGTGGCTCTCAGGAACTGCCCCAGGATGAGCTGCTCCGCACGGTGGCCCTGGCCAAAGCGCGCGCCCTGAAAGTGATCGCCCGCGCCCAGGCCGACCACGGGCCGAAAATCCTGGAAAACCAGGAGGCCTCCGCCCATATCAGCAACCTGCTGATCGAGATCTACGCCATGGAATCCGCCGTGGTCCGGGCCCAGAAACTGGCCGCGACCAGCCACCGCTGGGCCAGTCTCGCCCGTGATCTGGCCACGGTGTACGCCCAGGAGGCCTGGAACCGGGTGCAAGCCGAGGCCCGGATGCTGGCCGGCGAACTGGCCGAAGGGGAAGCCCTCGACGCGTTGATGGCCGAGCTTCTGGCCATGCAGGCCCCCGCCCCGGTGCCCATGTCCACCCTGCGCCAGCGCATTGCCCAGGCCCTCGTGGAACAGGGCGGCTACCCGCTTTCCACAGGAAAGTGACGCCTCTCAGAACTCATGTTGCCGGGCACGATTGACCGATACATTTTGGGTGGAGACCCCGCCCATGACCATCCGCCCTCAGCCAACGCAGAACGAGAAGGTTCTGCGTGAAGATGATTTCATCGTTTCCAAGACCGACCTGAAGGGCTTGATCACCTACGGGAATCGCATATTCATTGAGGTATCGGGCTACTCCGAACAGGAGCTGCTGGGGGCCCCCCACAGCATCCTGCGGCATCCGGACATGCCCCGCGCCGTCTTCAAGTTGCTCTGGGACACCATCCAGGCCAAACGCGAGATCTGCGCCTACGTGAAGAACCTCGCCAAGGACGGCAGTTTTTACTGGGTGTTTGCCAACATTACGCCCTCCTTCGACCGCCACGGCAACCTCATCGGCTACTACTCCGTGCGACGGAAACCCCGGGCCGAGGCCGTCCAGACCATGAGCGGCCTCTACCGGGCCATGCTGGATGCAGAGCGCCGGGCGGGTGATGGCCAGGCTGGCATGAAGGCCTCCACCGCGCTCCTCCATCAGACCCTCGCGCAGAAGGACATGAGCTATGAAGAATTTGTCTTTGGGCTCTAGGGTCCAGTACCTGGTCGGAACCACCTTCGCGCTGGTGCTGATCTTCGGTGTCATGGCCGCCGGCAAGGGACCGATGCCGACGGCGGGTTGGGTGGTCTTCGGCCTGGCGACCCTGCTGCTGGGCCTGACCCTCTACACCGTCCATCGCATCCTGAAGGCCATCGCCAACCTCACCGTGAACCTGAAGGCCGCCGCTGGGGGCGATCTCGACCAGCGCATCACCCGCATCAAGAAAGGCGGCGCCACGGAGGAGTTGTCCTGGGCCCTCAATGATGTCCTGGACCAGCAGGAGGCCTACTTCCGCGAAGTCTTCTCCGCCTTCGACCACGCCAGCCAGGGCAAGACCTTCCGGCTCGCCATGGATCAGGGCCTTCACGGCGCCTTCAAGGACGCCATGACCCGGGTGAACGTGTCCGTGGAAAGCCTGGGCAAGGTGCAGCAAATGGCCATCAAGGAGAAGCTCATCGCCCGCATCACGAACCTCAACTCCGGCAACCTCATCGGGAACCTGAAGTCCATCCAGGAATACCTGATGAACATGACGCAGGAGCTGAGCATTGTGGGCCAGATCTCCAAGGAGACCGCGCAGGAGGCTGAAGACAGCCGTGCCACCATCGAAAGCCTGGTGACCAACCTCAACCGCGTGGCCGAGATGATCGCCCAGACCAACGCCCAGACCACCCTGCTCCACCAGAAGGGCGAGGAGATCAACCAGATCGTCCAGGTGATCACGGATGTCGCTGACCGCACCAACCTGCTGGCCCTGAACGCCGCCATCGAGGCGGCCCACGCCGGGGAGATCGGCAAGGGCTTCGCCGTGGTGGCCGAAGAGGTACGCACCCTTTCTGAGAACACCAAGGACGCGGCAGCCTCCATCGCGGCCACCATCGAATCCTTCGGCGAGGCCACCAGCCGCATGATTCGCGATTCAGAGCAGGTAAAGGAGATTGCCGAAGGCAGCCGGAGCGCTGTCACGGCCTTCCGGTCCCAAGTGCTGAAATTCGCCGACTCCGCCAAGACCTCCCTCACTCAGGTCAGCAAGGCCCAGGATTTCAGCTTCGCCTCCCTCGTCAAGGTGGATCACTTCCTCTACAAGCAGAATGGCTACCGCGTGCTGCACCAGGGCGCCAATTCACCCGAGGCCCGCGCCATCCAGACCACCCACCGGACCTGCCGCCTGGGCACCTGGTACTACGAGGGCCAGGGCGCCGAGATGTTCTATCGCACCCCTTCCTTCAGCCGTCTGGAATCACCCCACGCCAACGTGCACCAGAGTGTGCAAGAGGCCGTCAACCTGCTCACAACCCATTGGGACCGGGATGAGGCCATCCAGGAACAGATCTTCGACCACTTCGAAGCCGCAGAGCGGGCCAGTGAAGAGGTGGTTCAGGTCATCGACCGCATGGTCGATGAACGCCACCGGATGATCTGATACCAGCCCACCTTCCGTCAAAAAGGATCCACCACGGAGGCACGGAGCACGGAGGCCTCCGTGACTCTGTGGTGGATCTCTATCATTGACGGCGGAGGGGTATCACCGCTTCACCGCCATGTGCAGGGCGGCGATGCCCCCCGTGAGGTTCGTCCAGCGGACCTCGCGGAAGCCCGCCCCTTCCAGCTCCGTGGCCAGGGCCCGCTGGTGGGGGAAGGTCCGGATGCTTTCCGGCAGGTAGGTGTAGGCCGAGGCGTCGCCGCTGATCCAGGCGCCGATCTTCGGAAGCACCCGCAGGCTGTACCAGTCGTAGAGGGCCTTCAGGCCAGGCACCACCGGCGTGCTGAACTCCAGGATGGTGAGTCGGCCCCCGGGCCGCAGCACCCGCAGGAATTCCGCATAAGCCCGCGCCCGGTTCTCCACGTTGCGGATGCCGTAGCAGATCGTGATGCCGTCGAAGCTGGCATCCCGGAAAGGCAGGCACTGGGCATCGGCATCGCTGGAAGCCCAGATCAGCTTGGCGAACCCCTTCCGTGCGAACTTGGCCGGCCCCAAACGCAGCATGGCGTGGGTGAAATCGGTGCTGACCACCTCGGCGCCCCGCCGGGCCAGGGCCAGGCTGGAATCCCCCGTGCCCGCCGCCACATCCAGAAAGCGTTTGCCGGGCCCGGCGCCGCTGGCCCGCGCCATGCGCCACCACCACCAGAAATCCACGCCACCGGACAGGACATGGTTCAGAACGTCGTACTTCCCGGCGATGGCCGAAAACATCTGCTGCACTTGCCTGCCTTCCGGCATCCAACCTCCACGGGAACTTCCATTGAACCAGAGGAGGCCGCCTACCCGAAGTATCCAGGCCGTTGACCGGAGGTAGAGGCTAGCCAAGGGGCAGCGGGCCTTGCATCGTGAACCCAACCCCAATTCGGAGGATCGAGATGAACACCACGGCTGCAGAAGCGGTCAAGGGAGGCAGTTTCCTGCTGACCCCCATCGGGGCCCTGCCCCAGTTCACCCCGGAGGAATTCGGCGACGAGGCCAAGGAATTCGCCCGGGCCGCCAAGGACTTCATCCAGGGCGAAGTGCTGCCCCAGGATGAGGCCATCGACAAGCTGGACCTGCCTCTGACGGTGGCGCTCATGAAGAAGGCGGGCGAGCTGGGCCTGCTGGGCCTGGAGATTCCCGAAGCCTACGAGGGCATGGACGTCGACAAGCGCACCGCCATGCTTGTGCTCGAGGAGATGAGCAAGCAGGGCAGCTTCGCCGTCACCTACAGCGCCAACACGGGCATCGGCACGTTGCCCATCGTCTACTTCGGCACCGAAGCCCAGAAGCGCACCTACCTGCCCAAGCTGGCCACGGGCGAGTGGCTGGCGGCCTACGCACTGACCGAGGCTGGCAGCGGTTCTGATGCCCTCGGAGCGAAGGCCACGGCCGTCCTCGATGGCGACCACTGGGTGCTGAACGGCACCAAGATGTGGATCACCAACGCGGGCTTCGCCGATGTCTTCGTGATCTTCGCGAAGATCGACGGCCAGCACTTCAGCGCCTTCATCGTCGAAAGGACCGATCCCGGCATCAGCACCGGCGCCGAAGAGAAGAAGCTGGGCATCAAGGGCAGCTCCACCCGCACTGTCATCCTCGAAAACTGCCGCATCCCCAAGGACCGGCTGCTGGGCGAGATCGGCAAGGGCCACAAGATCGCCTTCGGCATCCTCAACATCGGCCGCTTCAAGCTGGGGCTGGGCAGCCAGGGCGGCATGAAGCGCATCCTCGAGTACGCCATCCGCTACACCACCGAGCGGCAGCAGTTCGGCAAAGCCATCAACAGCTTCGGCATGATCCAGCAGAAGCTGGCGGACATGGCCACCAAGATCTTCGTGCTCGAGTCGCTGAATTTCCGCACCATCGGCTACCTCGACGAGGCTCTGCACGCCACCAGCTGGGACAGCCCCACCGCCGGTGCCGACAAGATGGCCGCCATCGACGAATACGCCATCGAGTGCAGCATCTCCAAGGTCTGGGGCAGCGAGGCCCTCTTCTTCGTGGCCGACGAGGCCGTGCAGGCCTATGGCGGCTACGGTTTCAGCGCCGAATACCCCCCCGAGAAGGCCCTGCGGGACTGCCGCATCAATCGCATCTTCGAGGGCACCAACGAGATCAACCGCCTCCTCATCGCGGGCACCCTGCTGAAGCGCGCCATGAAGGGCGAGCTGCCCCTCATGCAGTTCGGCCAGCAGGTGGCCAAGGAGATCTCCAACCCGCCCAAGGCCGACGGCTTCACCGGCCCCCTGGCGCGCCTCAAGCACGGCGTGGAGCTGAGCAAGCGCCAGTGCATGCTGGCGGCGGGACTGGCGGTGCAGGTGCTGGGCCAGAAGCTGGTGGACAACCAGGAGGTCATGGCCCGCATGAGCGACATGCTCATGGAGATCTACGCCATGGAGAGCGCCGTGGTCCGGGCCGAGCGCATGGTGGAATCCGGCCACCGCTGGGCCCAGATCGCCCGGGACATGACCGAGCTCTTTGTCAACGAGAGCTGGCACAAGGTTCACGGCAACGCCCGCATGCTCTGCGCCGATGTGGTCGAAGGCGAGGCCCTGCGCCACGCCCTGGCCGGAGTGAAGGCCTTCGCGGAGTTCCACCCCACCAGCAGCGCCCGCCTGCGGGGCCGCATCGCCAGCGAGCTCATCCAGAAAGGGATCTACCCCATCGAAGTGTTCTGAACCAGGCACCACAGCATCCCTTCAAAGAGAAAGGCCCCGATGATCGGGGCCTTCTCATTCCTGTCGCGGTGATTCCTTCAGCGCCTGAACTCGTGGCTGAACACGGACTTCTTTTCTTCCCTGGGTTTTTCGCGCGCAGGTTCGGGCCTGGGGGCGGGACGGCTCTCCCGGGCCGGTTCCGGCCTGGATTCGGGCCGGGGCGCGGGGCGGCTTTCGCGGGCCGGTTCGGAACGCGGAGGGTCGGGGCGGCGTTCTTCACGAGGGGCCCGGAAATTGAATTCCGGGGCACGCTCGCGGGGGGCGGGTTCGGGGCGCGGCGCTTCCGTCGGACGGGGCCGGTCCTCCATGCGTTCCCGGGCAGGAGGCGTGTCCGGGCGCCGATCCTGCATCCGGGGGCGGTCCTCCGGGCGCTGGATGGGCGGCGCGCCTTCCGGACGGCGCTCGGGCAGAGCCCTGGAGCGGTCGTCGGGCCTCTGAACAGGCTGCGGCGTTTCCAGGCGGCGATCATCCGGGCGGCGCACCTCGGGCTGACGGTCCCGGCCCGTCGGCGCGTCGGGCCGTCGGGACTCAATGGGACGCACCTCCTGGCCCCGGGGCGCCTCGACTCGCCCGCGTCGATCCTCGAAGGGGATGCGCTGGGAGCCAGGATTGGCCGCTCCGCCGGGGACGATCCGGCTGGGGCTCAGATCGCGCTGGATCACTCGTCCTGTGCTCATCTGGGCCTGCCGTTCATAGGCCTGCATGCGATCCCGGTTCACATCCCGCCGGAACACGGTTTCCATCTGGCTGGGATTGCGGAATTCCGCATGGGAAACCATGAGGGGGCTGCGCTGCCAGGGGGTGCCCAGGTCACGGCTGCCGCTGCGCCAGGTGGTGCCGCCGTTGCCGCCGCCGAAGGTGCGCAGGACGGTCGCATCCGAATAGATGTGTCGGTTCACGTTGATGATGTTGATGTTCGTCACGGCCACCACGTTCCAGGCATAGCCGCCGCCCCAGGCCCCATAGCCCCAGTGGCAGGGCGTGTTGTAGTAGCCCAGGGGCGCCCAGCCGTAGTATCCGGGCGTGTGATGCCAGGCCACCCAGGCGGGACTGTAGTAGACGCCGGGGATCCAGCACCAGCCGATGCCCACACTCCAGTGCCAGCGGCCGTGGTGGTAGGCCACATAGGCCCAGGGCTCGTCGGAAACCCAGGTCATGCCGCCGGAATAGGGGGCCCAGCGGCCCTGGTAATAGGGGCGCCAATCCTCGGCCACCCCGTTGGGCTGCCACACCCAGCCAAACTCATCGGAATGGACCCAGCGTCCATGGTTGTCCAGTTCGTCGGCGTAGTAGCGGATTTCGGCGGGCACGCGGTCCCAGCTCTCGCCCCGCTGCACGATGACAGCGCGGTCGCTCCAGCGGTCGAAGTCGTCGCCGTCGTAGGTGTTGAAGCTGCGCACGCGGTCGAGCCCATCCTGCGGGCTGTAGACCGTCAGCCGCTCTCCGGCGGTGATGCGCGCCTCGTCGCGCTCATTGCTGAAGGTTACGCGGCCGCTGTGAACCTTCAGGCGCACCACTTTGTCGCGTTCAGCCTCGATGGTGAAACCGCCCTTGTCAAAGCAGGTGGCCGTGCCGGAAGGCGTGTCCACCCGGAAGCGGGCATCCGACTGGCCGCCCAGCAACACCCGGAGACGGCCGCTGTCGAGGCGGAGCAGCACCTGTTTCTCGCCCTTCTTGTCCGTGAACAAAGCCGCCACCGTGAACCGGGTGGCACCGGCGAAGGCCACGCGCGTGCCATCCCCCAGTTGCAGAACGCCACGGCCGCGGCTTTCCACGACATCGCCTTCGGCGATGGGCGTCCCGCGCGTCAGGGTTTCATCCAGATCCCCCTTGCGGATGTGAACCTCGCCTTCCAGGGCCCGCACCATGGCGTAGCGTTCAGGCGCCTCGCCCTGGTAGGACTCGTCGGCGTCCGGGGCATCGGCGGGGGGCGCCTGCGGGCCCGCCATCAGAACGGCTGCGGGTACCAGCAGGGCGGCCAGTCGGGAGTGGGTCAAGGTCGAGATCATGGGCCCTCCGTGGATGTGGATGCCGTGTCCCAGGGGATCGGTTCCTGAAGGGGAGACAGCCAGGGTCGTGCCAACTCGGACTTTACCCGGATCACCCCTGGGGGAAGGGCGCCAGTGCCGTACCGGCCTTGCTGGGATCTCGCCGGATGCCCAGGGGCGCCAGCCTCGGCAGCAGCGCGATCCAGGGAATGGACCACTGCGCTGGAGAGCCCCGGTCCACGGTACCGGCCACCACTTCCAGGCGGTCAGGAAGGAAGCGAAGCCGCAGGTCCCGCCCTGCGGGCAAGGGCAGGTGCACGATTTCCGCTGTGGCGGGATGCACCACGGAAAGAAAGCCCTCCCCATCCTCGAGCACCCAGAGGAGGCCCCTCAGAAAGGGGCGGAAGTCCTCCGCCGCCCACTGGAGCCCTCCCAGCCCTTGGCTGAGCGGAGAATCCACGGGGAAGCCCCAGTTTCCAGTCGGCACGGGCAAGGGGATGCCGCCATCCCTCCAGGCCCGGAGGGGGCGCCCAGGCAACCCCGTTTTCAAGCGGATGATGCCTCGGACATCCCGAAGGGTCAGGGTACCGTCCCCGCTGAGCCTGGCCTCAAGAGGTCCATTGGATCGCTGCACCGCCACGGGCGCATCCGCCTGAGGCCGGTCGCCACTTTGCCATTCCAAAGGCGGCAGTCCCTCCCAGGCGAGGCGCGGGCGCCCCTGGGCCGAAAGGGTGGGCGCCAGCAGCGCCGTGCTCAGGAGGAGGGTGCCCAGCCGCACAGGGCCTCCAGATTCTGGGTGGTGAGTTGCGCCAGCTTGGCGGATGGAATGCCGCGAAGCCCGGCCACGGCTTCGGCGGTGAAGCGCACGAAGCCAGGCTCATTGGTCTTTCCCCGATAGGGCACCGGCGCCAGGAAGGGGGCGTCTGTTTCCACGAGGATGCGATCGGCGGGGGCCCAGGCGGCCACGTCGCGGATGGCGGCCGCGTTCTTGAAAGTGGTGATGCCGGAGAAACTCAGATAGAACCCCAGATCCAGGGCCCGCGCTGCAAAGGCCCGGTCCTCGCTGAAACAGTGGATCATGCCGCGGACGCCATCGGCCCCCTCCTCTTCCAGCACCTGGAGTGTCGCTTCCGGGGCGGACCGGGTGTGGATCATAAGCGGCTTGCCCACAGCTTTGGCCAGACGGATCTGCGCCCGGAAGACCTCCTCCTGGATCTCTCTCGGGCTCAGGTCGTAATGCCAGTCGAGGCCAGTCTCCCCCACGAAACGCACGGCGGGGTCCCGCAGCAGGGCTTCGAGGGCCTCCCCCGTTTCCGGAGTCCAGCTTTTCGCGTCGTGCGGGTGCACCCCAAGGCTGGCCTGGACACCGGGGATCCGGTGCGCCATGGCCAGCACGGTCCGGGAATCGTCGAGATCCGTTCCCACCGCGATGAACCCGCTGACCCCCTCCGCCTTCGCCCGTACCAGGGTGGCCTCCACCTGGTCAGGGGCCAGGTAGGAACCGGTGAGGTGGCAGTGGGCGTCCACGAGCATGGCCCCATGGTCCCACGAACCCTCACGACCTTTGAAATCGCCTGTCAGAACGCCTTCGCCAAGAGGCCGTCCCTGTGACCTCGGGCACGAACCCCCGCGGATGGAGGGGAATCCCCTTCATTCTGAATGGGATCGGAGCGTTCTGTGCCCCCCCCCTTCACCCCTCCACCCCCAAACCACCGGCCCCGCATGCTGAGGGTGCGGGATGGACTGCGGGATGGATTGGGCGGCGACGTGACCTACCTAAGGGTGTCGCTCACACGCCAGAGCAACCTGGCCCGCATCCGGGGCCACGTCGAAGGCGCTGAAGCCTCCCCCATCAAACCCATGAACCGGAACGAGACGGTGCACCTGGTCAAGGTGTTCACCAGCCTTGGCGTCCGCAAAGTCCGTCTCACCGGCGGCGAGCCCCTGCTGCGCCGGGATCTGGAAACCATCGTGGCGGGCATCAGCCCGGAAGTCGAAGGGCGCGTCCACCTCACCACCAATGGCACCCTCCTGCCCCGCCGAGCCCGCGCCCTGGCGGATGCGGGGCTGCTGGGCGTAAACCTCAACCTGGATGCGGCGGACCGGGCCGCCTACAAGCGGATTACGGGCAAGGATGCCCTCGGCAAGGCGCTGGCGGGCCTGGATGCCGCGCGGAACGCTGGGCTCCAGGTGAAACTGAACGCCACGGTGGTGCGCGGGTGGAACGAGGATCAGATCCTCCCCTTGGTCCATCTCGCCCAGCGGGAAGGCCTCGACCTCCGCTTCATCGAGTGCATGCCCCGCCGGGGCGAAACCTGGGAACTGGATCGGTTCGTGGCCGCCGCGGAAATCCTGAGGATCATCCGCGAGGGCTTGGACATCGATCTCATCGAAGAAACGGCCCGCCACGCCGAGGATGGCCCCGCCCGGGTGTACCGCCTCTCCGGCCCCAACGTCATGGCCAGCGGCAAGGTGGGCATCATCTCCGCACAGCATTCCAATGCCTGCGACCGTTGCAACCGTGTGCGGCTCACCAGCCGCGGCGAGCTCAAGATCTGCCGCTTCGGGCAGCCGCAGGTGGATCTCCTGAAGCCCCTCCGCCAGCAGGCTCCCCAGGAGGTGCTCGTGCGGCTCATCCGCCAGGGCCTCTACGCCAAGCGCCCCTGCCACCCGCTGCAGCGGGACGGAAAACTGGAAGTGGTCCAGGGGCTGTGGCAGCTCGGAGGCTGATCCGCCGCTGAGCGCCCTCAGCCCAGCTGCTTCCGCACCAGCCGCGCCACAGGCACCCCGCCCTTCAGATGGCTTTCCACGATCTCGGGCACATCCTCGGGCCTGACATGGGCGTACCACACGCCATCGGGGTACACGAGCACCGCAGGCCCGATGGCGCAGAAACCCACCGATCCGCAGGTGATGCACTGGATCGCGCCCTCGCGGTTGCCCTTGAAGAAGAGCAGCTGTTCTTCCGTCAGCCGGGCCTTGAAGGCCTCCAGCACGGCTTCGGAGCCATTGGCCGCGCAGCTCTTGGCGGTGCAGACCAGCACCTGCCGTTGCAGGGGATGGCGGATGATGGGAGACAGGGAAGCGTCCTCGTCCGGCGCGGGAAGCGGGCGGTGCTCATCCATGGCGTCCTCCAGGGAACCCACCCTATCAGACCAGCCTCCATTGGACTGCACGGCTCGAAATTCATGCCAGGCAAAGGGCCGTTTGAATCTAAGAATCAGTCGACTTATGCCGTTGAGGTCGAGATCAGTGACCCTTTTGACGCCTGAGTGTGGTCAGCTTGAAGGCATGGGTCCCGGTTCCGGGGCCCGACCTTTTTTGCGCCACCTCCCACCGGAGCTTCCATGAGCCATGACCAGGCAGGTTTCAACACACGACTCGTCCATGCGGGCATTCCCAAGGATGCCTACGGCAGCGTGGTGACGCCCATCTACCAGACCTCCACCTTCGCCTTCCGCAATGCCCAGGAGGGCGCCGACCGGTTCGCCGGCGCCGCCGACGGCTACATCTACACCCGCATCGGCAACCCCACCACTGTGGCCCTGGAAGAGAACGTGGCCTCCCTCGAGAACGGCTTCGGCGCCACGGCCATGGCCAGCGGCATGGGCGCGGTCACCACGATCTACCTGGCCCTGCTCAGCAGCGGCGACCACATGGTCAGCACCGACTCGGTCTACGGCCCCAGCCGGGGGCTCATGGAGAAGCACATGAGCCGCTTCGGGGTGGAATCCACCTATGTGGATACCTCCGACCTCGCCAACCTGCGGGCCGCCCTGAGGCCCAATACCAAGCTGATCTACATCGAAAGCCCCTCCAACCCCGCCATGTCTGTGACCGACATCGCCGCAGCCGCCGAGATCGCCCACGCCCACGGCGCCCTGCTGGTGGTGGACAACACCTTCGCCAGCCCCCACCTGCAGAAGCCCCTCGATCTGGGCGCGGACCTGGTGCTCCACTCCGTCACCAAGTTCATCAATGGCCACGCCGACATCGTGGGCGGCGTGGTGGTCTCCAAGACCGAAGCCCTGCACAAGCAGATCCGGGCCATGCTGGTGAACATCGGCGCCAACATGGATCCCCACCAGGCCTGGCTGGTGAGCCGCGGCCTGAAGACGCTGGCGCTCCGCGTGGAGCGGGCCGAGGAGAACACCCGCAAAGTGGCCCCCTGGCTGGAGGCCCATCCGAAGGTGGCCTGGGTGCGCTACATCGGCCTGCCCAGCCATCCCCAGCATGAGCTCTGCAAGCGGCAGATGACCGGCTTCGGCTCCATGATCTCCTTCGAGCTGAAGGGCGGCATGGAAGCCGGCCGCATCGCCATGGACCATGTGAAGCTGGCCGGACTGGCCGTGTCCCTGGGCGGCGTGGAAACCCTCGTCAGCCACCCCGCCTCCATGACCCACGCCAGCATGGGCCGCGAGGCGCGCCTGGCGGCGGGCATCACCGACGGCCTCGTGCGCCTCTCGGTGGGCATCGAGGACGTGGAAGACATCATCGCGGATCTGGATCAGGCCCTGGCCCAGATCCCCTGATCTCCAGCAGACAGCCATAGGGTGGTGGCGGAAATCCCGCCAACCACCTGCTGGACAAAGGCTTGTCCCGCGACCAGCATGGAGCCATGCGTACCCCCATCACCATCCTCCTGGTGGATGACGAACCGGGCATCCGGCGGTCCCTGGGCGAAGCCCTGAAGGATGAGGGCTATCACGTGGTGAAGGCCGAGCGGGGTGAGCAGGCCATCGACCTGCTGCACAACCCCGACGGCGAGGGCATCCAGCTCGTGCTGCTGGACGTGTGGCTGCCGGGCATCGACGGCCTGGAAACCCTGAAGCAGGCCAAGCAGCTCCGGCCAGAGCTGCCGGTGGTGATGATCTCTGGCCACGCCAACATCGACACGGCCCTGCAGGCCACCAAGCTGGGCGCCTTTGATTTCCTTGAAAAGCCCATCGACCTGGACCGGCTGCTGCTGGTGGTGGGCAATGCCCTGCGCCAGTCCCGCCTGGAGCAGGAGAACCAGCGCCTGCTGGCCGAGGTGGAGGGCGGCCGCTTCTTCCTGGCCGACAGCCCCGCCATGAAACGGCTCATGGCCGACGTGGCCCTGGTGGCGCCCACGGAAGGCCGCGTGCTGCTCACCGGCGAGAACGGCAGCGGCAAGGAGGAGGTGGCCCGCCTCATCCATCTGCAGAGCCCCCGGAAGGAAGCCCCCTTCGTCGAAGTGAACTGCGCCGCCATCCCCGAAGAACTCATCGAGAGCGAACTGTTCGGCCACCAGAAGGGCGCCTTCACCGGGGCCGTGCGCGACCAGAAGGGCAAGTTCCGCGAGGCCGACGGCGGCACCCTGTTCCTTGATGAAGTGGGCGACATGTCGCTGAAAACCCAGGCCAAGGTACTGCGGGCCCTGCAGGAGGGCCGCGTGGAGCCCGTGGGCGGCGGCGGCGCCGTGGGCGTGGATGTGCGCGTCATCGCCGCCACCAACAAGGATCTTCCGGCCGAGATCACCAAGGGCCGCTTCCGCGAGGATCTCTTCTTCCGCCTGGCCGTGGTGCCCCTGCGCCTGCCCGCCCTGCGCGAAAGGCCCGAGGACATCCTGCCCCTGGCCGAAGCCTTCATCACCCGCATCGCCAAGCAGTACGGCCGTCCGCCGCGGCATCTGGGCCCGGAGGCCAAGGACACCCTGCTGCGCCACGATTGGCCGGGCAACGTCCGTGAGCTGAAGAACCTCATGGAGCGCGCCGTCATTCTGGGCCGCAGCAGTGAGATTGGCCCCCGCGACCTGGGCCCCCTGGCCGCCCGCCACCTGGCCGAGCAGGATCCCTTCTCCTTCCCCGAATTCACCAACCTGAAAGACGCGAAGGACTGGTTTGAAAGCCAGTATCTGCAGCGCGAGATGAAGCTCCAGAACGGCAACATGACCCGCGTCGCCGAGCGCGTGGGCATGGACCGCTCCAACCTCTACAAGCGCCTCAAGACCCTGGGCATCGAGCCCAGGGAGAACTAGGCGGTGGCGCCTTGAGTGAAAAGAAGTGGTTCAAGATCGGGGAGGCCGCCGCGTTGATCGGCGTGGGGCCCAAGGATCTGCGCTACTGGGAGGATGTCATCCCCGACATCAAACCCCGGCGCAGCAAGGGCAACCTCCGCTACTACCACGTGGACGAGCTGCCGCGCCTGCGCCGCATCAAGGCTTGGCTGGCCGAAGGCCTCACCGTCGCCGACTGCGAAGAACTGCTGGCCCATGGCCACCTGGTGCAGCGCCTGGACCTCGGCCTCGAAGCCGAAGAACTGCCCGCGGCACCGGCCCAGAAGCCCAAGCCCACCATCCCCAGACTGCTGCGCACCAGCTCGGACCTGCAGCCCATTCTCAAATCCGTCCGCGCCCTCTACGAGCGCCTGTGCGCCGAACCCAAACCTTGACCTAGAGCCCAACCCGGTCTACAGTCAAAGGTTCACGGCGCGTGGCGCAGCCTGGTAGCGCACTACCTTGGGGTGGTAGGGGTCGGAGGTTCGAATCCTCTCGCGCCGACCAAACATTCACCCCACACGAAAAGGACCCTTCACCGGGTCCTTTTCCTTACCTCCATCGAAGCCATGCGAGAGGCTTCGAGCCTCCGAGTGGGATCGCGGAGACAGCGCGGGGCGCTGTCAGTGTGGGGAGGCGACTGCTTTGTCACTGGCACCTGAATTGGCGCCAAAGCTTAGATCCATATTTGGCGCGGATTTGGAAGCGGCGAGAACCCCCAGGGGACTTGCACTTGGTTTGGCGCAGTTTTGCGGTTAGTTGCAAAACGTGGCGCCATCTTGCACCTGGTTTGGCGTCAATCTGGCGCTGGGCGTGGGTTACCTGCGTTTGGGTTTAGAGGGTAGGTCGCCAAGGATGCGTTCATACCAACAAACGCGGCCTATGACGAGATCCTGCACGGGCACACCATCCAGCGGAACCGGCTCTAGCGGATATGCCGCCTCGTTTTCTGAGATCAAGTTCATGTAACGCCCATCAGGTGATATGTGGACCCGCTTGATTCGGGCCTCCTGAGTGTCTGGGGTGGTACGCACAAGATGCAAGGCCCCTTTGCGTGGCTCCACGCGCAATGGAAGCGCCGTATTCACCAGCACCATGTCTCCAGGCTGGATGGTCGGACTCATAGAGTCACCCTGAACGCGGGCGGCGAATAAGGTGGACTCAGACCCAGCCCCGCACTGGCGAAGCACTTCCTGGATTAAGCCGCGCCGGAAAGGCTGGCGGTCGGCATTCGGGGCAAGGTCATGGATTTCCCCCGAAGGCCCACATGAGGGCAACCCATCAAGGACAGGGAGCATGAGTGCGGAGCCCGAGCCAGTGTTCTGCAGCTGCGCCTGCATTGGTTCCTCTCCCAACATCAACCATGCAAAGCGAATCCCATATACATACTCAATCGCCATGGCGGCTAAAGGGGTGACCTCGGCGGATCCGGTTTCCCATCGAGAAATCGCAGCCTTGGAAACCCCAATCCGCAAGCCGAAGTCCTCTTGTTGGAGCCCAGTTGCCGCCCGGACGTGGCGCAACCGCCCTGCAGGTGTGGATGGGAGCATCGAAGTCTCGATCGGAGAAAAAAATAGGGTTGACTGTTCTCGATTCGGGAATCAGTATTTCTCCTGTTCTCGCTTAGAGAACCAAGCAGCGGAGAAGAAAGATGCTACCCGAAAAACCCTCACGCAAGCGGGTCGCCTACGGCCTGTCTGCCAATGCAAAGTCGGTGGTAGAAACGGCCTCAAGTATCCAGGGCCTGATGGCTGACGGGATTAATTTGGACGGCAGCCTGAAGCCAGCAGCCATTCGGGCACTTCTGAAGCTGAAAGGCCAGGGCATCAGAGTTCTAGCCGAGAGCAATGGTTATAGCGATGCCTACTTCCACCAGGTGATCGAGCGAATTCGTCGAGATGTAGACGTGGAAGACATCTTGGCGAGATGCATCGGTCTCGAAGCTGACCGCATTTGGGGTCGCCAGTCTTCGAACGTGGCCTGAGGTGGCGGCCATGATCGACACTTCCGCCGCGAAACGATTCTGTGACATCCGGTCTGAACTCGGGAAAAGCGCCCGCCAGATCAGTCGTGAGCTTGGTATCGGAGGCTCCGTCTATAGCAACTGGGAAAGTGGCCAGGCCCCGCCACGCAAACCCAATGCCCTGGCCATCCAGGCTCTGTATGGCTATCGCTGGGAATGGGTGATGACGGGACAGGAGCCCAAGTGGGTTGAAGGGGCAGCGCCCATTTCCCTTGCTATGAAAGCCGTCACCACCAAGCTAAACACCCTCATCGGCACCCTAGGAGCCCTGTCGGGCCAGATGTGCGCATTGGCAGCGCAGATCAAGGAGCTGAAATGACCCGGAAGCGGCGGCTTAACCCAGTTGTCGCGATCCCGGAGGTTGCACCGCTGGTTGTCGCGACTGAAGGCGAATCGCGGCAACCCAAAATCCAGGCGCGACAACCCAAAGAAACCAGCACAGACGGCGACTATTCCAGGACGGGAATACCTAGCCAAGTTGTTGCGATTGTCGCGAGTCCCGCGTGCTTCACGGTGGCTGAGGCCGCCGAACTGGCTGGAGTTTCTAAACAGGCTGCACTGAAGCGCCTATCGAGCCTCGGCTTGCTTCAGGACCGCATTTCTGAATCTGGCCCAAACAAAGGACGCAAGGAGAAGGTTGTCGCATACAGCGCTCTCTTCGGGCCCTATCCAGATGCTGCCCGAGTGTTGGCCGCCCGCGAGAAGGCCGCGGCTGCACTGTCTTTGCCGCCCGCGCCCACCATAGCTCCGGCATCCGATCTCGCCGCTATCTCCAGCATGAAGAGCTGGCAACGGCAACGAATGGATGCTCGCTTGGCCATTCTTCGCTATGTGGACCACCTGGTTGAAGAGAGCCGGGTCAGCCGAGATAGGGCGCTGAATCGCCTCTTTGGCGAAGTCGAGTCAGGGGCTCTTCCAGAGAACCTGAAAGCCCTCCTTCCCTTGGCCAATGCACGTTCTGGCCAGTCGGGTGATCGAACACTTTCACGCAGAACGTTCCAGCGCTGGGCTGCTGATGCCAAACAGGGCATGGATCGGCTGGCACCGAAGGCCTGCGACCGCTCGATGCCAGCCTGGCTTCCACAACTACTGGAGATCTACCGCCAGCCCCAGAAACCATCCCTAAGCTGGGCGGTCCAAACGCTGGTCGGACAACTGCCAGCTGGAGCCTTGGTGCCCAGCTATGACAGCGCCCGCAGGTGGCTCCTCAAGGTCGGCGCGGTAGACCGTGAACGCGGCAGGATGCTGCCCCGCGAACTTAAGACCATCAAGCCCTTCCGGCGCCGCGAGAAGCCGGAATTCCCGTTCGACGTGTTGACCGCCGATGGCCATACGTTTGATGCGGAAATCGCCCATCCCGAGCACGGACGTCCCTTCCGGCCCGAACTGACGATGGTTGCCGACGTTGCGACCAATCGCATCGTCGGGTGGTCGGCCTGGGAGAAGGAAAGCACCTGGTCGGTCATGGATGCATTCCGCATGGCCGTGCTCACGGGCGGTGTCCCGCTGATCTTCTATACGGATAACGGCCCAGGCTACCGCAATGAACGCCTGGAGGCTTTGAAGGCCCGCCTGGGCTATGAACACCACTTCAGCATTCCCTACAACTCGCAGGCGCGGGGCGTGATCGAACACCTTCAGAAGACGGTCTGGGTGGATCTGGCCGCCAAAGCGTTTGCAACCTATGTCGGTGCCTCCATGGATCGCCAGGCCCGACAAATCGTCTTCAAGGCCACCCGTCAGGGCCAGCCGGTTCTGCCCTCTTGGCAGGCCTTTGTGGCGTTTGTTGAGCAGGCCGTGGCTGCACATAACCAGAGGGCTAGCAAGGCCTGCCCAAAGGCGCTTGATTCCGAAACCGGGCGCCAGCGAAGGCTGAGCCCTGACCAAACGTGGGCCAAGGCGCAGGAATTGGGTTGGAAGCCAGAGGGCCTGCCAATCAGCTTGGATGAGTTCCGGCCAGAGGAACTGCGCCAGGTCAGGCGTGGGGAAATCCAACTCTTCGGCAATACCTACTTCAACCGAGAGCTAGCCGAGCTGCATGGAGAAGAAGTCTGTGTGGCCTTCGACATCCACGATGCCTCACGAGTCTGGGTCAGCCGAAAGGATGGAACCTTCATCTGCGAGGCCGGCTTCGAGTCCAACAAGGCAGCGTATTTCCCGAAGCCCTACGTGGATAGCCTGCGTGAAAAGCGCCAAGAAGGACAGCGCCAGCGCCTGGAGCAAAGGGCCCAGCGGGTGCTTGGCGATGCGGCCCCTGAACCTCTGGCCATCCAGGCCCTGACTCCCGAGATGGTGGCGGCCTCTGATGCCCAGCTGCGCAAGCTAGGGCTGCCTGAAGATCCCGTGGGCACTGAGTCTCAGACCGAAGAGTCCACTGGTGAAGCTCGGCGCCCAGCCTTCAAGTCAGACCGCGACTACTACTGCTGGATCCTCGATAACCCCGACCTGGCCGACGCAGACGAAACCGCAATGGTTCAGCGCCGCCTGCGTCAAGACCCCTTGTTCTCAACCCTGCTGGGCCGCGATGACGCGGCTTCGGCGTGATCAACCTCATCCCCCCTTTTGGAGGCATCGTGAAACGGCAATTCGTCAAAACCAGCAATCTCCGGTTGTTCCTGGCCGGGCTGGACATCCTTGAGCGGCGGGCCGCACCGGAGGCCAGCATCATGGTGGTCACCAGCGAACCGGGCTTTGGGAAAACCCGGACGCTGCAGTGGTATTCGACTCAGAACGCAGAGGCTCTATATATCCGGGCCAAGAGCGGCTACACCCGCCATTGGTTCCTGGTTGAACTGATCAAGGAACTTCGCGGCATCCCTGGGCGCAGCGAAGAGATGTTCCGCGATGCCATCAAGCGCATGCAGGGGCGGCCCTATGTCCTCATCGTGGATGAGGTTGAGCATCTGCTGGCGGACACGCGGGTGCTGGAGGTTCTGCGGGACATCAGCGACCTGCTGGAAACGCCTGTGGTGCTGGTGGGCATGGAGCAGGCCCAGGCGAAGATCGCCCGGCATCCCCAGATCAGCAGCCGAGTGGCCCACGTCGTCCAGTTCCAGCCCGCAAGCCTGGAGGACATCGAGCTGACGGCCAAGACGCTCCTGGATGACATCACCCTGTCGCCGGACCTCCTAGCGGAGATCCAGCGCCAAACCAAGGGCCGCATGCGCGAGATCATGAACGCCTTGGCAACCTGCGAATCCATCGCGAAACAGCGGAAGGTCAAGACTCTGTCCCTGTCTGACCTCGAAGGCCAGCAGCTAACCTATGACTGGCAGTCGCGCCGTCCCCGCATCATGCCGTCAGCGGTGAAGCCGTGAACGCCAGCCAGACCGTGCTAACCGCAATGGCGGCGCATCTCGGCAAGGTCTCTGCCAGGGATCTTGCCCAGGAAACAGGTCTGGGCCTGGATAACGTCTACAGCGCCTTCGCTGTGCTAACCAAGCATGGCTACATCCAGAAGCGGGGCGAAGGCTTCGCGAAGCTCACCGCGACAGGCCTGAAGCTGCTGCAGGCGGGGAAGACGATTCAATCCGGGCCGAAGGGACCACGGCCTATGGAGCAAGACGGGACCAGCCTGCGCTCTAGGCTCTGGCGGGCGTTGCGTCTCCTCCATAAGGCCACCATCAAAGACCTCCTGGAGCTGGCTGAGCGTGGCGACGAAGGCAACGCCTCCATGAATGCCAAGGACTATCTGAACGCCCTGGTGCGAAGTGGCCATCTGGCCCGCATGACGAGGCCTGGGCAGCCAGACCGCCAGGCGATCACGCCACCAAGCCGGTATTGCATGGTCCGAGATACCGGCCCACTGCCACCGCAATGGAATAAGCGCCAGAAACGGATCTTCGACCCCAACACAGAGGAGAGCTTCGATGTGGCTTGAGATTCTCCGAGCCCAGGTGGCGGCGCGTGGACTCGGCGCGGTAGCGAAGGGGATCGACTACTCCAAGACCACGATTTCCCTTGTCCTGAACGGGAAATACAACTCCGACACCTCCCACCTGGAAACAGCCGTGCTGAAGGCCTACGGCACGGTCCTGTGTCCCTTTGAAGAGCGGAGCCTGTCTGCTTCTGACTGCCAGAACTGGCAGAGCAGCGAGGCGCCAACTTCCTCCGCCTGGTCCTTGCGGCATTGGGCCGCCTGTCAATCCTGCATTCACAACACGAACCCTAAAGGAGCCAACCGTGTTTGATCTCCCGAAAGCGATCTGGCGCCGCATCTCGGCCCAGAGCACCGCCACACCTGCGCCGTCTCCCCTTCGCGTCGAGAAGGGCTATGCCACCGGAGGCCTGGTCTCCCAGAGACCGGCCGCTCTTGCCCCAGCCTCATCGCCAGTGGCGCCCGCCTTCGCCTATCCAGGCTACGGCTACGTCGCCATGGCCATCACCTGCATGGAGGCCATCGGGCTCATGACTGACATCACCAGCATGGAGACCGCCTCACTCGCCATCACTGAGCTGGTGCGCCGTGGCATCCAGCTCGAACCAATCGACTGGGCGCTGATCGAACACTGCAAGGGCTCCAAGGGAGAACCAATCCCAACTCTGGCGCAGATCCATGCCGCGTTTCGAGAGCGCCTGGTTGTCCTGCGCTTCACGGCCGTCCATCAAGCATCTGTCGCGTAGATCCCCCTCCGGAGGTCCAAGATGCCTTCCTCAATCTATCTAGTGACCGGAGCACACGATTACGAGGGCTCCAGTGCACTACGGGCATTCCGAAAGGAGGACCAAGCCGAAGGATTCGCCGAAAAGCTAAGGATCCACGCTGGGAAGCAACCAAGGCTAGACCCCAACGGTGATGTCGAAGTGGATTGGGATGCTTACGAGGCTGCCATGGAGCGCTGGCGTAAGAGGTGCCCAGGCGGAAGCTTCAGTGCTGGATTCGACTCCTACATCGTTCATTCCATCACCTTCGTTGAAGGCTGATGGCAATGCCTCACTTGTCGGGCGGCATGAAAAAAGCACTCCCCCCGAAAGGCGACTCCGCGACGTGCCCGAACACGCTGGGCAGGGTGTGGATCCGACAAGTTTCCATCAACGAAGTTTAGACGCGGGGATGCCCCGCATGGTTATGGAGCCTCACTTGAAAACGATCACTGTCTACATCGAAGTCCCGGAAGAACGTGCATTGGAAGGCTTCCACGAAGTGGTTGAGGCCTGTGCGGATGACCTCATTAACGCAGACGAAGCGACCCTGACGGTCCGCCTCAGGGAACGCGAACAGAAGTGAGTTTTTCATGAGCACTGTCCTGGCCTGGATCATCTCCCCCCTTTGGTTGCCCGTTCTGGGCGCCCTTCACCTGCGGGACGCCCAGAGGCGCCGCCGCTTCACCCGTCACTAGGAGCAAGAGCATGACCAAGAACCCCAAGATCCCTGAGGGCTACCGAGCGAACGCCAATGGCGACCTGGTCCTCATCGAGAACATTAAAGAGATCGACCTGCTGCGAGATGAACTCGTGGTGAGCATCGCCGCCAGGGCCCGCGAGCGGTCGGGTGAGTTGGCCGAATTCAAGAGCACCGTCCAGAGTGAGATCGATGAATTTGTGCTTACAAGCGCCGCTCGCTTCAAGGCCAAGCTCGGGGGCGCAAAGGGCAACCTGACCCTGCTGTCGTTCGATGGCCGATTCAAGGTGATCCAGGCGAACCAGGACAACATCGCCTTCGATGAGCGCCTCCAGGTTGCCAAGGCCATCATCGACAAGTGCATCAAGCGCTGGAGCGATGGGGCTGACGCAAAGCTCATGGCCTTGGTCAACGATGCCTTCCAGGTCGACAAGGCCGGGAATGTGAGCATCCGCCGCGTCCTGGGCCTGCGCAAGCTGGAGATTGATGACAAGGATTGGAAGAGGGCCATGGACGCCATCTCCGAATCAGTCCAAGTCGTCAGCAGCAAGAGCTACTTGCGCGTCTACGAACGTGACGAAGCGGGCGAATACAAGCCCATCTCTCTCGACATGGCGGGGGTGTAGCCATGGAGCAGCTGCACAAGGACCTCAATTCGCCACGTCTCCCCATGGGCTATCTCAGTGGCCCTATGAGCGCGGAGGATGCCTTGACCCGCAACCGCCATCGGTTTGCCGCCCTTGAGGCTTCCACGTTGCTCTGGGAGGCCGAAGTCCTGCACTACTGCCCCCACGCCAATAGCCCCATCATCGGAAACTCGGATGTGGGCTATGAGAGTTGGATGGCCATGGATCTGGAGGTCATCCGCAGGTGCGACTACCTGCTGATGATTGATGGCTGGAACAACAGCCCAGGCTGCCTCCGAGAGATGAATGTGGCGCTGAACCTTCATCTGCCGGTCGTTTACAGCGTCGAGGCGGCTATCGAGTTAGACCGTCAGTTGAAGGCGAAGGTGGCCTGATGCGCGAATCCTCCGCCGCAGAGATCCTGCCGGTCGCGGTCACCGTGAACGGCCAGGTCTTCTGGTGGACCCCTACCAACGGCCTTGACGCTTCCGTTGTGGCCCAGGTGGAGGGTTGGATCCAGCGGCGGGCGGAGAGCTACCTTCCGGCCGCCATCATGCGCGGCCTGGACCGGGACGATCTTCTTCAGGAGGGCCGTTCCGGAGCCCTGAAGGCCGCCAGGGACTACGATCCGGCTTTCGGGGCAGGTTACCTGTCCTACGCCGACCATTGGATCAGGCAGGCCATGCGGGCCGCCCTGGGTCGATCCCACGATGTCTACCTTGCCAAACGAGCCCGCCAACAGGCAGTGAAGGATGGCGAGCTGCCCCTTGTCCTGCGTCTCGATGCCCACCTCCGAGACGAAGACGCCGCTTTGAGTGATCTGCTCCCAGCTGCTCAGCCTGACCCACAGGACCAGGCTGAGCAGGCGGAGCGGGAATCCGCCCTCCGGCGGGCCTTGAATCGCCTTGAAGCGATTGCCCGTTTCATGGGGTTCATTGATGCGCGGCGGGGCCGCTGCATCCCTTTCTGGCTTCCGACATATTCGCGAGACATGGAGCAGTCCCAGGACGCATCGGCCTCCGACCTGTCGGTCCGCATCCGGAATGTGCTTTACAGCACCCATATAGTTCAACACCACAACCGCTGTGATCTGGCCTTCTACCCCCTTGCAGGTGCGCCAATCTTTCGGCGGATCACGGGTAGTGCACCCGGCGGAATGGACCATGAATGGATCACGCTCGATCAGTCTTTTGGGCAGGCCCGCGCTACCTCTGACTGGCGCTGCATCAGCTATCTTTCCTTCGTTCGGTTGGACCAAGACAGCCTCCGCATGGTCTGGGAGACGGACGACCTCCTACGGGCTAGTTTCCGGGTGAAGGAGGTTTTACTTTGACGTTGGCCAGCCGCGAAAACTCTGTCCATGATGGCGCCCCCGTTGAGTTCTACCTCTTCGTCAGGGGGGGCAACCGGTGGCTTTATACGAGCGATGCGGAGCCTGTCACAACTGTTGATGGCACTTTCCAGCCCGCGACCATTCGCCGCAATGCTCCGAGCCTTGGGAAGGAGGAAAAGCATTCGACCCTCCAGCTTGAGGTGGCTCGTGATTTCCCGGTTGCCATGTTGTTCCGTGGGGGCGCCCCTGGAAGTTCTATCTGGGTGTCTGTGGGGCGCCTTCATCGCGGTGAGACCGAGACGGAATGGATATGGCAGGGAAAGGTCCGAGGGGTGTCGTGGACGGGCTCGCGGGCTCAGATTCAATGCGATCCGACGGACAAGGCCCTCGGCCGGGCTACGCTGCGCCTTTCCTATGGATACAGCTGCGGGCGACGGCTCTACAGCTGTGGTGTCTCGGAGGCCGAGTGGACCCGTGATGCGGTCATAACCTCCATCAGTTCGGATGGGATGACTCTGGTTGCGGATCTCTTCGGGACACAGGCGGACGGCTGGTGGGTGCGGGGAGAGGCCTACCACCTGGACCTTGACGCCCGTCAGGAGATCATCAGCCATGTTGGCAATTCAGTCGGCTTGCGATTTCCGCTGGTTGGTGCGAAGGCTGGAGATGCTCTGAAGGTCGTTCGCGGGTGCGATCACCTCTGGAAACGAGCCGATGGCTCATGGGGAGATTGTCACAGCGTCTTCAATAACGCTGCGAATTACGGCGGTGAGCCGTTTGTTGGCGATAAGAACCCCTTCAAGACTGGGCTGGACGGCTGATGCCGTGGCCAGTGATGTTCTTCCTCTGGGTCGCCTCCATGGTGGTGGGCGAGATGCTGCGCCCCAAGCCAAAGGTGGAGAACGCGAAGGCCGCTGGCACCGCCGACTTCGACTTCCCGACGGCCACTGAGGATCGGCGGAAAGCGTTCGTATTCGGAACGGTCAAGCTGGACAGTCCCAATGTGACCTGGTGGGGGGACATCGCCAATCGCCCAATCAGGCAGAAGGCCGGTAAGGGCGGCTTCATGGGTACGGGAAGCACGTTATGGCAAACGGTAGGCTATCGCTACTACGTGGGGATGAAGCTTAGCCTTTGCCTTGGGCCTGTGGAGCTGCTTGAGCTGCAGGCGGACGGCAAGACCTTCTGGACTGGCGTGAGCACTGGTGGACTGATCCATGTCAGTTCGGAAGGGCTATTCGGTGGAGAGACTGGCGGCGGTGGCTTGGCTGGAACCTTCAACTTCCTGCCCGGGACCATGTCTCAGCCCGTTGATGACTACCTTGTTGACGTGCTTGGGGCGCCCCTTCCTGCGTGGCGTGGTGTCGCTACGCTGGTGTGGCAGGGACCCAGCGCTGGTGGAGATAACGGCTACCTCGGGACCTCTCCTCGAATTCCGCCCATCAGCGCGGTTGTGCGTCGGCTCCCATCGAATCTCGGGTTTGGCTCATCGACGACGAATTTGAATGGCGATGCCAACGCCGCCGAGGTCATCTACGAGGTGCTGACCTCGCAGGAATGTGGCATGGCGCAGCCAGTTGATCTCGTGGATATCCCTAGCTTCCAGGCAGCAGCGCAGCAGCTCGCGAGCGAAGGGTTTGGGATTAGTGGTATCTGGGAGAGCGGGGATGCACGCTCCTTCATTGAGGAAATCCTGCGGACCATTGACGGCTGCAACTTTTTAGACTTCTCAACAGGGAAATGGCGGATCACGTTAGCCCGTGGCGGCTATAACGTCGCCACGCTTCCAGTGTTGGATGGCCATTCGTCCATCCAGGCGCTTGAGGGTTACAGCGAGGTCGCGCTGGACGAATCAACCAACCAGGTTCAAGTGTCCTACACGAGCCGGGCATCTAATTTCTCAACCAAACAAGTCCAGGCGCAGGCCTTCGCGAATATCCGCTATCAAGATGCGGTGGTCAATGCGAGCCTGAGCTACCCGATGATTTCCAAGGCTAGCCTGGCTGCAAAGGTGGCGGATCGGGATCTCAGGGCCTACAGCACCCCATTGGCCAAAGGTGATCTGATCTGCACCCGGGTCGCCCGCACTCTTAGGCCTGGCGACCTTTTTGTTCTGCGATGGGCCCCCCTGGGAATCGACCAGGTGGTCTGCCGCGTGTTGAAGATTTCCAGGGGTGACTTGCAGTCCTCTGGCATTCGGATCTCTTTCCTGAAGGATGTATTCAGCCTCGGGTCTGCCTTGTATGGCGCTCCGGCGTCATCTGGTTGGGTCGATCCCGGCGTTACGCCTCAACCCTGCGAGGCCCAGGCGCTGATGGAAGCGCCTTACTGGGCAGTGGGGGCATCTCGCCAGGTCTTCGCCATTGGATCGCGAGCCGACCAGGTCACTCTGGATGCAGAGATCTGGACCAATGAGGGTGCTGGGTATCTTCAGACGGGGAACCTGCCATCACTGACTCCGACCGGCTTACTCACGAGTGCATACGGATGCAAGACGGCCGCGCTTGATCCAGTTGGCTTCACCGTATCTGGTGGCTCCGACCTGGCCCAGTTGCCGGGGTTCAGCACCAATTCGGATGGTCGCGCCCGTGGCGCAAACCTAGCTTATTTCCCTGCGACTGGGGAGCTGGTGTCTTGGACCACGGCTGTAGCGAATGTTGACGGCAGTTTCACTGTGTCTGCGGTGCTTCGCGGCGTTATCGACACAGTCCCCTCAGACAACGCAGCGGGTGATCGCGTTTGGTTTTTCAGCGTCGGCGCCGCCGAGGTGCGTTCATCCGATGGCAGCGGCGGCGGTGGTGCTGTCGCAGGCCCATCAACACCTGGCATCAACGTGACGTGCCCCCGAGAAATAGGTCCAGCGAGAATGAGACTGCCCCTGTCCAAAGGAGGACAAGTTGCAGGCCAAACAATTTTCAGAGGAACAGATCATCCGAGCATTGAAACGGCATGAGGCTGGAGAGAAGGTTCCGGATTTATGCCGTGATTTGGGGATTTCCAAACAAACATTCCACCGATGGAAGGCGAAGTTTGGGGGGATGGAGGTCTCTGACGCTCGTCGGCTGAAGCAACTGGAGCAGGAGAATGCGCAGCTGCTGCGGCTCTTGGGAAAGCGGGAGTTGGAGATTGAGGGGATGAAGCACCTTCTATCAAAAAAATGGTGAGGTCCGGCGCACGAAAGCAGGCCGTTCGAGAGCTGGTGCAAGGCCAGTTCGTGAGCGAGCGCCGGGCCTGCATCCTGCTCGGGGTGACGAGATCGGCTTACCGCCGACCGAGCACCCGCGTGGATTGGACGGAGCTACGCAAGCGGTTGATAGAGCTGGCTGGGGAACGGAAGCGGTTCGGCTATCGGCGGCTGCATATGCTGCTTCGCCGGGAGGCCTTCCCCGTGAATGTGAAGCGGATCTACCGGCTCTACAAGGAGGAGGGCCTGTCGGTTCGGAAACGAATTCGAAAGCGGCTAAAGGGGGGAATGCGGAGAGAACTGCGAGTTCCGACCCGGCCGAATGAGCAATGGGCCATGGACTTCACCTCGGATGCCCTGGCCGATGGCCGTTCGATCCGGACACTGAACGTTGTGGATACCTTCACGCGGGGATGCCTGGCCATTGAAGTGGACACAAGTCTTCCCAGCCTTCGGGTGGCTCGAGTGCTGGAACGGATCATTGATGAGCGGGGCCGCCCAGAGATCCTTGTAACGGACAATGGTCCCGAGTTCACCAGTCGAATCTTCGATCAGTGGCGCCACCAACAAGGCATCGAGCACCATCTCATCCAACCCGGAAAGCCGATGCAAAACGGGACCTGCGAGAGTTTTAACGGACGGTTCAGAGACGAATGCCTCAATGAGCATTGGTTCGCCAGCCTGCGAGAAGTTCGAATCATCACGGAAGACTGGCGTCATGATTACAATCACTACAGGCCCCATGGCCCTCTGGGCGGAATAACTCCCATCGAAGCAGCGCGTCGTTGGGATTCACTCCAGTCGCCTACGGCTCCTTCCGCGAATCCCAACGAGATCCTTTTCAACCCAGTAGGCTCATCCTGATTGGACCTAATCTCGGGGGCACGTCAAACGGACGCACCATCCTCTACGGGACCATCGACCCGACCTCAGATATCGGTTCGGATGGTGATAGCTACATCAACCTGACTTCTCATTTCATTTTCGGGCCAAAGGCAGGTGGGGCTTGGCCGGTCGGGACCTCTCTCGTTGGCCCGGCCGGAATGAATGGAACCAATGGCCGCCCCTCCCGAGCCTCAGCGAACTGGACGACCGGCGTGTTGGCCGCTGGGGCTGTCGAAACGCAGGACATCGACTTCGTTAAGACAGGAAAGCTCTACAAGCTCACAACCACACAGGCGGCGCGAGTCCGCCTGTATTCGACGGCTGCACGTCGCTCCACAGACGCTGCCCGGCCTTCAACCCAAAAGCTCACGGACCCTTCGGATTGTGAGCTGGATGTGGTCACTGACGCCGCCCACCTGTCCTTCGCATTGAAAGAAGCGACCTTCTCGAACCAGGATGACCCTGTCACCGGCAAGGCCTATTTGAGCGTCACGAACCTGGGCGCAAGCGCGGCGGTCGGCGTAACTGTTGTATTCACCGATTTGGAGTCTTGAATGGCAAAGGCCTTCGCATCCAATGTCTCCTTCCTTGCCAGCACGAGTCTCTCTGCAACGAATGTCGCAGTCACTGCAGCCACCAAAACCTTCACTCGGAGTGGCGGATCCTTTCTCACAGACAATTTTGTCCTTGGTCAGAATGTCAACTGGACTGGATTCAGTGCGTCAGGAAACAACGTATCCGGGCCTATTACCTCCCTGTCCTCTTCCCAAATGGTCCTTGGCGGAGCCACAACTCTGGTTGATGAAGCATCTGCGTCCGGTCGAAACTGCTACACCTATGGGGGAATTCGCGATTGGGCAGGGCGGCTTGAGGCCTTGTTGACTGCCAGTGGTTGGATCCAGACAAGTGATGCTGGGCAAACAGCCGCATCGGCGCTCGTGAATGCCACAGCGAGCGGCCAGTTACTTGGGTATCAAATCTGGAGGATGAATGATGCGCTTCAAGCCTCCGCGCCATTATTTATAAAAATAGAGTTCCTCAGCACAGGCTCGATCACGAATCCAGGAATGGCTTTCACGATTGGGACTGGATCCAGTGGTGGAGGCGTCATCACTGGTGTAATGGTTGCTCGAACCGCGCCAGTTAATATGGGCGCAGGAACTGCAGCCTTTTTCATTGGATCCGGTGACACCAATCGGCTGTGCTTTTTCCTCGCGGGGAACACCCTTTCTGCGAGCTTGCTGTTTTCAATTGAGCGCACACCTGATAGCGCGGGTGCCGACACCTCTGATGGCTTTTTATTGCTCATTCATGAGAACTCCAGCTCCAGCGCCGTATATGTGGTGAATCAGCTGATCCGCCCCAGCCTTTTGCATCAGGCTACCTCAACAGCCTTGGGTGCCTTTGCGCCGTCGGGATCCAACTGGGCCCTTGGAGGGAATATCGGTGTTTGCCCGATTCGGTTTTTCGATGGCGCGCCTTCAAATCCTTGCCGAAACCTGCTGCTCTACCTGGACTCCGACCTTGTTCGTAGGGGGACTGCGGACGTAGCTCTCTATGGGACGACACGGAAATACATGGCCATTGGGTCTGACTCAATCAGCAGTGTGGTCGCAAATGGCAGTTCCTCTCTTCTCATCCGGTATGAGTGATGTCACATGGCGATTCAAGCAAATCACCCTTCTGGAACCACCCACAACACGCGGGTGGTCAAAGTCTTCAATGCCAACGTCCCAGCTCCGAATACAGGCGGAGGGGGCGATCCTCTTCCTTCTGTGGGCCAGCTCCATCCACGTCCCATTCGCTAGGTTGATCTGATGCCCTACGCGACTGATCTACTCATAAAAACCAAGCTCCTAACTCGGACGCCTCGGGGGATTCTGCCCCTGAGTGGTGCCGTTGAAATGCAGCTCAACACCGCCTCCCGCGCCTGGAAACCGCTGCCTCCGGGCAACGTCACGCTCAACGGCGTCCCCTACGAGTCGTGGCCGTCGAATATTTCAGGGGATGCGACCCTTTCCTGGTCTCATCGAAATCGCGTCACCCAAGGGCCGGGTACGCTGCTGGTCCCTCAGGATGTGGCCGGGGCCTATGCGCTGGAGGGATCGGTCACCGTCGAAGTGCTCGTTGGCGGGGTAATGAAGCGCTCATGGCCTGGCCTGACAAGCACTTCAAAGATCTATACCGAGGCTCAGCGAAGGATAGATGATGCCGACCCTACCAAGCCTGTGCAGTTCCGCATCAAGCCAGTGAACGGGACCTTCACAGGAACGGTCCGCACTACGCCGGAATTCACAATGGTGTTGAGCCAGGCGTTCGGTGCCCCTGACGTTGACTACCCGCCGATTCACTTGCCCGCTGGCGTTGCGAATCTGAATGGCTTGGCCATGATGGACACCAACACGTTTGTGGTGGTCACGAGCCAGCGCCACGACACCCTGAACCTTATGGGCACCACCCAGCAAAGGCCTCCCTCCAGGCTGATCACTGTTACGTCTGCTGGTATTTCAAACCTCTCCGGCAGTTCTTCTCTGACAGGGTTGGTCAATGGCGATGCGGGGGCATCTCGTTTCCTGAATTCCATGTCATGCGTGGTGGATTCGTCAGGCAACTTCTTCGTAATCGATAACGACTCTGCCCTGCGACGGATCGATTCATCTGGTAATGCCACCACCTGGCTCGATCTGAGCGCCTACGCGGGCGATTTCAGCAGAGGATATGGGCACCTACAGGGTGCGATAGGGAGCCTCACCATTGATGCTTCCGACAATCTCTATGTGTTTACCAACTACACGAGGCAGATCCTCAAGATCACCCCGGCCAAGGCTATATCGATCCTTGCCGGTGGCTGGGCTGTTGGCGAAGGCAACGGCACCCTGGTCGACGGGACCGGGACCAGCGCCAGGTTTTCATTTGGCTGCCAACTGGCTGCAGATGCTGTTGGGAACCTCTTTGTCCAGGAACTGGTTGGTGGTGGTGTCTTCGATGGGACCTTGCGCTACTGCACGGCCGCTGGGGTTGTAACCACCCTCAAGGACCGCTCCGGTGAAGGAATTGGCCAGATGGCCGTCATTGGCTCTGATGTCTATTATTCGGGCTACTTTGATCGGTATTTTGGCGATGGCCATCTAGGCGTGAATAAATGCACCCCCGCTGGTGTCGTCTCCACATTGGTTCGCTGGGTCCCAACCATGGGCGCTCCTGGTGCGGTCCTTGGAATCGCACACTTGTCAAAGGATCCCGGGGGGTTCCTGGCCTTCTGTGGTTATGGCCCTACCCAGGGCAACCCACTGGTCGGAAAGATCTCCTCAGGCGGGGTTATCTCCCAGGTCTGGGCAGGCTCTTGATCGCACTACGGCTTACGCTGTGTCGCGCCAAACCAAGCGCAAATGTCGCGCCAAACCGGCCGCCGCGTTACAGGACGGCGCAGCCGGACCCGTTCGAATCCTCTCGCGCCGACCAAACAACACCCCACACGAAAAGGACCCTTCGCCGGGTCCTTTTCCTTGCCCCCATCGAAGTCGGCGAGAGGCTTCGAGCCTCAGGCCGGGGGCTGCCCGGTTCGGCAGGCGACATTCAGTCGCCTGCACTCACCACCCCTCTGGCCTTCGGCCGAGTGGGATCGCGGAGACAGCGCGGGGCGCTGTCGGGAGCGAGACCGGCGGCTGGCACAGCCACACGTGTTCGAATCCCGTCCGGCCGTGCCAAAGCCAAACCCTGGCGCTGTCAAACGCGCTCGAATCCTGTCCCAGGCCCCAACTCTCCATTCATTCAAATTTTAGTCTCTTTGCCCTGGTGCCGATGCAAAGCAGGACGGGCCGTTGTCCGTAAGTTCAGGATGCCATGGCCTCCCTACACCCATCCCAAGCTCGCCTGGGCGCGGGTTCCGTTCTTCCGGCATTGTTGGCCATCCTGCTTGCCTACGGGGTTCTCCTTTCGCGGCTGCCCCAGGATCAGGTCAGTGCAGCCTTCGGCCTGGGACTGCTCCTGGCCAACGGAGCGGCCCTTATCCTGCTCGCCTTCCGAAGCCGCGAGCCGGGCCCTGAGCAGAGGGGCTGGCGGCTGTTGGCGGCCAGTGCGTTGGTACTCGTGGCCAGCAACCTCGCCTTGGCCTTCACCGGGGCCCTGGCGCACCTGGGCCCCGTGGAGGGAATCCACCTGTTCCTGCAACTCGCTGCGGCCCTTCTGCAGGCCTGGGCACTGCTCTCCTGGCCGTTCCGTTCCTCGACTCAGGCCTTCCGGCGGCCCTTGAATCTGATCGGCAGTCTCCTTTGCTCCCTTGCCATCCTGCTGCTCCTCTGGGGCGCGCTTCTCTACAACCCACCCGACCAGGGCCAGGAGGTGGTGTATCTGCGGATGATGGCCCTGTCCGCCCGGGTGGCCGTCGTCGCCGGCATCACGGTCTACTTCCTGGCTGAAGACCCCCGTCGGGTGCGAGGCCCCCTTGGGTGGTTCATGTTCGGCTCGCTGGCCTGGGGCGCCACCATTGTGCTGGCCCAGCCCACCGCCTATGGCTCGAATGCCACCCTGCAACCGTCGGCCCTGCTTGGGCTCACGCTCATGGCGCCATTCACGCTCATCCTGGTGGCCCAATCACGCCAGCCCGTGGAAGTCGATGGACAGGCCGCCCCGGTTGGCTTCGAGTTCGTCGAATGGCTGATCTACCTCCCTTTCCTGGCGGCAAGCCTCCTGCTGGTGCTCTTCACCTTGGGCCGGAATCCACACCTGCTCCTCTTCACCACAGGCTTTCTGGGCATCTGCGCCCTTTCCCTGGCCCGCCATGGCTTCCTGCTCAGGGAGGCCCGCGTGGCCAGGGAGGAACTTGAGGACCGGGTCCGGGCCCGAACCCATGATTTGGAAACGCTACAGGCCACGTTGCGGCGCACGGAGCGCATGAACGCCATCGCCACCCTGGGCGCGGGCCTGGCCCACGACCTCAACAACGCTCTGAGCGTGGTTCTGTCCTCGGCTGAGCTGTCCCGGGCAAAACTGGTGAAAGGAGAGCCCCCCAATCCCTCGGACATGGATCGCATCATCGTAGCGGCCGACCAATCCGCCGCCCTGACCCGACGCCTCATGACCTTCGCCCGCACCGACCAGAAACCGCCGGGCCTCATCGACCTCCACCATGCCACGGCCGACCTCGAGTCGCTGCTGAGGATGCTGCTGCCAAGGGATGTCACGCTGCAGCTGGTGTTCAGGGATCCGATCACGCCCATCCTGGGATCGAGGGATCGCATCGAGCAGATGCTGGTGAACCTGGTGAGCAACGCACGGGATGCCATGCCCCAGGGCGGCCACATCGAAGTGCAGCTTGATCGCGAGTCCGATTCGCCTCAGTCGCGGATCTTCCTGCGGGTCACGGACGACGGCCCTGGCATGCCGCCCGATCTGCTGGAGAGCATCTTCAAGCCCTTCTTCACCACCAAGCCCCTCGGTCAGGGCACCGGCCTGGGTCTCGCTTCCGTGCGGTACACCATGGAGGAACTGGGCGGCTCTGTGGAGGTCGACTCCAAACTCGGAGTCGGCACCACGTTCACCCTGTGGTTCCCGCCTCCCGCCTGAGGCTGCCCCAGGATCGGCGTCTACAACCCCTTGACCATCGGCACGAAGCGCACCGGCAACACGGCCTTGGTCTCCATGCCCGCCTTGTGCTTGCGCAGCAGATAGAGTTCCTGGTCCCCATTCTGGGGGCCCACGGGGATGATCATCTTTCCGCCCACCTTCAGCTGCTGCACCAGGGCTTCGGGCACCCGCTCGGGCGCACAGGTGACGATGATCGCATCGAAGGGCGCGGCCTCGGGCCAGCCCAGGTAGCCATCCCCAACGCGCACCTTCACGCGCCCATAGCCCAGGCGTTTGAGATCGCCCTCGGCGCGCCAGGCAAGGCCCTCCACATTCTCAATGGTGAACACCTCGGCCGCCAGCTCAGCCAGCACCGCCGCCTGGTAGCCAGAGCCTGTGCCAATTTCCAGTACCCGGTCCGTGGGCTTCAGCTCCAGGGCTGCGCTCATGAAGGCCACGATGTACGGCTGGGACATGGTCTGCCCCTCGCCGATGGGCACGGGGCCATCCTCGTAGGCCCTGAGCCTCTGACTGGAAGGGAGGAATTCGTGGCGCGGCACCCGCCCCAGGGCTTCCAGCACTCGGACATCCTTGATGCCGCGCGCCGCGATCTGCTCGCGCACCATGCGGGCCCGGGCTGCCACTGTGGCTTCGGCTTCCACCGGAGCCGCCTGCGGAACACCATCCGGCTGGGCACTCCCGAGCACCGCCATGAGAACCACTCCCAACCACCCGATCATGGCTATGAACATAGGTCGTTCTCCGCCCCATGCCAGCGCGCCTCCCCCCCAAGAGAGAGAGGAGAGGCGCGCATCAAAAGCAGGAAGGCCATCAGCCCAGGGTCAGTTCCAGGTTGCCGGCCAGGCCACCGGTCCAGCTGCGCAGCTTCCAGGTGGCTAGCAGGGATTTGGCTTGGATCGAGCCTGCGAAGGCGTGGTCAAAGGTGACGCCCAGCACCTGGCCCGAGGGATCCACCTTCAACACCACTCGGGTGCCCGCAGGAAGCGCTGCCAAAGCCGAGGCCAGAGCCGGATCCATGAGCCGCGCCTGAATCTCCTGGCGCAGAGCCTGGGGATTCGTGGTTCCCGTGAGACCGGAGCAGGAAAGCACACGCAGGCCGCGGAATGCCTTCCCCTTGTCCCGCCGTGCCCTGGCATCCTCCGCCACCACTTCCATCACCGCCGGCGCCGATTCCGCCTTTTTCATCATCATCGAGGCTGGGGCACAGGCCACACTGGCGGCCAATCCACCCACCATGCCGCGAGAAACGTTTCCCACGGCGGCATCGGACACGCCCTCGGGCAGCGGCAGGGGTTGTGTCACGGTGCTGGTGTGACCGCTCGCGTTGCGCACCTGGGTATCCACGGCCACGAACGAGGTGTGGGCCGTGAGCAGGTGGTAGGCGAGGCCCAGGCGCGTCACCTCGGCCTTGCGGCCTTCATCCTGGCCGAACTGGTCGTAGTCCGACAGCATCTGAATGCGCTGGCGGGCCCAGAGCTGGCGCAGGGCGCCGTGCTGGCGGTCCCGCACCTGGCCCACCTCGAAGGTCTGGCTCCAGGGCCCCACGCCACTGATGCCCGAGAGGGTGACGGTGCCCCTGGCCTCGCCTGTCCACTTGCCGAGGCAGATGACGGGACGGTCCGCCAGCACATCGGGCAGCTGCATGGGCTCCAGATCCTGGATGTGGAAGCCGTGGGTGGTGAGCTTGAGGTTGGTGAGCACCGGCGATGACACGTACGCGCGGAATTTTTCGGCCTCGGCGGCAGCCTGTTCGGGCCTGGTGATGACGAAGGCCTCGCCCTGTCCGGCGTGGGCCATGCCTTCGATGAGGTGGCGGTTCACGGAGCTGCCGATGCCGAAGGCGAAGAGGTTGGCCGAGCCCAGGTTCTTGCGGATGATGTCGAAGATCTGGCCATCGGCGCTGATGTAGCCATCGGTGGACACCACGAAGGTGCGGGAGATTCCTGGCACGCGGGGCAGGCCCAGGGCCCGCCGCATGGCGCTGCCCAGCTCCGTGCCGCCACCGCCATTCTGGGAGCGCACGAAGGCCAGGGCCTGCTGCGCGTTCTCCGGGGTGGCGTGCTGCGAGGCGGGCGACCACAAGGCCGAACTGCCCTCGAACACCATCACGTTGAAGAGATCCTGGGGACGCAGCCCCTGGATCATCTCCTTCATGAGCACCTTGGACACCTCGATGGGAAAGCCCATCTGGCTGCCGCTGACATCCATGATGAAGACGTATTCCCGGGGCGGCAGATCCTTGGGCGCGACCCGTTTGGGCGGCTGAGCCATGAGCAGGAAGGTGTTCTCCTCCCGTCCCTGATCCAGCAGCAGACCGGACTGTACGGCGCCGCCCGCCAGCTGGTACTTCACGATCACATCGCGGTTGCCGCCCTGGGCCTCGCTGGGATCCAGGCGCAGCGTGGCGTCGGCCTTGCCGTCGAAGGCGATGGAGGTCTTGTGGGTATCACAGCTCATGCGCTGGATGGGCATGCCCGCCGCCAGCTTCACCTCCAGATCGAAGGTGGTGGCGGGCTTCTCGCCTGCATGGGTGTACGGATTGGCCACCCAGGCCTCGCCCGTGCTGGATTCCGTGCCGGCGCGGCCGGTGAGACCCGCGTAGCGCGGCCCCACCACCGTGGGATAGACGAAGGCGTACGTGCCCTCCGTGGGCACCAGCAACTCGGTGTAGGACAGCTCAACCTTGATCTCGTCGCCGGGAAGGATGTTTGCCACGTTCATCTGGAAGACGTTGGGGCGATGTTGCTCTAAAAGAGAGGCGCTGCGCCCCTGGGCTTTCGCCTGCTCGTAGTCGGTCCGGGCCTGGCCCCGCTCCTTGATCTGCGCCTTCAGCACCCGCTCGCCGATGGTCATGGTCATGCCGTAGACCGCCGAGCGCGTGGAGCCCGGAAACACATAGATCGCCTCCAGGGGCTGGCTGCCCGTATTGCGGTAGACCTGGGTGACTTTCACATCGGCGATGACGCCGGAAATGGCCACCTTCGCCGAGGTGGCTTTCAAGGGCAGCTGATCCACGGCGCTGTCCCCACCCTTCACGAAGAAGTAGGGCGAGAGCGTCGCCTCGCCGGTTTCCCCCGTAGACGCGGCCTGCGCGCGGGTTGCCATGGAAGCGGTTTTGGGGCGGATGTGAGCCTGGGCGTCGCCCTGGGTGCTCAGAGCCAGCCCGGCGCAGCAGGCGAACAGGGTGGTGGTGGACCGGCGCAGCGACATGGGTTCCTCCGATGGGCCGCACCTCCATGGCGCGGTTCAGGGGGGAATGCCGCGAGGCGAGGGTCCCTTTCAGGGATTTCTTCGCGGTGCCCGTTGATGGCAACTTCAGCGCACGCCTGGTGGAGAGCTGCATACAATACCCAAAACTCAGCATTCCCTCCGGGAGGTTGCAGATGTCGATGCCATCCAGGGCCATCATCAAGAACGGGTGGGGCCTCGTCCTGGCCATGACCCTTACTGGAATGGGCGGCTCCCTCGAAGCGGGAAACCCCGCGCAACAGCCTGCATCGGTTTCCCCGCGCATCCATGGCGTGAAGCTGTACCTCAATCAGGATGAGCTGCAGGCGAAGTACCCGGATGACGGGAAATTGTTGGAAGAGCTGAAGCAGAGCGGTGTGAATGCCGTGTTCACCACCTTCTATGAAGGCCGGACCGCCTTCTACCCCAGCCGGATCCTGCCCCAGCGGGACGCCACCATCGATCTGGCCAGGTTCAGAGCCGAGGCGAAACGGAACCACATCGCGGTGGGCGCCATCTGCCACATCTTCTACGATGCCGACACCGTGGAGCGCCGCAAGGATCTGATCCCCGTGGATCAGCATGGCGATTCCCGATTCGTGAACTGGCAGAAGTTCGTCTGCCCTTCTGACAAGGCCTACCAGGCCTACAAGCTTTCCATCGTGAAGGAAATCGCCCGAACCCTCCGGCCCGACATTCTCAGTCTCAATTTCATGCGCTTCCCCACCACCTGGGAGATCATTCCCGCGGATGCCAAGCCGGACGATCTCCGGAATTTCTGTTTCTGCGACCGCTGCCTGGCCCAGTTCCAGAAAGCAGCCGGACTTCGGATTCCCAAACAGCTGACCACCACCGCACAGAAGGCCGAGTGGATTCTGAAGGGCCATGCCGAGGCCTGGGAGCGCTGGAAGACCGGCACCATTACCGGGTTTGTGGCAACCGCCAGCCGCGCCGTGCGGGCCATCGATCCCAGCATCAAGGTCTCCGTTCACGTGGTGCCTTGGACCGAAGCCACCTTCGAGCGCGGCCTCACGCGCATCGCCGGGCAGGATGTGAAAGCGCTGGGGGCGCACGTGGACTACCTGTCACCCATGCTGTACCACAAGCTCATCGGCCACCCGCCGGAGTACATCCACACCCTCACCGCCGAGCTGCAGCGGAATTCCGGCCGGGGCATCATGCCCAGCCTCCAGTTCGCCCAGGTGGAAACGGAGGGACAGGTCTCCCCAGCCGAATTCAAGGAGGCGCTTGGTCATGCCCTCCAGGAGCCCTCCACCGGCGTGCTGCTCTACCACTGGGCGGAGCTGAGGCCCGATGCCACCTTCCCTGCGATCCAGCGGGAGAAACGAGCCATCTTCCAGGCCGCCGCGCCGAAATAGCCAGGTTCATTTCAGCGGCTGGCGCCCTTTTCGGTGGGGTGGATGCGGGCCCGGAAACCATCCACCGGCCCCGTCTCGGGCAGCTTCTTGGGATCGGCCGCGGGGTGGTTCAGCCGGTAGAGATCCAGGGCCTCTCCGGCCTCCAGCCGAACCTCGCCGTGCCAGAGAATCGCGTTGCTGGAAGCCTCTGCCGGGGCCTTTGGCAGGAGGGTGATCACAGCCGCCTCGCCGGTGCCGCGCTTGAGCAACACCAGGTGGGCTTCCCGTGGCGCCCACACCTCCACAACCGTGCTCCCATCGGGCTGGGGCCTGAGGCTCCAGCGGAGGGGGGCCGAGTCGCGGGAAATGGCATCGGCCATCCGGTGATCGGCTTTGGCCTTGGCCATCGGAGCAGGCGCCGGGGCCACGGCCCCGCGGGCAAGACCAGCGACACCGCCCACAGCGCGCGCCGGGGGAAGGTCCGCGAGCCGGGTGACCGGGGCCTGGTTCGCCGACTGAGGCGCCTCCTCCTTGGCGGCGGCCACCACTTCCATGACGGCCGCGGCGGCGGGTTTCGGGGCCTCGGCCTTCTTGGCCTCCCGGGCCCCGGGTTGTTCCTTGCGGCGCGCCGAATCTTCACGGTGATCCGTGGCCGAAACGGGCGCGGCCATCGCCGGTGCGGCCATCAACGGTGCCTCCGGCGGCGGCGGGGCGGCCTTGGCCAAGTCTTGCTTCTGGCCCTTATCCTGCGGCTTGCCCCGGTCCTCCTCCGCGCGTTTCCGCGCCAAGGGGAGAGGCGCCTGATCTGAAGCCACCTGGCCCGGCGTTTCCGCTGCTTTCAGGGCCGGAGCCTTCCTGTCCTCCAGCGGAGGTGGCACCTTTTCGGGGCTGCGCAGGTAGGCCAGGCCCGCCGTGGCGGCCACCAGCAGGCTGGCGGCGGCGCCCAATACGCCCGTGCGCCGCCAGAAAGGCACCACCTTTGGCGCTGCGAATTCAGTGGATGCCGGGCTCAGCGCCGCAAGCAGCTGGGCCCGGGCCGCGGGGTCCGCCAGCAGGTCCCGCAGGACCTCCTCGTCGGCCAGGGCATCGAAGACTTCCTGGTGCTCGAGGGCCGCCGAGAAAAGGCCCTGGCGCTCGGTCTCGGTGAGGGTTCCGGCGGCATAGCCGCCCAGCAGCTTTTCGGCATCGGCAGGCTTCATGTCTCCCCCCTTCCGCCGGTTCCGGCCCAGGTCCCACCCAGCGTTTCCAACAGCTGTTTTCGGCAGCGGTGATCCCAGGTGTACACGGTGTTGAGGCTGGCAGCGCCCAACAGGCTCTGGATCTCGGGAAAGGTCCTGCCCTGCAGCTTCAGGCGGAACAACTCGCGGCAGCGTTCCCCCATGGCGGCGATGCCGCCCATGAGCTTCGCCAGCAGTTCCTTGCGTTCCAGCACGGTGGCAGGATCCGGCGCATCCGAGGCGGGCGGGCAGACATCCACATCCACCGCATCGTACTCGCCCCGGCGGGCGGCCTTGCGGCGGTGGGCCGCCAGTTTGAAGCGCAGGATCTGGAAGGCCAACGGCAGCAGGTCCTCCAGGCGGTCGAGGTGGCCGTACTTTTCGTGGATGAGCACCAGCACCTCCTGCGCCAGGTCTTCCGCATGGGCGCCTGCACCACGGGATGCCGCGAAGGCCACGATCCTTTCACGGATGCGGGAGAGGATGGCCGTCCGGGCGGGCGCAGCCGGTCCCAGCCCCTCGGGGCGGGCGGCGGCGGTGGCGGGGGCGTCAGGGGTCATGTAAACGCTGGGAGAAATCCATCCTCTCATCGAATGGGGGAACCACCCACCGGGTAGACTGGTGCCATGTCCGAACGCCTCATCCTGCTCACCAACGACGATGGCCTCTGGGCCCCCGGCCTGGCCGCCCTGGCCCGAGCCGCCGCCCCCTTCGGCCGCGTGGTCACCGTGGCCCCCGACCGCAACCGCTCGGCGATCTCTTCGGCCCTGAGCCTGCACAACATCCTGCGCCTGAACGAGGTGGGCCCCGACCGCTTCGCCTGCGACGGCACCCCCGTGGACTGCGTGCTGCTCGGCGTCTGCGAGGTGCTGAAGCGCAAACCCGACTGGGTGCTCTCCGGCGTGAACCACGGCTTCAACCTGGGGGAGGATGTCTTCTATTCCGGCACCGTGGGCGCGGCCTTCGAGGGCCGCCTGCAGGGCGCCAAGGCCGCGGCCTTCTCCATGCACCCCGGCGGTTCGCTGGAGCAGGCAGAGCCCTGGATCACCCGCTTCCTGAGCCGCTGGGAGACCATGGAGCTGCCGCCCAACCGCATCTGGAACGTGAACCTGCCCAAGGGCGAACCCAAGGGCTTCCACCTCACGGGCCAGGACAGCCGCGCCTACCACGACCTGGTGGAGCGCCGGGTGGATCCCCGCAACACGCCCTACTTCTGGATCGGCGGCGATGCGGGCCCCACCTACGCCAAGGCCCCGGGCAGCGACGCCGAGGCGGTGTTCCACGGCTTCGCCAGCGTCACCCCGCTGCGCCTGGATCTGGGCTGTCCGGAGACGCTGGCCCGGCAGACGGACTTCGATTCGGCCTTCAACGGGTAGCGGCGACCCGGCGGACCCCTTGGGAGTCCCGGCTGGACGTCCGGCCCCGGACATGCGATCCTCGCATCCCCCCAAACCGTTCCAGCCCGGCAGGTTGCCATGACTCTGACCACCCAGTTCAGCCCCTTCGTCCGCGATGTGCCGGACTTCCCGAAAGAGGGCATCCTCTTCCGGGACATCACGCCCCTGCTGGCCAACGCCGAGGCCTTCGGCGAGGCCGTGGCCGCCATGGCCCAGCCGGTGCTCACCCTCCAGCCCACCCACGTGCTCGGCCTGGAATCCCGGGGTTTCATCTTCGGCAGCGCCCTGGCCCAGAAGCTGGGCGTGGGCTTCGTGCCCGCCCGCAAGCCCGGCAAGCTGCCCATGGCCACCTACTCGGAGGCTTATGGCCTGGAGTACGGCACGGACGCGCTGGAGATCCACACGGATGCCTTCAAGCCCGGCGACCGGGTGCTCATCGTGGATGACGTCATGGCCACCGGCGGCACCGCCGCCGCTGCCCAGCGCCTCGTGCAGCGCACCGGCGCCCAGCCCGTGGCCCTCACGGTGTTCATCGAACTGACCTCCCTGCCCGGCCGCGAAAAGGTCGAGGGCCTGCCCGTCTTCAGCGTCCTGCGCTACTGAACGGCATTCAGCGGGCCACGGATTTCCTCATCTGTGTGAATCCGTGCTCATCCGCGGCCAACCCTTTTCAGTGACCAACACCGCCATGAAGAGCCATGGAAGCCACGGATTCACACAGATGAACACAGATTCATGGCTCTGACATCCAGCCCATCTCGGTGAGGCTGGCGCGGATGCCGTCCTCCGGGTTGGCGTATGTGGGCGACCAGCCCAGCTCCTCCCGGCGTCGGCTGGTGACGAGGCGGGATTCCCGCAGGAAGGCCAGCAGGCCGGGGCTCAGCTGCGTCTGGGCCTCAGCCCAGGAAACCTGCCGTGGCGGTGGCAACCCGGCCAGGGCGGCCACACGACGGCTGAAGGCGGCCATGCTTTCCGGGGCTCCATCCGTGAGGTTGAAGGCGCCCGCCGCGGGCCGCTCCAGGGCCGCCACGCAGGCCTCGACCAGGTCGTCCACGTGGATGCGGTTGCCGGGGCCGGAATCGGCCTCGCGCAGCACGGGTTCGCCCCGCTGCAGGCGCTCCAGGGGCAGTCGATGGGGGCCGTAGATGGCGGGCACCCGCAACACCACGGCACGCGCCCCCCGGGCCTCGCACCAACAAGCCACCTGCTGTTCGGCGTCCAGGCGCTGGCGGGAGCGGTCCTCGCGCGGCACCGTCGGGCTCGCCTCGTCCACGGCCGCGCCGCCGGTATCACCGTAGACGCCCGTGGTGCTGATGTACACAAAGGCCCTGGGAGCGGCCTCTGCCGTGGCTTCGAGAAACGCGACCAGGCGCAGGTCTTCGGCCCCGGGCCCGCCGGGTGGAACCAGGTACACCACGGCCCGCAGATCGGAGGGAAGGCTCAGCGAAACCGCCGCGGCCTCCCGCGCCACATCCATCGCCACGGCAGGAATGCCCTGGCCCAGCAGCGTCTCTGCGGCGGCGTGCCGGCGCACCAGGGCCAACAGGGGGCCCTCTCCCATCAAACGCCGGGCCAGCCGCGTGCCCACGTAGCCGCAGCCCACGATGAGGAGGGTGCCCTGGTTTGCCGCGCGCGTCTGCATGGGCCCAGCATACGCGCAGCCGTGAGAGGCTGGAGCCGGGCCCTGGCCCCCACCTTGCCCTTGATCGGAGCGCCCTTGTCCCCCCTGTTCAAACTGGTGCTGCTGGCCTGGCTGGTGCTCGGGCCCCTGGGGATCTGGCTGCGACGACGGCGGCGCCGGTCTTCGCTTTGAAGGGCTTGGACGGCCCCGCAAAACCACGGTGCTTGCAGCAGCGGAGGGGACGGGCCTGATCCTGGACGGCACGAGTTGCCGAGCCCAAATACGCGTGGTAGCTTGGCTCCGAACTGACCGCAGCAGATCCATGAGGTGGCCGGGTATGAAAGCGTTTCTTTGGGGAGCAGCCCTCTCGCTTGTGTTCGTCTGTGCCCTGGGCTGTTCGTCCGGCGGCGCCTCCTCCAAGACGGATCCGGCGCCGCCGGTCCAGGACACCTCGATCACGGTGACCACCAGCCTGCAGCGGGGCGTGGCGCCCCTGTCGGTGTTCTTCGATGTGACCGGCTCACCGCGGTTCGCCGACGGCTCCTACGTGAACGCCACCTGCCTCTGGGACTTCGGCGAGGCCCCCGCCGACGCCGACGTGAAATACCCCACCGGCAACGGCTTCGTGGCGGCCCACGTCTTCCGCAAACCGGGCACCTATACCGTGAAGCTCCGAGTCTTCGATGCGGCCACGGGGTCGACGCCCATCTCCAAGGAGGTGGTCATCCAGATCGATCCCTTCGTCCCCGACCCCGCCATCCCGCAGTCCGGCACCTACTGCATCTCCACCTCGGGAGATGACGCCAACCCCGGCACCCAGGACCGCCCCTTCAAGACCGTGGCCAAGGCCATGACCCGCCTGAACAAGGCCCCCCTGAAGAACCACGTGCAGCTGCTGTTCAAGGCAGGGGAGACCTTTCCCGTGACGTCCACCGTGCTGTTCGACGAGGTCTCCGGCTACGTGCTGATCGGACGCTATGGCGACCCCACGGCACCGAACCCCGTGTGGCAGTCGTCGATGCCCGAGGACTTCGTGCTGCGCGTCAACCAGGGGACCGGCTGGCGGATCACCAACCTGCACGTGCGCGGCACCAGCCGCGACTGGAAGAAGGTGGGCAACAACGAAATCGTGTCCGCAGGGATTTTCCTCAACGGGGATGGCAACCTGTGGGACCGGGTCGAAACAGAGAACGTGGGCCAAGGGGCCCTCGGGGTGGGTGGGCACGACAACACCCAGTCGGAGTGCTGGGTCCACAACTTCAACGGAGGGGGCTGGTCCTCCGGTTCCGACGGGGCCGCCTACATCGGGAACACCGAGGAGGACAACGGCGGGATGAACCCCCAGCACGGGCTGCGGATCCAGTCGGGCTCCCGGATCTATCTGGCTGACAACCGGTTCCACGACAATGGACACAACTTCGACAACGTGACCGTGCGCGGCGACACGGACCGGGTGGTGCTGTGGCGCAACTCCATCCACGGGCTGCTGTCGATCATTCCCCAGAACCGGAACGGATCGCCCAAGGAGTTCCAGCATGGGGTCCTGGTGGATTCGAACCAGTTCCTGGCGCAGGACCACGCGAACACGGCCCTGGCTCTGGAGCTCATGGGCCAGGACATCACCGTCCGCAACAACCGGTTTCTCGACTACAACCGGGCGGTGCTGGTGGCCGGTGGCGCACTCTCCGGCCCGGCGGCGCGGATCAACCTCCTCCACAACACCATCATGGGGGGATCGACGCCGGCCACCTCGCGGGAGTATCTGGATGTGGCCTACTTCGACGCAAGCTGCTCAGGCATCCGCGTACTGAACAACCTCTTCGTGGACAACACTGTCGAGGGGATCGCCCCCTGGTGGGAAGCCTGGAAGGGCTACAAGTACCACACGTTCTGCCAGGGCAGCGGGAAAGCCCTGGCCGAATCGGACCACAACCGGATCTTCGGCCGAGCGCTGGACAAGAACACGGGCCTCGATTTCCTCTTTCCCCAGTCCAGCCGCACAGGGGATCCCGCGACCGGCACGCTGGAGGGCTGGCGATTGGACACGGGCTTCGACCAGCACACGGTCGTCGCCGACCCCCAGCTGCTCTCCCTCGATCCCGCCAACGCTGATTTCGGAAAGCCGGGAGACCGGAACCTCCGGTCGGGCCAGGCGGTGCCGGTGTTCGTCGACGCCCGGGGCAACCCCCGGGATGCCAAGACGCCCACGGTGGGCGCGCTGGAACTGCCCTGACCCCCCGCGTTGGCCGCGACGACTAGCCTTTCCCCGCCTTGGGCAGAATCAGGCTGAAGCGGCTGCCCCGCTCCAGGGCTTCATAGCGGGCATCGCCGCCGTGATCCTGGGCGATGCGGCGCACGATGGCGAGACCCAGGCCGGTGCCTTTGCGCTTGGTGGAGAAGTAGGGCTCGAAGAGGCGTTCGCGGTCCGCTTCCGGCACCCCAGCCCCATCATCGGCCACGTCGAAGCGCAGGTCGGCGCCTTCGGCCCCCAGGGAAAGGGCCACGGTGCCCTTGCCCTCCAGGGCCGCCACGGCGTTGTCCACCAGGTTGATGAGGCCGCGCTTCACCATGTCGCCGTCCCACAGGGCCGATACAGGACCTTCAGGCAGACGCAGCTCCCAGCGGATGTCGGGATGGTTGGGGCCGTAGAGGGCCGCCACCTGGCGCAGCAGGTCCGCGGGATCACACGGTGAGAACTGGGGTACGGGCAGGCGGGCGAAGCGGCTGAAGCTGTCCACCAGCCGCGACAGGCTGGCCACTTCGGCCAGGATGGTCTCGGCCCCTTCCTGCACGGATTCGCCATCCAGGCGCCCCTCCCGGTGCTTGCGCAGCAGGCGCTGGGCCGTGAGCTGGATGGGCGTGAGGGGGTTCTTCACTTCGTGGGCCATGCGCCGCGCCACCTCCTGCCAGGCGGCGCGCTTTTCCGCCTGGGCCAGCAGGGACAGATCCTCCAGCACCGCCAGCACGCCACCGCCCTGCAGGGGTTCCAGGATGGCCCGCACGGGCCGCCCTTCGCCCTCGCCGCCGAGCCGGAATTCCTCCTGCACGCCCCGCTTGGAATCCCGTACGGCCCTCAGCAGTTCCGGCAGGCGGCCCAAGCGCGGCGAGGAGGCCACGGCGGCCCAGGTGGATTCCGCGGGGTCGAAGGACTCCAGGCCCAGCCAGGCCTGGGCCGCCGCGTTGAAGGTGCGCAGTTCGCCATCGGCCCGCCAGCTCATGACACCCACGGGCAGGGCCGCCAGCAGCTGATCCAGGTAGGCCCGCTGCTGTTCCAGGCGGCTGGCCTGAGCCTCGATGGCGGCGCGGTTGGTCTTCAGATCGCGGGTCATGGCGTTGAAGGTGCGGGCCAGGAAGGCCAGTTCGTCTTCGCCCAGTTCGGGCAGCTGCACGTCCAGATCGCCGCTGCCCACGCGCTGCGCGGCCTTGGCCAGGGCGCGGATGGGCTCGCTGAGGGATTTGGCCAGGGCCAGGCCCGACCAAACAGCGAAAAACAGCGTAAGCATGGTGAGGAACAGGAAGGTGTTCTGGGGCAGGGTCTCCAGGGTCTGCTTGTTGGCGCGGATCTGCTGGCTCTCCCGGTAGCGCTGCTCCAGCGCCAGCACCCGGTCCAGGGTTTCCCGCGGCATGAAGATGCCCACCACCCAGCCGCCGTCGCCCCGGGCCACGGTGCGGAGCATCCACAGGCCCTCTTTGGATTCCTGGAGGCTGTCGCCGCTGAGTACCGCCAGGTCTGGCGGCGGCAGGCCCGGCGCCAGGTCCAGGGACCGCACGGCACCCTCACCGCGCGGGCCGAGAGCGGCCACCAAGTCCAGGCCTGAGGCGGCGCGGATGACCGGGGGCTCCGCCGAGGCGGAGGCCAGCAGGCGGCCCTCGCCGAACTCCAGCCGCCCCCGTGCCGCGGCGCGGAGATCCTCCGCCATCTTCTGCCCGTCGCGGATGGTGATCTCGGTCTGGGGGCTGAACCAGCGCTCCACATTCTTGCTGATGAAATCGCGGCCCACCATGTAGAGGATCAGACTCGGCACGATGCCCACGATGAAAAGCGTCAGCACCATGCGGGTGCGCAGCCGCGAGCCCAGGATGCCACTCTTGCGCTCGAAGTAGAGCTTGGCCGCGCTGCGGGCCACGATGAACAGCAGGGTGCCGATGGCCAGGGCGTTGAGCACCCCCACGGCCACCAGGCTCCAGCGGGTGGGCGCATCCAGGCCGCCCTCGGCCACGCGGTTGCCCAGGGCCTTGTAGCCCAGGATGATCACCAGGATGGTCGCCACCAGGCCCGCGGCCACATAGAGGCGCGTGAGCTCGGGATGGCGTTTGGGCGCGGGGTTCATGATGAGCAGGCTATCCTGAGAAAGCCACATAAGTACATGCGTTGTAAGCTGAGTCTGTATTCCGACATCAGCCTTTATCTCTGCCTCAATCCTTGCATTCGTGGAAAATGAGACAATACCTGTCTGGTTCGGCACTCTACAATTCGACTAGGTAGCTTGCCTCCGCGGCAGCCGAAGCTATGGCCTTGCACTACCGGCTAAATATTCAAAATTTAGCCCTGTAGCACTACCCCAAAGGAACTCTCATGGGAAAACGAGTAACAAAGGTGTCTAGTTACAACGAGCATGAAAATAGACTTCTAGAAATCACAGAACCCGAGGCTCCATTTTCAATTAGCTCCACCACAATCAATAATAGCAAGATTCCAATTTTAACAAGAGAGCTGTGGACATCGAGACAACGGCAGGCACACAGTCTGCATGAGATCAGCTATAGAGCTTGTTTTAAACCACAGCTACCTCGATTCTTTATTTCAAGACTCACAGAAGAAACCCAAATTGTGTACGACCCTTTTGCTGGAAGAGGAACAACGGCTCTTGAAAGTGCATTTATGGGACGTCAAGTAATTTCAAATGATATAAACCCGCTATCGAAAATAATAATTGAACCAAGATTAAACCCACCCAATATCACAACAGTTTCAGATCGATTCAGATTAATCCCCAAAAAGCCAAGACAAAAAATACAGAATCATCTCTCAATGTTTTTCAATGACTCCACCTTTGATGAAATTGTTGCGCTAAGAGAATACTTTTTCGAACGTCAGATAGATAACAAACTTGACTCATGTGATGCATGGATTCGCATGGTGGCCACCAATCGACTAACTGGCCACAGCAGTGGTTTTTTTAGTGTCTACACGTTACCGCCCAACCAAGCGGCGTCTATTGATAGTCAAGTTAAAATCAACATAAAATACAATCAAGCGCCTGAATATAGAGACACTCAAGCAATAATAATCAAAAAAACGAGAACACTCTTATCGGACATCCGTGATGAAGAGCGGGCTATACTCCACAAGGCCGGCTCAACCGCAATGTTCCTCAACTGTGATGCAAGGTCTACTCCGGACATCCCAGATGAGAGCGTAGCTTTGACTGTCACCTCACCACCATTTCTCGACATTGTTCAGTATGCAGAGGATAATTGGCTTAGATGTTGGTTCAATGGCCTGGATGTTAAAGAAATCGAAAAAGGTATTTCTACTCCATCCAATGTAGAGGCCTGGAAGTCCATAATGCAAGATGTTTTTATAGAACTATATAGAATCACAGCACTTGGTGGACATGTTGCCTTCGAGGTTGGTGAAATAAGAAGAGGCAAGATTAAGATGGAGGATCTCGTCATTCCTCTCGCAATGAACGCAGGTTTTTCTCCTGTCGGAGTACTATTAAATGAACAGGTATTTACAAAAACCTCTCATATATGGGGGGTCCAAAATAATTCGGGTGGCACAAATACTAACCGCATTATTTTATTAAAAAAAATCAAGTAAAATGTTTCCCAAATATTTTATTAAATCGAGATTGAAATCCTCCCTTTTTAGGGTCTGATTTGTATTTTAGTATTCTTTCTATGTCATGGTTGCTAAGCTCTATTTCTCTCGTATTTTTCTTAACTCGAACTTGAAGCTCTCTAATAAAACGCTGAAATCCTCCATTCAAATTCACAGTCTTATTGAGATACAAAAATTCCTCTTTGCTTAGTTTAATTTTGGATCCGCGAAATTCATAGCCTGTATATAACGATGGGTTATTCGTCAAGGCCTTTTTCAACATGCTTATAGACTCACCAAGTGAACACAAATTAAATTCAAATTTTACGGGGCCAATGCCCAGACGTTGCTTTCCTCCAGAAAAAACAGCTGCGACAGAAAGCAATATAATGCTGCCACTAATTGCTATCTCAATAGGGCTATTTTGATTAATTGAGGTTATTTCAGGATCTGAATTTAAACTATCCTCTAACAAACACCGTTTTATATCATCGTAATTTAGGCGACTAAATAGCCCATCGACAGGCACCTCATATTCAGGCGATTCAATAGGAGAACGTCTGGATACCCCTTCTAATGCTCGATATGTTGTTACATATAATTGAAGAAATTGTGACAGTTGAAGTGGAGATATACTCTCGCTTGTCGCAAATTTCAGGTAAACCTGATTCGACATAGAAATCTCCTTTTCTTGGAATCTGCCTCAGTTTACTGCCTTCCAGGTGGGCTGTGACACAGCCTTTACCTCACGGGCCACAGCCCCGGCTTCTTCTCCGTCTACACCCTGCCCCCCAATCAGGCCCTCAGCGCCGAGAAGCAGCGGCAGATCAACGCCCAGCGCGGCCAGACGCCCACCTACCGCGACACCCACCTGCTGATCCTGAAGAAGACGAAGCAGCTGCTCAAGGGCCTGGAGCCCAGCCAGCGCAGGCACCTGCGCTTCGCCGCCCAGGATGCGCGCTTCCTCACGGGCGATGCCCGGGAGACGGGCACCCTCATGGACGGCTGCATGAGCCTGACGGTCACCTCGCCGCCCTTCCTCGACGTGGTGGACTACGCGGGCGACAACTGGCTGCGCTGCTGGTTCACGGGCCTCGACGCCGAGGCCATCGGCCGCGGCATCAGCACGCCCCGCACCGTGGAAGCCTGGTCCGAGACCATGGCCGCCGTGTTCGCCGAGCTGCACCGCCTCACCCGGAGGGGCGGCTTCGTGGCCTTTGAGGTGGGCGAGGTGCGCCGCGGCAAGCTGCGTCTCGACGAGGTGGTGCTGCCCCTGGGCCTGCGCGCGGGCTTCAAGGCCCACGGCGTTCTCGTGAACAGCCAGACCTTCACCAAGACCGCCCACATCTGGGGCGTGGGCAACAACGACAAGGGCACCAACAGCAACCGGGTGGTGCTGTTTCAGCGATAACCTCCGGGGGTTCCGCGCTGCGCGCACACCCCCGGACCCCCGCGCACTGGCGCGGCTTCGCCGTGCCAGTGCTTTGTCTCAAACTCCGGGGGTTCCGTCCTGCGCGCACACCCCCGGGCCCCCGCGCACTGGCGCGGCTTCGCCGTGCCAGTGCTTTGTCTCAAACTCCGGGGGTTCCGCGCTGCGCGCACACCCCGGGGCCCCCGCGCACTGGCGCGGCTTCGCCGTGCCAGTGCTTGGTCTCAAACTCCGGGGGTTCCACGCTGCGCGCACACCCCCGGTGAACGCTAGAACCGGTAGCCGACGCCCACGCCGTAGAGGAACGGATCCACTTTCACAGTGCTCACCTTGGCGCCGGTGGCGGTGGCCTTCACGTCGGTCTTCAGCTGCACGTACTTCACGTCGAGGTTGATGTAGCAGTTGGAGGCCACCTTGAAATCCACGCCCGCCTGGGCGGCCAGGCCGAGGCTGCTCTTGTCCAGATCCAGCGCGCCGTTGGCCAGCTTCACATCGGAGATGAGCGTGAAGTTGAGGCCCGCGCCCACGTAGGGGTTCACGGTCTCGCCCGGGAGGAAGTGCCACTGGGCCGTGAGGGTGGGCGGCAGGTGCTTGAAGGTGCCGATCTTCGTGCCGGCCACGGTCACGTCGTGCTCCTGGGGCACCGTGAGGATCAGCTCCGCGGCGAAGTTCGGATTGAAGAAGTAGCTGAAATCCACTTCGGGGATGGTCTTGTTGCTCACGTGGATGGCATCGGCGGGAATGCCAGGGGCCGCCTCCGACTTGTTGGCGGGCTGGATCTGCACGGCCCGCAGGCGGACCATCCAGGGGCCTTCTTCGGCGCGGAGGCCGGAGCCCGCGAGGGCGGCGGCCAGCAGGGTGAGGGTGGCAAAGGTCTTCATGGCACACATCCAGAAAAGGCCCCCGGAACAGCCCGGGAGCGGGTGGGAGGGCGGAGCTTCCCCGACCGGGTGAAAACCGGTGGGCCGGGAGGATGGAGAAGGCAGAGGTCGGCCCACCGCGGCGAGGCGGGAATGGGCGGGACCATGAACGTATTGAGAGGGAGACCGGCGAGGCCGGTCAGGACACGAGGGGTTGGCTGCGGAGGGTCTTGTGGCCCTCGGCGGCCCGGTCAAGGTGGGCCATCTGGTGCTCCGGCGAGTCTTCGACCAGGGTGTCGAAGGTGACGGTGGCCAGATGGCGTTGCAGCAGATCCGTGGCCTGCCCCCAGGCGCGCTGCACGCGGCAGCCCTGGCTGAACACGCAGGGCTTGCCGCCTTCCAGGCAGGCATTCAGCACCACGCCCCCTTCCACTGCGTCGAGGATGTCGAGCAGCGAAATGGCCGAGGCCGGCCGGGCGAGGTTGATTCCGCCGCCGGTGCCGCGGGCGGTCTGGAGGATGCCCGCCTTCACCAGGTCGGCCACGATGCGGCGCGTGTAGGGCGCAGGCAGCAGCCGGATCTTGGAGATCTCGGGAATGGTCACCCGGGTCCCCGCGGGCAGGCAGGCCAGGTGCAACACCAGACGCGCTGCGTAATCCGACTGCCGGGAAATGCCGATCATGGTGCCTCGGAAGGGGGTCTGCGCTCCAAGATGACCCTTTGGGTAACCTTGGTCAATACCCATAGGTCATGAATTTAATGGACCCATTGGGGATATAAGCCCCCCCTCAACGTTCAGGCCAGGGCGCCCTTGGGCTCCGCACAGCGATGCGCGCCGCGCACGCGGCCGATGGCCTGCACGCGCAGATGGGCGGGCTGGTGGGCCTCGCTGCGCTGGGCCAGGGCGTCGAAGCGCACCGAGGCCAGGTAGCTGTCCAGCACGTGGGTGGCCTCCACCCAGATGGACTGCACCGGGCAGGCCGCCGCCAGGGGGCACACCCGCCGGTCGCTCACGCAGTGGTTCAGGGCCACGCCGCCCTCCATGGCGTGCACCACCTCGCCCAGGGAGATGTCCGCCGCGGGCCGGGCCAGGCGCACGCCGCCGCCGGAGCCCCGCGAGGTGGCGAGGATGCCCGCCTTCACCAGGTCGCCCACGATGCGCCGCACGAACTCCAGGGGCAGCATGCGGTGCTTGGCGATGTCGGCGATGGGCACCTTGGCGTCAGGCGCCAGACAGGCCAGATGCAGGACCACCCGGGCCGCGTAGTCGGTCTGTCGCGAGATGCCGAGCATGGGTCACCGCCTTGGAAGGCAAATATGAGCGGCGCGGTCCCATTGGTCAAGATGACCGGGTCACCTATGCCTCGGGGGGATTGCCTGGCCCTCAGCCCTGGAAATGGAAGAGGGAGGCGTCCTCCCCGTCCGAGTAGTAGCCGCCCCGGTGGCCGCAGGGCTTCCAGCCGCAGGAGCGGTAGAGGCGGATGGCCGAGGCGTTGGACACCCGCACTTCCAGAAACAGGTGGTCGATGCCCGCATCCACCAGCTCCTGCTGGCAGACCTCCAGCAGTTGGCGCCCCAGGCCCTGGCCCCGGTGGGCCGGGTCCACGGCGATGCGCAGCAGATCGGCCTCGCCGGCCACCTGCACGCAGGACCAGCGGGCAAAGGCCAGCTCGGGGATGACCCACAAGCGCTCGTGAAGCGCAGGCGTCTTCCAGGCATCGCCGAAGGCCGTGCGGTCCAGCCGGGCCACCCACTCCGGGAAGGGATCCCCCACCTCCAGCCGCCAGACGCCGCTGTCCCCGCAGGCCCTCATCGCGGCAGGCCCTTCCGGAGCGCCTCGGGCAGGTGCGCGGCGGCCTGGGGGAAGTTCACCTCGGCATCGGTCTCCCGGAGGTAGAAGGGCACCAGGGGCGCTTCCGGCGGCCCCTGGGAAACTCGCCGCGCCAGGGCCACCAGGCCCGCCAGGGTGGCCTCTCCTTCGTCGGCCAGGGTGATGCGCCCCCCGGACAGCGACTCGGACAGCAGGGCCTCCACCTTGGGCGCAAAGGCCTCGGGGGCCCACCAGGCTTCGGTCCCCAGGCGCGCAGGCAGGTCGGCCAGGGGATGCTTGGCCGCGGGCTCCGTAGGGCCGTCCTCCCAGCGCTGGTGGAAGGCCTCGCCGCGCTGGCCATCCAGCAGGATCCAGAAGGGCCCCTGCGCGCCCGCCTGGCCCCTGGCTTGACGCAGCGCCTCGGCCCGCAGCGCGAAGGCGGAGAAGCCCCAGGTGGGCAGGCCTGTGAGGCCGAAGCCCTCGGTCGTGGCCACGCCGATGCGCAGGCTGGTAAAGCCGCCGGGGCCCAGGCAGGCGGCCACGCCGGAAAGGTCCGCCGACCCGGCGCCAGCCTCGGCCATGAGCTCGTTCAGCGTGGGCAGCAGCCGCTCGCTGTGGCCCCGCCCCACGCCCGCGGGCACCCGCCGCGCGAAGACACGCTCACCTTCGCGCCCATGTTGGAGCAGCGCCAGATGGAGGATTTCCGTCGTGGTGTCGAGGGCCAGCAGCATGGGGTCAGTGTAGCGGGGGCCTGGAGCTAGTCCCGGCCCTGCAGGTAGGCGCCCAGATCGCGGTCCCGGCCCTGGATGTGGTTCATCAGCCAGGTTTCGAGGAAGCCCAGCATCACGTCCACGCCCACGATGTTGCCCGTGCGGTAGTCCGCGATGAAATCGCTCACCTGCAGGATCAGCTCCGCGTGGGCGGCGAAGTGATCCGAGGCCGCCGGATAGTTGTGGCGGATCATCAGGGTCTCTTCCGTGGCGAAGTGGGTCACCGTGTAGTCGCGGAGGAAGTTGAGGATCTTGGCGATCTCCTCCTTGTCCTGGCCCTGGTGGGCCGCCTCGTACAGCTGGTTCATGGCCCCCACGAGGGCCTGGTGGTCGCTGTCGATCCTGCTGTGGCCCACTTCAAACGCGGGCTGCCATTCCAAGTGGGCCATGGGGTCTCCTGCCGGATCGTACACCCGCGGCGCCCACCCGATGCGAGGCCGCGGGAAAGTGTGAGAAAGGCCATCCAGGGAAGGCGCCAACGGAAAAGGCGGCCCCGGGGGCCGCCTTTTCGACGCTGGGCTGAAGCCTAGCAGGCCTTGAGAACCTTGCCGGCCTGGATGCAGGAGGTGCAGACGCGCAGGCGCTTGGGGGCGCCGCCCACCAGGGCGCGCACGCGCTGGATGTTCGGGTTCCAGCGGCGCTTGGTCACGTTGTTGGAATGGGAGACGTTGTTCCCGAACTGGGGCTTCTTACCGCAAATTTCGCACTGACGGGACATGGGAACCTCACGAGCCAAAGGTGAAAACAGCCAAGAGAACCAGTGTAGCCACCCGAGGCCGGAACGCAAGCACAAAGCCCTTGTGCAACGCCGCTTCTCCTGGCCAGCATAGCCTCCTTCCCCATGGAACCGCCGTGCACCGACCCGCCGTGGACTTTCGCCTCTGGGCCCTCGCCTTCACCGTGCTGGACTGGCCCGAGCGCCAGAAGGCCCAGGCCTGGGAAGCCCTGCAGGCGGGTGCGCACCCCCCCCTGACCGAGGCTCAGGCCGCGGCCCTGGCCCAGCTGGAGGCCGACCTGCCCCGCCGCCAGCAGGAGGCCCGTGATCGCGGCGCCCGCCTGCTGCTGCCCGGTGATGAAGATGTGGATGCGCTGCTGGCGCCCCTGCCCTACCCCGTGGCCCTGTGGGTGCGGGGGACGCTGCCGCCCCCCGATGCCAGCCGCGGCCCGCGCCTCGCCATGGTGGGCAGCCGCCAGGCCAGCGCGCGAGGCAAGGCCCGGGCCCGGGCGTGGGCCAAGGCGCTCACGGAAGCGGGCGTGGCCGTGCTGTCGGGCCTGGCCCGGGGCATCGACGGCGCCGCCCACGCCGGGGCCCTTGAGGCAGGCCCGACCTGGGGCATCATGGGCTCGGGCCTGGATCACCCCTACCCGCCCGAACACGGCGCCCTCATGGACCGCATGGTGGCCGCCGGGGGTGGCGTGATCACACCCTTCCCGCCCGAGGCCCCGCCCCGCAAATGGCACTTCCCCCGCCGCAACTGGCTGCTGGCGGCCTGGACCGAGGGCGTGCTGGTGGTGGAGGCCCAGCTGAAATCCGGTTCCCTGGTCACCGCCCGCCTGGCCCTGGACCTGGGCAAGGAGCTTTGGGTGTGCCCGGGGGCGCCGGAGGATCCTTCGGCCGAGGGGCCGAACATTTTATTAAGAGAGGGCGCTGCAAGGGTTTGCCTATCCCCATCCCAGCTCCTGGAGGATCTGGATCCCTTGACAAACCTCCGCCCCTAGGTTCCATCCTTAGGCCCTTAGGAGATGTCCAGTGACCAAGCTCGTGATCGTCGAAAGCCCATCGAAGGCGAAGACCATCACCAAGTACCTCGGCAAGGGGTACAAGGTCATGGCATCCGTGGGACACATCCGGGATCTGCCGCGCAAGCTGGGCGTCGACATCGAGAATGGGTTCCAAGAGGAATACGAGATCAGCCCCGCCAAGGAGAAGGTGGTCAAGGAGCTGAAAGCCGCCGCGAAAACCGCCGACGAACTGATTCTCGCAACCGACCCTGATCGCGAGGGGGAGGCCATCAGCTGGCACCTGCTGGAGGCCATCAAGCCGCCCAAGAGCCTGCCCGTAAGCCGCGTGCTCTTCAACGAGATCACCCCCGCCGGCATCCAGAAGGCCATGGCCGCGCCCACCACCATTAATAAGAAGCTGGTGGATGCCCAGCGGGCCCGCCGCGTGCTGGATCGCCTCGTGGGCTACAAGGTCAGCCAGGTGCTCTGGGACAAGGTGCGCCGCGGCCTCAGCGCGGGCCGCGTGCAGAGCGTGGCCGTGCGCATCATCGTCGACCGCGAGAAGGAGATCCTGGCCTTCAACCCCGTCGAATACTGGGTGCTGAAGGGCAAGTTCAGCGCCAAGCTGCCGCCCGCTTTCTGGATGAAGCTGGTGAAGCTGGGGGGCCAGCCCCTGCAGCTGGGCAACAAGGAGACCAAGCGCCGCGTGGCCGATGCCGCCCAGGCCGCCGATCTGAAAACCAAGCTGGAGAAGGCCGCCTACAAGGTGACCGGCCTGGAAACCAAGGAGAAGAAGCGCAACCCCGCCGCGCCCTTCACCACCGCCAAGCTGCAGCAGGAATCGGCCCAGAAGCTGAAGATGAGCGTGAGCCGCACCATGCAGAACGCCCAGCGGCTCTATGAAGGTGTCGACTTCGGCGAAGGCCCCGTGGGCCTCATCACCTACATGAGAACCGACTCGCCCCGCATGGCCCCCGAGGCCGTGGAGGCCACCCGCGCCTTCATCGCCGACAAGTACGGCAAGGACTACCTGCCCGCCAAGGCCCGCATCTACACCGGCAAGTCCGGCGCGCAGGATGCGCACGAGGCCATCCGCCCCACGGACATCACCCGCACGCCCGAATCGCTGCGCGGCAACCTGGAGCCCGATCAGTTCCGCCTCTACGCCCTCATCTGGCGGCGCACCATGGCCTCGCAGATGGAGGCCGCGCGCTTCGATGAGACGGTGGTCCAGACCGAGGCCGAAGTCGGCAAGGACACGGCCACCTTCGAGGCCAAGGGCGAGATCGAGCGTTTCCCCGGCTGGCTGGCGGTCTACCGCGCCGACAAGACCGAAGTCGATGCCGAAGGCATCGCCGACGCCACCAAGGGCCCCGAGGAAGAAGACGAAGATGATGCGTTGCTGCCCGCCCTGAAGCTGGGCGAGGCCCTCAAGCTCGACCAGCTCGACACCGACCAGCAGTTCACCAAGCCGCCCGCCCGCTTCAACGAAGCCACGCTGGTGAAAGAGCTGGAAGAGGATGGCATCGGCCGCCCCTCCACCTACGCCAGCATCATCAGCACCATCCAGGACCGCGACTACGTCAAGAAGCACGAAGGCCGCTTCAAGCCCACCGACCTGGGCATCACCGTCACCGATCTGCTGCTGCAGGGCTTCGTGGATCTCATGGACCCCAAGTACACCGGCGCCATGGAGGGCAACCTCGACCGCATCGAAGAGGGCAAGCTCACCTTCAAGAAGGCCATGACGGACTTCTACGGCCCCTTCGAGCAGAGCCTGGCCGCCGCCGGCAAGGACATGCAGAACCTCAAGGCCGGCGTGCCCACGGGGGAGAAGTGCCCCAAGTGCGGCGACCGGAAGAAGCACCCGGGCACCCTGCTCAAGCGCATCGGCCGCAATGGCCTCTTCGTGGGCTGCACCAACTACAGCGCCGAAGCCGAAAAGGACAAGTGCGATTACACGGCGGATCTGGAAAAGATGGAGGAGCCCGAAGACGCGCCCGAGTGCCCGCTCTGCGGCACCACGCCCATGAACCTGCGCAAGGGCCAGTGGGGCCCCTTCTGGGCCTGCCCCAACTACCCCAAGTGCAAGGGCATCGTGAAGGCCGATCCCAAGGGCATCCCCGTGCCCCCGGACGAGCCCACCGGCGAGACCTGCCCCAACTGCGGCAAGGGCTTCGTGAAGCGGCACGGCCGCTACGGCGAGTTCGTCTGCTGCGTGGACTACCCCACCTGCAAGACCGTGAAGAAGGAAATCCTGGCCGTGCCCTGCCCCAAGTGCGGCGGCGGCCTCAGCCCCCGCAAGACGCGCTTCGGCAAGGTCTTCTACGGCTGCACCAACTACCCCAAGTGCGACTACACCGCCTGGGACAAGCCCGTGCCCGTCACCTGCCCCGCGTGCAAGAACCCCACCATGGGCGAAAAGACCAAGAAGCCCCGCGGCAAGGACCCCATCCAGGTGCTCGTCTGCCCCAACTGCAAGCATGAAGAGCCGATGGGATAATTTTTGATACTGGTTTGGATTGTTTTGTATTAATTGGGTGCATTTAACACCCACTGAAACCAGACTAGGGTAACCTGGGAATCATCTAGACCCAGGGGGGACAGATATGCCCATCCAACCAGCTAACGGGCACTTAAAGGGTTTTTTTGCATACCCTTCCTTCCCTCGAGATTTGGGTCTAACGATCAAGGCATCCATTGATGAGTTAAGAAAATACACATCAAACCCTGAGATAGAATCCTGGGAAGAGATGGACATTTATGGCAAATTCATAGCAAAAAATGTCAGAGAAGATATTTCTAATTCAGATTTCTTCATTGCAGATATCACCGAAACCAACTTAAATGTTACATTTGAAATTGGATATGCACTTGGACTTGGGAAGAAAATCCTCTTAACCAAGAACAACTCCATCCGCGAAACTCATAAAATCGAATCACTTGGTCTTTTCGATACAATAGGATATAAAACATACCAAAACTCAAAAGAGCTCTTTCAATGGATTAGAAGTGTTAAAGATTTAGAACCAACTGTGAATGCAAGCCAGATTCCGAAGACTGATAGCCCAATTTATTTAATTGAACCAAAATATAAAACCGATCAAATCATTCATACCATTTCACGAATCAAAAAAACTGGTCTTAAATTTAGAAGCTTTGACCCTCAAGAGAGAGCTCGACTTTCAGCTTACGAAGCAATAGAAGAAGTTAGCAAATCTTTTGGTGTATTTTTGTATTTTATTTCAGAATCACAGGATGATTATATTTTTCACAATCAAAGGGTTGCCTTTCTGGCCGGTCTTTCAGAAGGGCTTGGCAAAGAATTGATGGTCCTTCAATTTGATGACATTCAGATTCCGATTGATCTCCGTGATTCCGTATTTTCCGTCCGGCACCCACGAGACATCGAAGATAAAATTCATGAATTTGCCTCAAAAGTAACCGAGTTGCTTCAACAAAAGAAACCGTATATTTTCACGAAATCAGCAAACCCACTTAGTAAAATACATTTAGGGTCCTCCTCGGCAGAGAATGAGTTGACTGAATTAAAAAATTATTACCTCGAGACTGACGAGTTTAAACGTACAAAACGAGGTGAAGTTCGCATCGTTGTGGGAAGAAAAGGTTCTGGGAAAACCGCGATTTTTGCTCAAACAAAAGAGCACGCAAAAAAATCAACCAAAAACCTAGTGCTAGATTTAAAACCAGATGGCTACAAATTGTTAAAATTTAAGGAATCAATCCTTGACCTTTTAAAAACCGGAACCCTTGAACACACATTGATGGCCTTTTGGGAATACTTACTTTTATTGGAAATATGCCATAAAATCATAGAAACTGACCGCACTAGTCATTTGAGAAATCCTGATTTATTTGATTCATATAATCAGATTTTAAATTTATACAATGCAGACAATTACGACTCCGATGGGGATTTCTCGGAGCGACTATCACATTTGCTTGAACGAATCCGAAGCGACTACATGGCAAAATTTCCCGGCACTTCAGAGCGCGAACTATCGAATGCTGAAGTAACTGGGTTAATCTACAATCATGATGTTAAAAACTTGCGACTACAAGTTGAGATGTATCTAAAAAACAAAGAAGAGGTTTGGATATTATTCGACAATCTCGATAAAGGCTGGCCTAGTCATGGCGTTCAACCCGAGGATATTACAATCATTAAAACCTTAATTGAAGCACTAAGAAAACTGGAACGGCAGCTTCAAAGACATTCTATTGATACTCACTCAGTAATCTTTTTAAGAAATGATGTTTATGAGCTTTTGATTTCAGAAACCTCTGATCGAGGGAAGGAAGCAAAGGCCATTATCGATTGGAAGGATCCAGAGTTATTAAAAGAATTAATTCGAAGGAGATTACTAAACAATGATGAATTTTCCACACTTCATGATCAACCCTTTCTGCATCTTTGGTCACAAATATTTTCGCCTTTATACCGTGGCGAAGAAACATCCAATTATTTAATTGAAAGATCGCTATTACGTCCACGATATTTATTAGACCTAATTAATAAATGCAAAGGGATAGCCGTCAACCTTAATCATCCTAAAATTACTGAATCAGACATTGAAAAGGGATTATACGACTACTCTAGTGAATTGGTTACACACATAAATCTTGAAATTCAGGACGTTCATCCATCTAGTGAAAATATCTTGTATACGCTTATAGAATCAAATGCAAAAACATCAATTTACAATATTGAGCAGTCATTACTTTCATATCAAATCGATTTAGCAAAAATTCCAGAAATAATTGATATTCTACTATGGCACGCTGTACTAGGGATTTCTTCAAATCCAGATGAAATTAAATATATATATAATTTCAATTATGATTTCATACTTATGAAGGCCTTTATGAAAAAAAAGCAGGGCGAAATATCTTGTATAATAAACCCCGCCTTCTGGCCAGCGCTCGCAATTAAAAACAATCTATAGCCCAACAATGGTGAACATCATCTAATTCGATCTTTAACCTCAAGTTAATTCGATTACTCAATCATCGTTATAGAATTGTTTCAAATCGCATTTTGGTCACCCCGTGCTTCAAGACTCGCCATCCTTCCTCGCCTACTGGCGCAATGCCCGGTCCCGCACGGTGCGGGTGCTCGACGCGCTGAGGCCCGAGGACCTGGAATGGGCGCCGACTCCGGGAGCGCTTAGCTTCGGCGACCTGTTTCGCCACCTCGCGGGGCTGGAGCGCTTCATGTACGCGGAGAATGTGCAGGGCCGCCCCAGCATCTACCCGGGCCACGGCGTGGCGCTGGCCGCGGGCCTCGACGGCGTGCGCGCCTACCTGGACCGCTGCCACGCCGAAGCCCTGGCCCTCTTCGCCCAGCTGAGCGACGCCGACCTGCTGGCCCCCTGCGTCCTCCGCCTGACGTGCCCTCCCCCGGAGGGCACTCCTGCTTCTTCGTCGCAGAGTCGGAGCCTCCCGGCGGGCGCCTCCATGGCGACTTGGAAGTGGTTACGGGCCATGGCCGAACACGAAGCCCACCACCGCGGCCAGCTGTACCTCATGGCCAGCCTCCGCGGCCGCCCCGTCGCCCCCCTCTTCGGCCTCACCGAGCAGGAGCTGGCGGCGAAATCCGAACCCAAACACGGTCAGAGCCACAGATGAACACGGATGCACACAGATGAGGACCCAGCGGTTCTTCATCCGTGTGGATCCGTGTTCATCCGTGGCCGATCCGTTCTTCCCAAGTCATGCCTGAGGAGGTAGCCGCCCGGCCCCGTACGCGCCGATCCCGACGGGCCGGTGGGCCGCGTCGGGATCCGTCGGGTAAGGTCAGGCGTCGGGCCCTACTGGTAGATGCCGCAGAACACCACCACCCCGTTCTCGGCCAGGCAGTACGAGGTCTTCGCCTCGATCTTGCGGGTTTCGGGGTTCAGGCGCTTGAAGTTCACCCAGCCGCCGCCCTTCTGCTGGCCCGCGGCGATCTGCAGCTTGATGTACTGCACGCCATCGGGATCCTTCACGTTCAAGCGGTTGAGGCCCTTCAGCGCGGCATCGGCGCCGTGGGCCAGCACCGTGCCGTTCAGATCGTAAGCGGCCAGGTACAGCGTGCTGCCGGGCTTCACGTGGAACTTGCCCGAGCCTTTCTGGATTTCGTCCAGCAACTTCTCTTTGCCGTTGGCCTTCATGAAGGCGAGGCCTTCCTTCACAAGGGCTTCGGCCTTGGGGCGGTCTGCCGCCTGGGCCCCCAAGGGCAACGCCATGACACAGGTCAGCACGGGAATCAGAAACGAACGCATGAGAAGCTCCAAACGGGCCTGCGGCCCCTCTCTTGTTTTCGGCAACACGCGGCGCCCCCTGAAATACCGGGTCATCCGGACCCACCCCGGGGAAGCACCCCACCGGCTGGTTTTCCGCGTGTCTCCGTTTCCTATTTTTTTCTTTGGCCACAGATACACACAGATTCACACGGATGAAGAACCGCTGGGCCCTCATCCGTGTGAATCCGTGTCCATCCGTGGCTAAAAGGCTGATTCAAAAACCTACTGGTACGCCGCCCAGTCGGTCTTGCGCATGTCTCCGCTGGCCAAGAATTCGCGGTGCATGGCGAGGCTGAGGGAGAGCGACAACGGCGCGTGGCCCTTGCTCGTGAGCTTGAGGTAGTCGCGCAGCTGTTCGCGATAGGCCGGGTGGGCGCAGTTCTCGATGATGAGGTGGGCGCGCTCGTGGGGATCCTTGCCCCGCAGGTCGGCCACGCCCTGCTCGGTGACGATGATCTGCACGGAGTGCTCGCTGTGATCCATGTGGCTCACCATGGGCACGATGGCGGAGATCATGCCGCCCTTGGCGGTCGAGGGGCAGGAGAAGATGGACAGGTAGGCGTTGCGGGTGAAATCGCCCGAGCCGCCGATGCCGTTCATCATGGTGCTGCCCATGACGTGGGTGCTGTTCACGTTGCCGCCCAGATCCACCTCGATGGCGGTGTTCATGGACACGATGCCGATGCGCCGCACGATCTCGGGGTGGTTGCTGATCTCCTGGGGACGCAGCAGCACGCGCTGCTTGAAGTAGTCGAGGTTGCCCAGGATCTTGGCCCGGGCTTCCAGCGACAGGGTGAGGGCGCAGGTGGAGGCGAAGGTGCAGCGGCCGTTCTCCAACAAAGGCACCACGGAATCCTGCACCACCTCGGTGTACATCTCGAAGGGCGGGATCTCCTTGCTTTCGCCCAGGGCCGCCAGCACGGCGTTGGCGATGTTGCCCACGCCCGACTGCAGGGGCAGGAAGCTGGCGGGGATGCGCCCGGCCTTCATTTCCGCCACCAGGAAGCTCGCCACGTGCTGGCCGATCTGATCGGTCACCGCCGTGGGCTGATCGAAGGCGCCGGTTTCATCAGGCCGGTTGGTGCGCACCACGGCCACGATCTTGCGGGGATCCACGGTGCAGATGGGGGAACCGATGCGATCGGACACGCCGAAGACGGGGATCTCGGCGCGGGTGGGGGGATCCTGGGGCTCGAAGAGGTCGTGCATGCCCAGCATGGTGGGCGGCAGGCTTTCGTTGAGTTCGATGATGATCTTGTCGGCCAGGCGCAGATAAGTGTTGGAGGCGCCCACGGAGGTGCTGAGCACGATGCCGCCGCCGGGGGTGATGTCGCAGGCTTCCACCACGGCGAAGTGGATGGGGCCCAGGAAGCCGTAGCGGGCGTTCTGGGGCACCACGGAGAGGTGCATGTCCACGAAGCGCACCTGACCCGAGTTGATCTGCTTGCGCAGCGTGGCGTTGGATTGGTAGGGGGCGCGGAAGCTGATGGCCTCGGCCTCGGCGAGGGCGCCGTCCAGGCTGGCGCCGGTGGAGGCGCCGGTGAGCACGCCCACCTTGAAGGGGCGGCCCGCGGCGTGTTCGCGCTTGGCCTTCTCGGCCAGGGCCGCGGGCACATCCTTGGCCGCGCCCGCGGCGGTGAAGCCGCTGAAGCCAATGGTCTGGCCGTGGCCGATGAGTTCCGCGGCCTCGGCGGCGGTCATGACGGGAAAAGGAATGGACATGGGAATCCCCTGCGTGGGTGGTGAGGGTCCGCGCCCGCGTGGAACGGCAAGCGAAGGCCCCGGTTCCGGGGCCCCGGAACCGGGGCGACAAGGCCCAGTTTAGCGGGTTTCAGGCGTTCATGACCAGAAGATCACGAATGAAATCCGGCCCAGGCGCCCCAGGCCGCTCAAGTGGCTGCTCCTCGGGCTGCTCAACGGGCCGCTCAACGGGGCGCTCAGCGGTGGAAGTGCGACACCATGACCAGCAGGGTCTCGGTGGCATCCACCTGGGGCAGGCGGCCCACCAGGTCGCGGAAGCGGCTCAGGGCCTCCACGCTTTCCACCTGCACCTGCAGCACCACGTCGGTGCCCCCGGCCACGCTGTCCATGCCGACCACCTCGGGATGGGCCTTCAGCGCCTGGGCCAGGCGCTCGTGATCGGGGGCGTGATCCTTCACCAGCAGGTAGGCCCGCACGCCGGGGTGGCGGCGCTCCCGCAGGCGCACTGTGTAGCCCTGGATGACGCCCTCGCGCTCCAGGCGTTTCATGCGCTCCTGAATGGCCGTGCGCGAGAGGCCCAGCCGGGCCGCGAGGGCCACCTGGGTCAGCCGCGCGTCCGCCGTCAGCTCGGCGAGAAGGCGCTGATCGAGATCATCCAGCTGGGGGCCATTCATGCGGAGACTCTAGCATTCTGCCACCCATCGGGCACCTTGCCAGCTGCCCACAGGCAGGCGCTTTCCCATACTGGCTGCTTTCCCCGGGAGCCCCATGCGCCACGCCCTGCCCCGCCTCTGCGTGTCTCTGCTCAGCGTCCTCCTGGCCCTGCCCCTTGCGGCCACCCGTCCGGCCCTGAAGGAGGCGGCGCGTCAGCAGGTGCTGGCCACGTTGCAGCGGGACATCCGCGCCAACTACATCCTGCCGGAGGTGGGCGAGAAGACCCTCGCGGCCATCCAGGCCCGGGAGGCTCAGGGCGCCTACGCCGCCCTGCCCACGCTGGAGGCCTTCGCCGAGGCTCTGCAGAAGGATCTCATCGCGGCCAGCAAGGATGTGCACTTCAGCGTGACCGTGGAACCGGACTTCAAGCCGGAGCCTGAGAACCACATCGCCACCGCCGAAGAGATCGAGGCTTCGCGGAAACACTACCTGGGTTACGGCTACGGCATCTTCAACGTGGATCGGCTGCCGGGCCGCGTGGGCTACCTCGACCTCCGCGGCTTCGGCCCTTCGGAGTTCATGCGGCGCGGCTACGAGGCGGCCTTCACCCTGCTGGAAGGCACCCACGCGCTCATTCTCGACCTGCGGGAACACACCGGCGGCGATCCCGAGAGCATGACCTATTTCGTGAGCCACTTTTTCGCCGAGGGCGATACCCGCCAGCTGGTGAGCCTGCACTACCGGGCCAAGAACGAGACGCGCCAGTACTGGACCACCGCCACCACCACGCGCTACACGCGGCCGGTCTACGTGCTCATCTCGCCCAAGACGCTCTCGGGGGGCGAGGCCTGCGCCTACGAGCTGCAGGCCCAGCGCCGCGCCAAGCTGGTGGGCGAGGTGACCAACGGCGGCGCGAATCCCTGCGATCCCTTCCCCATGGGCTACGATCTGGTGGCCTACATCCCCACGGGCCAGGCCATCCACCCCATTACCCACACCAGCTGGGAGCAGGTGGGCGTGAAGCCCGACGTCCAGGCCCCGGCCGCGGATGCCTTAAAAGTGGCGCACGCAGCCATCCTGCGCGATCTCATCGCCCAGGCCACCGACCCCGAGCGGCGCAAAGAGCTGCAGGAAAGCCTCGACCGGGTGAACCGCGGCGAGGGCAGGCCGAAGGATTATTCGCGGAAGTTCTAGGGCCTGTTTTCAAAGTGGGGTGTGGCCGCGCAAGGGGCGCCCCCCAAGCGAGACCAGGAAAGCGACGAAGGCGATAGAGGTGCTATCGACGAGGAGCTTGACGCAGCATCGCGCCGGGCGCCGCCCCTTGCCCTCCGGGACGTCGCCCAGCCGCACCCCTGGCTGCGTTGGCGGCCTCGAACGATGTCCCGCATCGCCCTTCGGCCCCCGCCTTGCCATGCGCGCGGCTGGACGGCGTCGCGGCTCGCATCCACTTTGAAAACAGGCCCTAGCGACCCGCGAGCGGTTCGGACCGCCAGCACCAAGATCGTTGGGGCCTTGTGTTGCTCTGCCGACCCGAATACATTGGCAACAGTCGCGAAAAGCGGGCACCTCTTCAAAGGTGATCGAGTACACGTCAACGGCACCTTGTGTGAGTTGGCCAGCGCATCCGAAACCAGTCGCCTGATGAACGTCAGGCGTGCGCAACCATCCGCGTCTAGGCACGTCTGGTGATTGCGATGATGGGAGCGCCATGATGCGACAGCCCCCCGTAAACGTCGTTGGATTTTCCGCAAGCCCGCGTGCGAAGGGCAGCACGGCCTGGGTGGTTGAAACCATCCTGGAAGGAGCCCGGGATCAAGGCATGCCAGCACGCTACTGGAGCGCCGCTGACCTTGACCTTCAGCCTTGCCGGGCCTGCTTCGCCTGCAGGACGAAGGACCGTCGCTGCGTCATCCAGGACGATATGGCCCCGGTGCACGCCTCGATCCTGGAGGCCCAGGCCCTCGTGCTCGGCGCGCCCATCTTCATGGGCCAGATGAGCGCCCAGGCCAAGATCTTCCTCGACCGTCTCCACCCCTTCTTCGCGCCCCGCTTTTCCCCCACGTTTCAGGAGGAACATGCAGGAAAGGCCCTGGTCCTGGCTTTCGTCCAGGGGAACCCCGATCCAGGGTTGTTCCAAACCTATGTCGACTACACCCGGCACCTGTTCATGACGCTGGAATTCGATGTGCGGGAATGCGTGGTGGTCGCCGGCACGCGAAGCGGGGAGGCTCCGGACCAGGCCGACCTGCGTGCAAGGCTGAAGGGAATCGGCGCCTCCCTGGCGACCTGATTCCCCGGCCAACTGATTCCAGGCGGCCTGGGCCGGATTCCCATGGGCGCTCCTGGACAGCGTCGCGGCTCGCATCCACGTTGAGAACAGGGCTAGCTCCTGGGCCCAGGCCGACAGCCAGTTCCAGCCGGGTTGATTCCCGCGCAGCCACTTGGAGATGCGTACGTTGAGGAAAGTCTCCATGGTGGCCTGCTGATCCAGATTCTGAAGCAGGCCGCGGATATCGACGCCCTCATCGAAGGCGCTCACCTTGAGATACCGACACACGATGGTCTGGGCCAGCTCCTGCTTGGTGCTCATGGACCGCTCCGGAATCGTCTGGTGCAGCATGCTGCAGGAGATGGAGTCTTGGCGAGGCCGCTGAATGACCGGACCCCGGTTTCGGTGGCAGATGCGGAAGGCGACCCCAACCGCAGGCAGCCGGTGCTTCGCATCGCCTTAAATGTCCCGAAAACCAAAACACGATCTGGGCTTGCGGGCCCAACTACCGTTCGGAGTCGGAAAACGACCGTTCGCGGAAATCCATTGAATACATGCTGGTGAAATTCAACCATTAAGCCGTCGATTCACACAGTTCTAATCTCTTTTTCATGCGCCACAAGGTTACGACATTAAATAACACTCAAAACACATCAGTTATAATTTTTATTATATATTCAATAATAACATATAAATAGTATTAAAATAATAGAATTAATAGCATAAATTATATATAAATTTATCGAGGATGGAAAGATGAAATGGCGATGCCAAAATAGAGCTCCTCCGCACCAATTACCATAGCATATTAATTAAAACTCCATGTTGCATCCTAAGGATATTACATCATGAAGATAATTAGAATTTTTATACTATTTACGATCATGGCTTGGCTGACCTCAGCAACAGTCAATGCCCAGACGCTTGGAGGCCTTATAACACGTACAGAAACAATAACATATGCAGAAGACCCTGATTTTCCAGATGAGATCTGGCCAACCAGCAGCACCTGTTCAAACTGGCAGTGGACGGATGCAAATGGAGTTGTTCACCATTTTAATGGCACCACCGAAACATATTACAAATATATATTTTACCCTAATGGCGGAAGGAAGTTGACCGGATCGTGGAGTACAGCATTAACAAATGTTCAGGCAACAGATGGTTCCAATTATTATCTAACGGCTAAGGGCGGTACAGGTTACGTCAATGGAACAGGGAACCTGTACCCCAAGTACCAAGTGCTTTCCGTGATTTACGCGGCGCCCGGAAGTGGAAGTCGCGTGGACTACACCTCCACTTCGGTCGCGGGCAATTCCACAAATGTGTCCAGCTCCTTCGCCAACGGCATGCAGTTCTCCGCAACGGTCGGCGGGAGCCTCTTCTTTGCGGGAGGAACCAGTACGTACAGCGCCGGATGGACCTCGACCAAGACGAGTTCGAACACGATCTCCGTGTCGAAGACGGTCGGCTATGGCATCACCAGCAATGGCCAAACCAATCCGCCCTACGGAGTCGATCACGATTTCGATCAAGTCATCATTTGCTTGAATCCCGCGCTCTCCTTTGTGGCATCCACCTCCGCTGCCATCGCCAATGTTCCGCAGTGGACCATCGGCTGCGATACCAGAGATCCCAATGCCGGCAGCGGGCCCGATATTGTTTCTCTCACCGTCGCGGAACTGAAAAACCCTTCGCTGATCACCAACCCGGACCTGCTGGACCGGCTGAACCGCAGCTGGGCCGGATTCGGCCAGGGGCTGACCATCAGCGACTATCAGGCCATCCTGGGCCGTAACCCCTTCGCGAACGATGGCACCAACGGCTCCAGGCCGGCCTTCAATTCACTCGTGAGCAATAACAGGTTCCGCCAAGTCGGCTCGATCTACTACGCGCCTCTGGCGCCGGGGCAGGGCCCCCAGACCACGACTGGATGGATCAACTATTCAAGTTCAGATAGCACCACGTCCAGCGCCCAAGACACCTATTCCGTTTCCACCAGCACCCAGGGGGATGTCGACTTCTTCGTCAAAATCCACATCAACAATTCGTCGAACTACACCTGGACCAATACGACATCCCAAACCATCTCCTCGGGAACGACGCAGCAATCGAGCTATTCGGTCCCCCGCCCCCCCAACGGCTGGGGGGGATCAACCGAAATCCTGGTGTGGCAGGACATGGTTTATGGAACGTTCTTCTTCTCCTACTGATGCAGCCATGCCGGGCCAAGGCGGCCGCTTGATGAGCCTACGGAATCGTGGTGCATCCGTGGCTGAAACCAGCCTTGCAATCACACCCACAATAAAAGAGTGACTTAAGCGGAGAAAAACGGAGGGGCGAGGAGAGCGGAGAACGGCATTCAGCCTTCCTCCGCATCCCTCCGCCCTTCCGCTTACCTCTGCTTCCAACAGTCCTTTGCTTGGACCACGGATGAATACCGTCTTTTACGACGGCCGGTGTTCGAGCGCTATTCGGCTCCGGAGTTCAGCGCGGGAATGCCCTTGGGCTTCAGGGGTGCGACGGGTTCCTTGGCCAGCTTGTCCTGCAGCAGCTTGAGGGCGGTTTCCAGCTGGCGGTCACGGCCTTCGTAAGTCTCCTTGGGCGGGTTCACCACCTCGATGTCGGGGGCCACGCCCACACCCTCGATGATCCAGGCGCCATCCTTGGTGTGGTACTGGGGCCACTCGGCGGCCCGCACCTGGCCGCGATCCACCAGGGTGTTGGAATCCGTCAACCAGGCGCCGGCGCCCGCGGTGCGGCGGCCCACCAGGGGTCCCAGGCCCAGGGCCTTGATGCCCGCGGCGAAGGTTTCGCCATCGCTGTAGGTGAACTCATCCACCAGCACCACCAGATGGCCGCGGAAGGTCTGCTGCATGTTGGTGCCATTGTATTTGCCCTGGCCATCGGTCCAGAAGGCCCAGGCCCGGCGCAGCAGCTTCTCGATGACCCAGCTGTCGATGTTGCCGCCGTTGTTGCGGCGCACGTCGAGGATGAGGCCCTCGCGATCCACCTGGCCGTAGAAGTCGCGGGCGAAGGTGTTGATGTCGCCGCCGCCCATGGCCCGCAGGTGCAGGTAGCCGATCTTGCCGTGGCTGGCCTGATCCACCTGGTGGCGCAGCCCCTCTTCCCAATCGCTGTAGCGCAGGTTCGCCTGGCGCATGCCATCGATGGCCTGCACCACCACGGGCTTGAGGGTTTCCGTGCCGCGCTGGAAGGCCAGCAGCACCTGCTGCCCCGCTTTGTTGCGCAGCAGCTCGGCGAGATCGTGCACTTCCAGCACCGGGCGGCCGTTCACGGCCGTCAGCACATCGCCCTCCTTCAGGCCCAGCCCCGCCTTGGCCAGGGGCGCGGCCTCGGAGGGCAGCTCCGCCTCGGTGCGGTAGATGTGATCCAGCCGGTAGCCCGTGGCCACGCGGCTGAATACGCCGCCCAGGTAGGCCTGGGCGGAGCCATCCTGCGCGAAGCGCTGGTCGCCGGGGCGGGTTTGGGAATGCAGCGCCCCCAGCTCGCCCACCATCTGGCCCAGCAGGTCGTTCAGCTCGGCGCGGTCGGTGATGCGGGCCACCAGGGGTTCATACTTCCGGCGCACGGCCTCCCAATCCAGGCCGCGTAGCCTGCTGTCGAAGAAGTGGCCGCGGTGCATGCGCCAGGCATCCTCGAACATCTGCTTCCATTCGGTCTGCGGCACCACGGGGAAGGCCCAGTCGCCCAGCTTCACTTCAGCCTTCGACAGATCCGATGGGGCCTTGGGGCCGGCCTCCACGATGTAGAAGGTTTCGGAACCGGGATTGAAGGGGCCGCCGGGGCCGCGCTTGGTGAGCAATAGCTTCTTGCCGTCCGCGGACAGGTCGAAGCCCGCCACATCCGCGGCGAAGACTTCGGCGGGGGGCCCGCTGTTGCCGATCTCCAGCGTCTTCACGCTGGTCACCCGGCCGTCCCGCTCGCTGAAATAGAGGCGCTTGCCATCGGTTTGCAGCCGTCCGTAGTTGCCCGCGGCCAGGGGCACCTCGAAGAGGCGCTCGGCCAAGCCTTCCCACTGGATGGCCGGACGCTCGGGCTTGGCCTCCTTCGCCTCCTTGCCGTCCTTGCCTTCCTTGCCTTCCTTTGATGCCTTGGCGTCCTTGCCCTCCTTGGCGTCGGTATCCAATTCCGTCTTGGGCTCGAAGGGGAAGTGCAGGCCCTCCTGCAGGGCAATGGCGTAGATCTTGGTGCGGCGGTCGAAGTAGGGGCCCATGTTGCGGTCGCCCCAGGGCGACCCGTTCACCACCTGGAAGCTGCGCTCGGAAAGGAAGTAGAGCCACTTGCCATCGGGGCTGAAGGCGGGGGAATGGGATTCGTACTTGTCGCTGGTGAGCACGGTCTGCTTGCCGTCGGCCACGCGGTGCAGCAGGATCTGGCCCAGGTGGTGAGTGCTGTTGGAGCGAAGAATGGCCAGCGTCTTGCCGTCCTGGGCCCACACCACGTCCTGGGCGCCGCCGTAGGGGTTCGTGTCGATGAGCTTGTTCTCGCCCGAAGCGGGATTCAGCAGCCAGAGGTGGCCTTCGCGATCGGTGTGGGCCAGGCTGGAGCCGTCCGGCGCGGGGAAGAGGCCCACGCGGGTGAGCCCCTTTTCGGAGGTGAGGGCCTTGCCGCCCGGGGCGCCGTCAGCGGGAAAGCGCCAGAGCTGCTGCTCACCCGTGGCATCGCTGAAGGCGAAGACCGTCTTGCCATCGAAGCTGAGGGTGGCTTCCCGGGCCCGGCTGCCCGCAGGCAGGGCCACATCCACCCGGCGCAGGCCGTTCAGGCCCGCCACGGCCACCTGGCCCCGGGCCGTGAGCACCACCCGCTCGCCGCTGAGGGCGAAGGCGGTGTTCTCCAGAAACTCCAGCGGCTTTTTGATGAGACGCTCGCGGCGCTGATCGAAATCCGACGTGAGGCTCACATCCACCACCCGGTCCTTCCCCGTGGCCAGGTCGAACACGCGCAGGTCGGCGCCCTGCTGGTAGGCCACACGGCCATCGCCCAGGCTGGCGGCGCGCACATCCCAGGCCTTGTGGTGGGTGAGCTGCTTCTCGTCACTGCCATCGAATTTCATCGACCACAGGTTGTCGCAGCCATCCTTGTCGCTCACGACGATGAGGCGATCCTTCCACACCATGGGCCGCTTGATGGGGGCGCTGAAGGGCACCTTCACGGCTTCCTTGCCGCCCGCGAGGTCGTAGCGCCACACTTCGGCCGCCGCGCCGCCACGGTAGTTGCGCACGTTGTCGCCGGTCATGTGGATGCCCAGGCGCGTGAAGAAGAGCACCTTGCCCGAGTCATCCACGCAGGCCTCGTTCGCATCGGCCAGGGGCAGCGTGGTGCGCGTCAAAGTCGCCGGGTCCACCATGGCCACCACCGTGGCGCGACTGGGGCCCACCTCGGCCTGGGTGGAGAAGAGCACCTGGCCCTGGGGCGTCCAGCCCAGCACAAAGCAGCCCAGGCCCTGGAAGGTGAGGCGCCGGGGTTGGCCGCCCTCCACCGGCATCACGTAGACTTCCTGCGGCCCCTCATAGGAGCCGGAGAAGGCCAGCCACTTGCCATCTGGCGAGACCGCTGGGCGGATCTCCTGACTGGCGTGGGTGGTCAGCCGCACGGCCTTGCCCCCGGCCAGCGGGGCGCGCCACAGGTCGCCTTCGGAGGTGAAGAACACCTGGTCGCCCTTGGTGGCGGGGAAGCGGACGTAGGCATCGCCTCCGATCGCGGGAGCGCCCAGAACGAGGGCCAGGGCCAGGGAGGAAAGCATCACGCGCATGGGGGCTCCGGGGGTTTAGGCATCGCATGACGAGGTTACTCCCGATGCTCCGCCAGCGGAATGCCACACCTGGCCCGGACTCGCCCCAAAAAATCAACGCAAGGCCGCCTGGGGGGGCCGGACCGCCGCTCGAAGCGGAACCGGTCCGGAACAGGCATCCTTGCGTTGAAGGGGTGGCGCGGCCGGCTTAGGCCATCGCGGGTTCCAGCTCCTCGAAGCGGGCCTGGAAGAAGCGCAGGCTGTCGGGCTCGTAGGTCATGGTCAGGCCTTTGATCTTGTGGCGGTTTTCATACAGCTCGATGCAGCTCTCGGCGACCACATCCATGTGCAGGTTGGTGTAGACGCGGCGGGGAATGGTGAGGCGCACCAGTTCGAGCTTGGGGCGGTTGTTCTCGCCGGTCTTGGGATCGCGGCCAGCGGACACCATGCCCCGTTCCATGGCGCGCACGCCGCTGTCGACGTAGAGCGCCGCGGCGAGGGTCTGGGCCGGGAAGTTGTCCTGGGGGATGTGGGGCAGGAAGTTGGTGGCGTCGAGGAACACGGCGTGGCCGCCGATGGGCAGCATGATGGGCACGCCCGCGTCGATGAGCTTCTGGCCGAGGTATTCCACCTGGCGCACGCGGCTGGCGATGTAGGCATCCTCCACCATTTCGCGCATGCCCTGGGCCAGGGCTTCCAGATCGCGGCCAGCGAGACCGCCGTAGGTGGGCATGCCCTCGAAGACCACCACCAGTTCCTTGGCGCGGCGGGCGAAGCCGTCATCGTTGGTGGCCAGGAAGCCGCCGATGTTCACGAGGTTGTCCTTCTTGGACGACACGGTGCAGCCGTCGGCCAGGCTCATGAGTTCGCGGAAGATCTCCTTGATGGTCTTGTCCTGGTAGCCCGCCTCGCGCTGCTGGATGAAGTAGGCGTTCTCCACGGCGCGGGTGGCATCGTAGATGACGGCGATGCCGTACTTGTCGGCGAAGGCGCGCACCTCGCGCATGTTGGCCATGGACACCGGCTGGCCGCCGGCCATGTTCACGCAGGGGGCGATGTTGAGGTAGGCGATCTGCTCGGGACCCACTTCATCGACCAGCTTCTGCAGCTTGGCCATGTCCACATTGCCCTTGAAGGGGTGGATGACCTTGGTGTCCTTGGCCTCGTCGATGATGCAGTCGAAGAAGATGCCGCCCACGCGCTCCACATGGGCGCGGGTGGTGGTGAAGTACATGTTCATGGGCACGTACTGGCCGGGCTGGATGCGGATGAGGCTGGTGAGGTGCTCGGCGGCGCGGCCCTGGTGGGTGGGGATCAGGTGTTTGAAGCCGTAGATCTCGTGCATGGCCGCTTCCAGCGTGTAGAAGCTGCGGGCGCCGGCGTAGGATTCGTCGCCGATCATCATCTTCGACCACTGCACATCGGACATGGCCGTGGTGCCGGAATCCGTGAGCAGATCGATGTAGACATCATCGCTCTTGAGCAGGAAGGTGTTGTAGCCCGCTTCCTTGATGGCGGCCAGGCGCTGCTCGCGCGTGGTGGTCTTGAGCGACTCGACCATTTTGATCTTGTAGGGTTCGGCGATGGTGCGCGTCTTCATGGGGTCTCCTGGGCGGATCGAATCGATCGACCCCCTCATGCTACGAAGATGACCTCGCAATAAGCTTTCAAAGGTTGCTTAAAATTCCACACTTCAAGCAATAATATTGCTTTGATGTCGTCAGAGGTGATGAATGAAAGCCGTAGAGCTGGATGCCATCGACCACAAGATCCTGGACATCCTCCAGCGGGAGGGACGGCTTTCCAACCAGGATCTGGCGGAGCGCGTGGCCCTCTCGCCCGCCCCCTGCCTCCGCCGCGTGCGGGCCCTGGAGAAGGCGGGCGTCATCCGCCAGTACGCGGCCCTGCTGGACCCCCGCAAGGTGGGTCTGGGCCTCACGGCCCTCATCACCGTGAAGCTGGAGAAGCGTGGCGCCATGCCCTCCGAGGCCTTCGCCAAGGCCGTGCGCGGCTGGCCCGAGGTGGTGAGCTGCTACTCCATGACCGGCGACACGGACTACCTGCTGTGGACCGTGGTGGAGGACCTGGACCATTACAACCGCTTCCTCACGGGCCAGCTGCTGAAGCTGCCCTACGTGGTGGACGTGAAATCCAACCTGGCGCTCGAGGCCATCAAGCTCACCACGTCCCTTCCCTTGAACCACCTGGGATTGGACCCCCGCAAGGGAAGGGGCTGAGGTCAAAACCTCTTCAACCGCTGTTCGCATCGCCGGGTCTCAAGGGCAGACCCGCCTCTGGATGAGAACCAGGCGGCTGTTCTGGAGCTTCCCCCATGTCACTGAAACCCTTCTTCCTCCTGACGCCCCTGGCGGCGCTCAGCCTGGCCTGCGTGGTCACACCCCGCGGCCGGGTGGCCGTGGTGGCGCCCGTGCCCGTGGTGCACACCGTGTACGTGGAGCGTGAACCGCCGCCGGTGCGCTACGAGCGCATCCCCGAACCGCCCTCCCGGGAGCACCACTGGGTGGCGGGCCACTGGCAGTGGGATGGGCGGGAATATGTCTGGGTGCCCGGCCACTATCAGGTTCGGCCCCACCCCGAAGCGGTCTGGGTGGCAGGCCACTGGGAACGCCATGAGCGGGGCTGGTTCTGGATCGAGGGACGCTGGCGCTGAGCGCGCCTCAGCCCCCGGCGTCCGAGGCCTTGAAACTGCGGTACAGCAGCAGGTCGTAGAGGATCTTCAGGCCACCGGCCAGGAAGAAGATGCTCCCGGCCAGGGCGGGCACCGCCAACAGCGGCCCTGCCAACACCGGCGAAATGGCCGCGCCCGTGGTGCGTGCGATGCCGGTGACGCCCGCGGCGGCAGAGCGTTCATCCGGCGCCACCACCACCATGGTGTAGGCCTGGCGCGTGGGCACATCCATCTGGGAGATGCTGAAGCGCAGCAGCAGCACGGCGATGGCCAGGGGCAGGTTGGGCATGAGGGGCACGAGGATGAGCAGCACATTCGAAGGAATATGCGTCACCACCATGGTGCGGACGAGGCCGATGCGCTTGGCCAGCCGCACCGCGTAGAGGGCCGAGAGGCCTGCCAGGAGGTTGGCCACGAAGAAGATGGAGCCCAGTGCCCCCGGTGCCAGGCCGAACTTCTGGTGGAACCAGTAGGCCACCAGGCTCTGGATGACGAAGCCCCCGGCGAAAGCATCCAGTGAAAAGAGGGCTGACAGCCGCAGGACCACCCCCTTCGAGGCATGCAGGCCCAGGCGACCCGCGGCCGCGGCAGAAGGTGGCGCCTCGATCGCCGCGGAGAGTTTGGCGAAGAGCATCAGCAACAGCACACCCGCCCCGGCATAGCCGAACACCAGCGCCCGGTAGCTGGCCACGGGGCTGAAGCCTGATGCTTGCAGGGCCTGCGCGCTCCAGCCACCGGCCAGGGCGCCCAGGGCCGTGGCGAAAGAACCCGCGAGGTTGTACCAGGCGAAAACACCTGTGCGGCGATCCTCCGGCAGCACCTGGGAGAGAGCCGCCTGCTCGATGGCCAGGAAGGGCCCCACCTCATTGCCCGAGGGGCTGATCACCCCAAAGGTGGCCGCCAGCACCAGCACCGTGAAATCACCGCTGAGGGCGAAGGGCACACCCGCCAGCACCATGAGCACCGCGCCCAGCACCAGCATGGACTTACGGCCGACGCGGTCGGCGTTCAGCGTGATCCACAACGAGATGAGGGTGTCACCCGCCAGCGTCAGCGTCAGCAGCAACCCGATGCGCGCCTCGCTGAAGCCGAGCCCCGAAAGGTACAGCACCAGCACCACGGAGAGAAACCCGTACGAGAACATCCGCACCGCACGGGTGAGGAAGAGGAGACGGCCATCCAGACCAAGGGCTGAAGCGCTGGCGGGGGATCGCATGGGAATCCATGCTACCCGCGCCGGTTCACCCTGGCTGGAAGGGCGCCAGGCTCGCTTCCAGATCTTTCATGCCGAAGGGTTTGGCCAACAGGGATACGAAGGGGTGGGCCTCTACCAGGTCCAGCGCGGCCTGGTCGGCCCTTCCCGTGGCCAACAGCACGGGCACGGTCGGCAGCAGGGCCCGCAGCCGCGGCAACGTACCCGCGCCCCCCAGGCCAGGCATGTTCATGTCGAGAATCACCACGTCGGGGCGCAACCCGGCCTCGATGCGACTCAGGGCCTCCTCCCCCGCGGGAGCGACGCTGGGCTCGTGACCCAGCAACTCCAGCAGCCCCATCATGGCCGTCTGGATCAGTTCGTCGTCATCGACCAGCAGCACCTTTAACGAACGGGCGGCAGGTTTGAGGCGATGGGCGCCCGAGGCTTCCGTGGCCGCCTGAGCCGCGCCACAGGCGGGGAAACGCATGGTCACGCAGGTGCCGCGGCCCGGTTCGCTCCACAGTTCCATCTGGCCCTGGTGGGCCTTCACGGTGCTGTAGACGATGGACAACCCCAAGCCCGTGCCCTTTCCCACTTCCTTTGTGGTGAAGAAGGGATCCAGAGCCTTCTCCAGGACTTCCTTCGGCATGCCGGAGCCTGTGTCCTCCACCTGCGCCTCCACCCAATCCGTGCCAAGGTTCCGGGTGCGGAAGGTGAGCGTGCCGTTGTCGGGCATGGCGTCCACCGCGTTGACGCAGAGGTTCATGAGCGCGTGGGTGAGGGCGCCTGCATCGCCCTGGATCGGGTGCAGGTCCGGGGCCAGTTGCAGGACCAGACGCACCTTCGCCAGGGTGGTGCGCTCCAGCAGGCGCACTTCTTCGCGGAGGATGGTGTTCAAGTCGAGTTGCCGCTTTTCAGCGGTGTTCTGGCGGGCGAAGCTGAGCAGGCTCTTCAGCATGATGCCCCCACGCTCCGCGGCCTTGATGATGGTGCCGAAGGCCCGGTGGGCCGGGCTGCCCGCGGGCAGGGAATCCATGTGGGCGGAGGCCAACCCCAGGATGGCGCCCAGCACGTTGTTCATGTCGTGAGCCACGCCACCTGCCAGGCTGCCCAGGCTTTCCATCTTCTGGGCCTGATGGAGCTGGGCCTGCAGGTTTTGCTGCTCCTCCTCCGCCTGCCGCCGCTGGGTGATGTCGGTGACGATCCCCAACAGGGCCCGGAGGCTGCCATCGTGGTGCTGCAGGCGGCGCCCCGAGAGATGCCCCCAGAATTCCGTTCCATCCGCGCGGAGGTATTTCCGCTCCACCGCCACGGAGGGAATGCCCCCCTCCATGAGCAGACGCATCCGGTGGTCGCTCTGCTCCAATTCCGAGGGATGCAGGTGACTGAGGTAGCTGCTGCCGATCAAGCCATCGAGGGTGGTTCCGAACAGTTCGGCCATCTTGCGGTTGGCGAAGTCGATGCGGCCCTCCGGTGACACCAGGATGATCCCGGCTTCCGAGGCCTCGAAGATGGTGCGCAACTGCTCTTCACTTTCCCGCAGGGCCTCTTCCACCCGCTTCCGCTCGGTGATGTCGCGGTGGAACACCAGAATCCTGGGCTCCCCCGCCTCGGTGATGAGGCTGGCCGAAACCTCCAGGGGGAAGGTATGGCCATCCTTGTGCTGGTGTTCCACCTCGTAGGTGAGGGCCTCGCCCGCCAGAATGCGCCGCAGGCGCTTCCCCGTCAGATCGGCTGCCTGCGGGGCGCACAGCTCCACCAGCTTCAGCCCCCGCATCTCGGCGGGAAGGCAGCCGTGCATGCGCGCCGAAGACTGGTTGACCTCGAGGATCTGCCCCTCGGGCGATAGCGTGTAGATGCCCTCGCTGGCCAGATTGAACTGATCGCGGTACCGGGCCTCGCTTTCCCGAAGGCGGGCCTCGATGGCCTTCTGATCGGTGATATCACGAAAGACCCCGATGATCTGCTGGCGCCCCTCCCCCTGCTTTGAACGCGGCGTGGCTGTCACGAGGATGGTCCGGGGGGTGCCGTCCTCCCGGCGGATCCGGAGTTCGTAGGTGCTGGGAATGCCCTCCGCCCGCAGCTGGGTCTCATGGCGCACCTGGGCTTGCTGTTCGGGTTCGAGGAATTCCAGCAGGGAGCGCCCCAGCAGCCGCCCCGGCGCCACCCCGAAGATCTGCTCAGCCACGGGGTTCACCACCTGGAAACGCTCCTCGGCATCCACCATGCCGAAGCCATCGCCTTGGCGTTCCAACAGCTCGCGGTACATGGCTTCAGAGGTCTGCAGCGCCTCCTCGGTGCGGCGTTGTTCGGTCAGGTCCGTCAAGGTGACCAGCAGGCAGTCGGCCAGAGGGGCGATGGCGATCCGCACGAACCGCGTGGAGCCGTCCTTGCAGGTGACGTTGGCAGAGAGCGGCTCCGCGAACACCGCTGGATCCCCCTGGATCCGGGCCCTCCATTCCGCCAGGGTGGCGGATCGGTACACCGGATCCGGGTAGGCCCGCCTCCGCCATTCAGCCACCGTCGGCAGATCTTCCGGGGCATAGCCAAACAACTCTGTGAAGGCCGGGTTCAGTTGCAGCACCCGTCCTTCCAAACCCTCCAGCACCGCCATGGCCAAGGGCAGGCTCTGCACCATCGCAGCAAGGGAAGGTCCCGCTGGGGGTGGCTGAAACTTGTCGGAAAGCGACATGGTGTAAACCGGGTGGTGGCGACTTCCCCTTTTCGACGCGCCATCTCGGGAACTGGAATCCGGCATAGGCGCCGCCCGGATGCCTTGAGTGGACGGGTGTCCCCGGGGGCCCAGATCAGCGATACTCGCCCCATGTCCCCCCTCGCCCGTCCCGCCGTCCGCTGGTCCACCCTCATCGCCCTCTGGGCCCTGGTGGGGGCGGTGCTCTGGATCGTCCTGGTCCAGAGTTTCCTTCTGGCCCTGAATCCCTTCTGCCACCTTCAGCGCCCAAGCATCGCCCGGGTCCAGGTCAAGAGCGTGGACCGGGATCCGGATAGCCAGATCACCGACTTCGTATCGGTCCGGCAGGGCGACTCTGACCGGGTGCTGCGGCTGCTCAAGGCTGAAGCGGCGGAACTGCACGAATATGACGAGGTGTGGATCCTCGGGGCCTGGTACGCCGACGGCCTGCGCCCCACGGAATACCGGGTCTCGCTCCAGCGGGTGCTCCTGGAATACCCCGTGCTGCTTCTGCTGCCCGCGGCCTGGCTGCTGTGGCGGGTGCGAAAGGCCCGCCAGGTGGCCGAAGCGGCCCCGCCACCCCCGGTGCGCCGCACCTTCACCGACGACTTCCACATGAAGGCGCAGCGCTTTGCCAAGGGCACGGAAGCCCCGGATGGCAGCGCGCCTCCGGAACCCTCACCCACCTCAGACAAAAATTCAAACTGAGGCCGGACTCGGCGTTGGCCGAAATGCTCAGTCCTTCTTTTCGGGGACCTCAGGCTTGGGAGCTTCGGCTTTAGGGGTTTCAGGCTTTGATGCTTCGGCCTTGGGAGTTTCTGTGGGTTTGACGGGAGCCTTGGCCTTGGGGGCCTCGGCAGGGCGGGTGGCGGCCTGATAGGCCTTCCAGGATTCCTCGGCCTTGCGGCGGATCTCTTCGGCGTGCTTGCGGTGGGCTTCGGCCTTCTTCTGAAGGGCCTCGGCCTGGCGCTTGGCCTGGTCGGACTTCTTCAGGGCCTCGCTTTCCGCCCGCTTGTAGCTGGCCTGCCGGGCTTTCTCCTGGGCCGCCTGGGCTTTCTGCTGGCGGGCCTCCTTGGCCACTTTGTCCGCCTGGGCCTGGTGCTTGTCCAGCTCCTCGGCCCGCCGGGCGGCCTTGGTTTGTCCGGCCTTATCCGCAGCCTTGAAGGGGGCCTTTGTGGCGGCCTTGGGGGCCGGTTCCGCGGGCTTGGCCGCGGGAGCGGGTTCCTGGGCGCCCAGGAACACCGGAAGAAGGAGGGTGCAGGCCAACAGCTTCATGGAAACCTCTGGGATGGGGGGATCTCCATTGTGCCCCTCTCCCCGTCAACCGCCACCGCTTTGCACACCGTTTCGCCGCCCCGTCAACCGCAGCCACACTGAAGGCCACAGACACCGCGAGGCCCCATGGACATCAAACTCTCCCCCGACACCGTGAAGCGCCTGCAGGGACCCATCCAGCGTTTCGTTTCCGAAGAATACGGCGAGAATCTGGGCCAACTGGGGGCCGACACCTTCCTGACCTTCTGCCTGAAAGAGATCGGCCCGGCCATCTACAACCAGGCCATCGCCGATGCCCAGAGCTGCATGCAGGAGCGGGTCACCGACCTGGAGAACATCTGTTTCGCCGAGGAGACCAGCTACTGGGGGGGCACCAAGAAAGGGATGCAGCGCAAGCCCGACCTTCGGCGGTAGCATCCCGTACCCCCACCCTGGATGTGCAGGTCCTGGCGGGCGCACGGATGAGGAGAAAGCCCGGCTCAGCGACCTGCTGCTGCCGCTGCGGGTGGAAGCCTTCCCCGAAACCCATCGCCGCATGACGTTCAGCCTCACGGTCCAGATCTCGGACTTCCACCGCTCCAGCTACCGTCGGCACATGAATGACTAGGAACCGCCATGACTGAACCCATCACCGCCCGCCAGCTCACCATCCTTCAAGTGGTCGCCAAGCACCCGGACGTGGCCCGGGATCACCTCGTGAAGGCAGGGGCCACCGATGCGGATCTGGCCTACCTGGAGCGCCATGACCTCATCCGCGAGCGGGCCATCGGCCGCTACCGGGTGACCCACATGGGCCAAGCGGCGCTGAAGCGAAGCCTGTAAACTCAGGCACCCGTCCCGCCCCTGGAGGAGCCCATGTCTCTGCTGACCCGCGCCGAGGCCACCCGCTACGAGGAGACCAGCCGCCACGCGGACGTGATGGCCTTCCTAGCCGGGCTTCAGGCCAAAGGCGACAAGCGCCTGCACGTCACCAGCTTCGGCACGAGCCCCCAGGGCCGCGACCTGCCCCTGCTGGTGCTCTCCGCCCACGGCGTGAAGACCCCGGAGGAAGCCCGCAGCCTGGGGCGGCCCGTGGTGCTCATCATCAGCGGCATCCACGCGGGCGAAGTGGAGGGCAAGGAAGGCTGCCTCATGCTCGTGCGTGACCTGCTGGAGGATAAGCCCGGCCTCAACGCCGGTGCCCTCCTCGCCGATCTCACCCTGGTGGTGGTGCCCCTCTTCAACCCCGATGGCAACGATGCCATCGACCCCGGCAACCGCAAGCTGCACCTGCCCAAGCTCACGGGCCAGCTGGGCCCGGACAGCGGCGTGGGCACGCGCGTGAATGCCGCCAAGATCAACCTGAACCGCGACTACCTGCGCATGGAAGGCGCCGAGATGCGCCTGCTCCAGCAGCGCGTCTGCCAGCTGTGGGAGCCCGACCTCACCATCGACAACCACGCCACCAACGGCTCGGTGCACCGGTTCTCCATGACCTACGACATCCCCCACACTGTGGAGAGCGGACGGGGCGAACCCATCGCCTACATGCGCGAACGCCTGCTGCCGCCGGTGACCGCCGCCCTGAAGGCCAACCACGGCATCGATGCGGGCTGGTACGGCAACTTCGTGGAAGACGAACGGGCCATGGACGCCGATGTGGAGGCCCAGCCCGGCGCCCCCGTGCGGGAAGGCTGGATGACCTACCCGCATCACCCCCGCTTCGGCAGCAATTACCGCGGCCTCACCAGCCGCATGGACCTGCTGCTGGAGTGCTACTCCTACATCACCTTCGCCGAGCGGGTGCGCACGGCCTACGCCTTCATGCTGGAGACGCTGACCTACGTGGCCGCCCACCGTGACGAGGTGGTGCAGACCGTGGCCACCAGCCGAACCCCGCGCGAGCGCATCGCCGTGCGCTATGGCCTGGAGCGCTTCGACCAACCCATCGAGATCCTCACCCGCACGCCCCGCACCCTGGAGGGTGCCCCCAGCACCGTGACCATCCCCCACCTCGGCCGCTTCGTGGGCACCACCGTGGTGGATCGTCCCGACGCCTACCTGGTGCCCGCCCCCGTGGCCGCCCACCTGCGTTTGCACGGCCTCACCCTGCGGGAAGCCGTGGGCACCTTCGACGTGGCGGTGCCCGTCACCGAAGGCCTGGGTTCTGAAGGCGGGCGCGCCATTCTCGAGGCTGCGGCCGTGGGCGAACTGTCCGTCTCCTGGCGCCACGAGCACCGGGCCGTGCCGCCGGGCTGGGCCCTGGTGCCCACGGATCAGCCCCTGGGCGCCATCGCCGTCTACCTTTGCGAACCCGAGAGCGACGACGGCGCCGTGGAGAACGGCCTGCTGCCCGTGCCCGCCCTGGGCGAAGAGCTGGCGCTCTGGCGGGTGCCGGCCCTGGGCTGAGCGATTCCGTGGGTTCACCGATCAACGAAAGCCATTCGCCGGTTCCCGCCTGAACCGAATCGCCCTCCTCCGTAGCTTGAGACATCCACGGAGGTTCCATGTCCGATCACGCAGCCCTCCTCGCGCCGCCCCATCCTGGCCCTGCTGCTGGGCCGCTTCCAGCTCTGGCTCGCCCAGCACCTGCTCGTGCAGGCCTGAGCCCCCACCCTCATCCCGAAAGGACAGCCATGACCACCGACACGCAGGACCGCACCCGCACCGAGGAGTTCAAGGTCGAAGGCGGCAAGGTGCTGGACATGATCAAGGACCTCATCCACCAGGGCAACATCCGGCGGATCATCCTCAAAAACGAAAGCGGCAAAACCCTCATCGAAATCCCGCTGACCCTGGGCCTGGTGGGCGCAGCCCTGCTGCCGATCTTCGCCGCCGTGGGCGCCCTGGCCGCCGTGGCCACCCGCATGGTCATCGTGGTGGAAAAGGTGGATCAGGCCTGACGCATCACGGCGAAGCGACGCCGGTACTCGCCCGGCGACAGCCCCATGACTTTGTGGAAGACCCTGCGGAAGGCGCTGGGATCCTCGTAGCCCACCTGCCAGGCCACCTCGTCGATGGCCGCGTCGGATTGCTCGAGCAGATCCCGCGCCTTCCCCACCCGCAGGCGCTGTAGGTACTGTCCCGGGTTGAGGCCAGTGGCCCTCTGAAAGCGCCGCAGAAAGGTGCGGTCACCCAGCTTCGCCCGCGCCGCCAGCTGCGGCACGCTGACCTTGTCGCCGCTGTGCGCCTGCAGCCAGTGCTGGACCTTCAGAATGGCAGCGTCGCCGTGGGTGAGTGGGGGGACGAAGCTGCTGTAGAAGCGCTGTTCTCGCCCGCCTGGATCCACCAGGAAATACCGGGCCGTGGCGAGCAGCGCCGCCGAGCCGAGGTAGCGGTCCACCAGGCGCAGGCCCAGGTCCACCCAGGCCATGAGCCCGCCCGCCGTGATCAGATCGCCGTCATCGATGAGCAGCCTGTCGGCGTCCAGGGCCACGCCGGGGAACCGCCCGGCGAAGCGCTCCGCCAAAGCCCAGTGGGTGGTAGCCGGTCGGCCTTCGAGCAGGCCCGTCTCCGCCAGCAGGAAGGCCCCGGCACACACGGAGCAGAGCACGGTGCCCTCCGCATGCCGCGCCGACAGCCAGTCTGTCCGCGCGGCGCTGGGCTCCGGGAGGGCTCCGCCCGTGAGGCTGGGGGGCAGGAGGAGCGCCGTCCAAGGTGTGGTTGGGGCCTCCAGCGGGCCCTCCAGCACCTGGACAAGGAAGGAGACGCAGGACCCCGCCTGCTGCGCCCGCAAACGGCTCGCGGCCTCAAGCAGGTCCTTCAGGCCATGCACTGCAGCCAGCTGCGCGCCGGGATAGGCGAGGATGCCGAGGGTGTGGGTGGTGTTCCTGGCCATGTGTCATTTTTAGCCTGTTCTTTGTCATTTTCGCCAATCCCGAGTGCCAGGCCGAGCCAGCAAGCTGGCCGTGGCCCCCACCCCTCTACCCCCGGGGAGCCCCCTGGAGCTGCCATGAGCCGACGCGCCCTTCTCGTCATCGACCTTCAGAACGACTACTTCCCCGGCGGGAAGTTCCCCCTCTGGAATCCTGATGTCACCCTGGAGCGCACCCTCCAGGCCATCGGCCGCGCCCAGGTGCAGGGGATCCCGGTGATCCTCGTCCAGCATGTGGCCGACTCACGCCGAGGGCCTGCGCCCTTCTTTGCCGAGGGCAGCGAAGGCGTGCAGCTCCACTCCCGCCTACGGGCCGCGGTGCCGGATGCTCCCGTGGTGGTGAAGGCTTACGCTGACAGCTTTCATGAGACGAAGCTGGAGGAGACGCTGGCCGCCATGGGCATCACCGAGCTGCTGGTCTGCGGCATGATGACCCAGAACTGCGTCACCCACACCGCCATCTCGAAATCCGCGGAAAAGTACCGCGTGTCGGTCCTCGGCGACTGCTGCACGACCGTCAGCGAGCCGCTGCACCTCATCGCACTGAACGCGGTCTCGACCCGGCTGTCGGTCCTCTCGGCCACGGAAGCCCTGGGCTGACCCTGCGACAAAGCGTCGCAGGCGTTGGTGACCCGCATCCCTTGCGGGCTCCGCCGCCTTCAGTGGACCATGGGCCATGCTCGAACACTGGCTGAACCATCCCCACGCCGCGCCCTGGCTGCTGGTCATGTGGATCGCGGGGCTGCTGGGCTCCCTGGGCCACTGCGCGGGCATGTGCGGGCCCATCGTGGCGGCCTTCGGCCTGAGCCAGGCCAAACACGGTGGACGCAGCTGGACACGCCACCTGCGCTTCCAGCTGGGCCGCATCACCACCTACACCCTCCTCGGCGCCCTCATCGGTTTCCTGGGTGGCTTTGCCCGCCTGCAGACCCTCCAGGACATGCACGCCTGCTGCCGCCCTGAGGGCGCCGCCCTCATCGCGGCCCAGGCCTGGCCCTGGCAGGTCTGGGTGAAGCTGGGCATCGGCGCGCTGATGCTGCTCATGGGCGCGGCCATGGCCCTGGGCGGCCGCGCCGACGCGCTCATGGAATTCAAGCTGCCCGCCCCCTTGCAGAAGCTGATGGGCAAAGGCCTCGCGCTGGGCAGCCTGCCCTATGCACTGGGTATGCTTTGGGGCCTCATCCCCTGCGGCCTCGTCTACATGATGCTGCTGCGCACGCTCGACGCCGGAGACTGGAGGATGGGCGCGGCCGGCATGACCGCCTTCGGCCTGGGCAACGCGCCCCTGCTGCTGGGCCTGGGCCTGGCCAGCACCCGCCTCAGCCAGGCCTGGAAGGCGCGCCTGCTGCGGCTGGGCGGCCTGCTGGTGGCGGGCATGGGGTGCACCATCCTCTGGCAGGCCCTGACCCTCCTGCGGCTCCAGGCCGCAGGCTAGCTGGGCCTCGGGCACCCTTCGCCCATCCCGCGCTTCCCACGGTGAGGCGGAGGCGATCCGGCGTGGCCCCAAGATCATCGAAATTTCAAAATTAGTATTAGTTTTTAAATTTTTAATCTAAATTTCTTGAAATTTATTCTTAATACACCAAACTCGAGGTCATTGAGCACCTGTTGTGCTCTGTTCTCGGGAGGCGGTCACATGGCGATCAACGGACTTCGGGACTTTCTGGAAATCCCCTACGACGAACTGGAGCAGCTGAACCTCCAGGCCAAGCAGCAGCGCCTGGACCGTGTCTCCCCCGACAAGGTGCGCGAGGAGCGCATGAAGTACCTCGAGGGCGAGAAGCGCATCAAGGCCGTCACCGTGTGCTTCACGGACATCGAGGGCCGCCTGCACATGCTGGACTACGACAAGAAATTCCTGCTCAAGTCGTACGACAACCTCACCTTCGACGGCTCCTCCATCCGTGGTTTCTCGGCCCAGGCCGAGAGCGATCTGCGCCTCGTCATCGACTGGCCCGCCTTCTACTGGCTGCCCAGCGACGTGTTCGGACCCGGCAAGGTGCTGGTCTTCGGCAACGTGCTGAACCAGGATGGCTCACCCTTCGTGGCCGACATGCGCGCCCGCCTGAAGGCCTACACCGAGAAGCTCTTCAAGGAGAACGGCACCATCCTGAACGCGGCCAATGAAGTGGAAGGCTTCCTCTTCAAGGGCCTTGACGCCGAGCGCCACTTCCACGAGACCGGCACCTTTGAATACGTCTCCACGGGCGGCTACTACCACAGCCTCCCCGGCGATCCCCTCCGCCAGTTCATCGACAGCGCCGCCGAAGTGCAGCGCGCCATGGGCTTCGGCAACGAGAAGGACCACCCCGAAGTGGCCCCCTCCCAGTTCGAGATGAACTACACCTATGCGGAAGTGAACATCGCCGCCGACCAGGTGCAGCTCTACAAGCTGCTCTCCCGCCAGGTGGCCGCCCGCATGGGCATGACCGCCAGCTTCCTGCCCAAGCCCGTCGTGGGCGTGAATGGCAACGGCATGCACACGAACATCTCCCTGGCCAAGGCCGGCAAGAACCTCTTCTACAAGAAGGGCGGGAAGGACGGCCTCTCCGACGCAGCTTGGGATTTCACCAACCGCATCCTGGCCAATGCCACGGACCTCTGCCTGATCCTCAACCCCAGCGTGAACGCCTACCGCCGCCTGGATCCCCACTTCGAGGCGCCCAACCAGATCAAGGTGAGCCCCACCGACCGCGGCTCCATGATCCGCATCCCCACCGGCAACGAGAAGTCCACCCGCATCGAGGTGCGCTCCGTGGGCCCCGACGCCAACCCCTACATGACCTACTACGCCCTGCTGCGCACCGGCATGGAAGGCCCCGCACTCGAGGTGGACGAGGCCAAGCGCGCCCGTACGCGCTTCCTCCCCGACAACATCTTCGATGCCATCCGCCTCTTCAAGGGCAGCAAGTTCATGTCTGAGCTGCTGGGTGAAACGGTCCATGAGAAGTTCGCCGACATCAAGGCCGCCCAGGCCGAGCGCTGCCCCAAGGCCCTGGGAACCCGCGTGAAGGAAGGCGAGATCATGTTCCACCACGAAGTGACCAACCAGTACCTCTGGAACCAGTTCTAGATCCCGTCGTACCTTTGCAAAGCCGGGGTTCGCCCCGGCTTTGCTGCGTCAGCGTTTCATGGCTTCATCCAGCCAGCGCGAACTCAAACGCTGGAAGGCCCGTTCCCGTTTCCGGATGGGCGCCAGGCCCGGGCACGAGAAGCCCGGAGGGCCCATCGGACACCCGACACAGGGCGCCCGATCCGGTCCCCGCCTGCGGTAGGCGCGCACGCCCAAAGCCAGGCCCAGCAGGCTGCCTCCCGCCAGCACCAGGGCCGGAAGGGAAGGTCCCCGCAGCGCCTGCACCCAGACAAAGGCCAGCAGCGCCGCGGGAATCAGCCGGGTGACGCCCTTCCCGACTCGCCAGCCCAGCAGGGAGCCCAGCCCCAGCAGGCCCGCCACGACGCAACCACCGCCGAGTAGAGGCCAGGCCAAGGGCTGGAAGAAGAAACCCCCACCAGCCCCGAGCAGGCCGCCCAGCGCGGCGAGGCTGCAGCCGCGGCAGAGACGGCAGCGGCCAAAGGCAATCACCTCCCCCATGTAGGGCTCACACAAGGGATGATGCGCGTACCGGTGAAACCGGTGGGCCCGCCTTGACAGCCGATCCATGCGCCGGGCCAGGCCCCGCGGAATCACGGAGTCTTGCGAACCCGCACAGCGGTGCCGTAGGCGATGATCTCGTTGGTGTTCTGCATGAGTTCACCGGAATCGAAGCGCATGGCCAGCACGGCGTTGGCGCCCATCTGGATGGCATGCGCCTCCAGGCGGTTCATGGCCTCGTTGCGGGAATCGTTGGCCAGCTCCGTGAGCATGGTGATCTCACCGCCGAACAGCTGCTGGCAGCCGGCGCAGGCGGTGCCTACCACACTGCGGCTGCGCACCGTGATGCCCCAGCAGGGCCCCACGATGGCCTCCACCTCGAAGCCGGGCGGGGGCTCGAAGGTGGTGAGGATGGGAATCTTGTGGGGGGCGATGTCCATGGACATGGAATCCTCGGGCGTGGAGAAGCTGATTCTATCCGGCTCGGCCCCCCCGTGAGGCCGCTTTCCTCAGCCCTGCTCCCGTCCCAGCCGCATGGAGTTGCCGATGACGGAAAGGCTGGAGAGCACCATGGCGCCCGCCGCGAGGATGGGGTTCAGCACGCCGGTCATGGCCAGGGAGATGCCCACGGTGTTGTAGAAGAAGGCCCAGAACAGGTTCTGCTTGAGCACGCGCAGTGTGAAGGTGGCCAGGCGGAACACGCGGGTGATGCGGGTGAGCGAATCGCGCATGAGCACCACGGGCGCGGCGTGCATGGCCAGATCCGCGCCCGAGCCCATGGCGATGCCCAGATCCGCCGCCGCCAGGGCCGGGGCGTCGTTGATGCCATCGCCCACCATGGCCACCACCTTGCCTTCGCCCTGGAACCGCTTCACCGCCTCGGCCTTTTCCGAAGGCGAGACTTCGCCAAGGAAATCATCCACACCCACGGCCTTGGCGATGCGTTCCGTGGTGGCCCTGGCATCGCCGGAGAGCAGCACCACCCGGACGCCGCGCTCCCGCAATTCAGCGATGACAGCCGCGGCCTCGGCCCGGGGCCGGTCACCGAAGGCCAGAACGCCGCAGCAGGCGCCATCCACGACAGCGAAAGCCACGGTGAGCCCCTCGGCTTCCCAGGCAGCGGCGCGGGCTTCGAGCTCAGCAGAAAGGGCGCTGCCGACCTCCGCCATCAGCTTCCGATTCCCCACGGCCACGCAATGGCCCGCCACGTCGCCGAGCAATCCCTGCCCCGCCTTGATCTCGATGCCACAAGCATCGAGCAGTGCCACGCCCTGTTCAGAGGCGTACCGCTTCACGGCGTGGGCCAGGGGATGCTCGGAATAGGATTCCAGGGAGGCCACCCAATCGAGGTGTTCCAATTCGGCGTGGCGCACCCGGAAGTCGCCCTCGGTCACCGTGCCGGTCTTGTCGAGGAGCAGCAGGTCCACCTTGCGGAAGGTCTCCAGCACGCGCACATCGCGGATGATGATGCCCTGGCGGGAGGCCGCGCCAATGGCGGCCGTCGTGGCCAGTGGCGTGGCGATGCCCAGGGCGCAGGGGCAGGCGATGACCAGCACCGCGATGCCCCGCAGCATCGCCTCCGTGCCCGTGTGGCCACGGCCCAGGCACACCACCACCGTGAGCGCCGCCAGCCCCAACACCGCCGGAATGAAGAGGCGGGAAACCCGGTCCACCAGGCACTCGAGGGGGCTCTTGCTGGCCAGGGCGGACTGCACGGAGGCCACGATCTGCGCCAAGGTCGAATCCGCACCGCAGCGGGTGACGCGGATTTCCAGTACGCCTGCGGTGTTCAGGCTGCCGCAGATGACCGTGTCCCCCGGGGCTTTGGCGCAGGGGTCGGATTCGCCCGTGACCACGGATTCATCCGCCGCGGATTGCCCCTCCACCACCAACCCGTCGGCGGGAATGCGCTCGCCGGGTTTCACCAGGATCACCGTGCCCGGTTCCAGGGCCTCGATGGCCACGAAACGTTCCTGGCCGTCGATGCGCAGGCGGGCCTTCTTGGGCAACAGGCGGTGCAGCATGGCGATGGCGCGGGCGCTGCGGTCCTTGGCGTTGCGCTCCAGGGCCTTGCCCGTGAGCACCAGGGTGACGATGGCGCAGGCGGTGTCGAAGTAGTAGTGCTGGCCCTCCAGGAAGGCCTGGGCGGCACTGTAGGTGAAGGCCGCCAGCACCCCGGTGGAGATGAGGGCCTCCATGCGCAGGTGGCCGGTCTTGAGGCCGTACCAGGCGATGCGATGGATGGGCCAGGCCGAATAGAGCACCACCGGCAGTGTCAGGGCCATGAGGATGAATGGCACCGCGCGATGGGCCCAGCCCGCGATGCTTTCCCAGTAGCTGGCGTAGATGACCAGGCTGAAGAGCATCACGTTCATCCACAGGCCACCGGCGATGCCCAGGCGCAACACCATGTCCTGCCATTCGCGGCGGTCGGTTTCCCGCTCGGCGCCGAATTCCACGGCCCGGTAGCCCAGCGAGCGGACCCGGTCCGGCACTGTCGCCGGCGGCACCAGCTGGGGACAGTAGGTGACCTTCAGCAGGTCGGACGTGAACAGCACCTCGGCGGAAACGATGCCGCGCTCTCGGCGCAGCGCATGCTCCACCACCCAGCCACAGGCCGCACACCACATGCCGGAGAGCTGGTAGAGCGCCTCCTTGGTCTCGGCGCCTTCGGGGAGGGTGAAGTCATCCCCTTCCTCCACCCGGCCCAGCAGCCCCAGTCGCTGGCTCTCCTGGAAGAGATCGGTCTGGCGAAGATCCACGCCGGAATCGATGGCCCCGCTCTCCAGCAGGATGGCGTAGACATTCAGACAGCCGGTGCAGCAGAAGCGTCGCTCCTGCTCCCGGAAGATCTGGAACTGCGGATGCTTCGTCGCTGAGGCCCCACAAAGCTCGCAGGTGGGCGTGCCCGTGCTCATGAGTGCTGGGTCGGTTGGGGCTTCCCCTGGTCGTCGAGCATCACGGGATTGGCCTGCTTCGTCAGACGGTAGGCCACCACAAGGATGGTGATGAACAGCAGGCCGATGAGGCCGAACATCACGAGGTAGCGGCCACCGCCCTTCTTGCCTTCAGTCATGGGTCAGTTCCTCTTCAGGGGGGTGATGAAGGTGAGCTCCTCGGCGTCCGCCTTGCGGGCGCCTTCGGCCTGGGCCAGGATGCGGATGTGGTGAACGTCCTGTCCATCCTGAACGAAGGGCGCGCGGAGTTCCACTGTGCCCGCATAGACCTCCCCCGGCTTGAGCACCACCGGATTGGCGGGAAGGGCCAGATCGGCGCCGGGCAACCCCTCCACCCAGAGACGAACCTGGCTGGTCCTGCCCGTACGGTTGGCCAGCTTCAAACGGATGAGGTTGGCCGCGCGGCCATCCTCCAGCACCTTGAACAGCGTGGAGCGATCGGGGTTGATCTCCACCAGCACCGGCCGCCGGAACGAAAGAGCCAGGGCGAGTCCCACCAGGTAGAAGGTCATGATGAGGAGGATCACCACCCGCTTGGCGTCACGGAAGCCCCAACGCAGGTACCAGGCCTCCTTCACGGCGGCCTTGGGCGCATCGCCCCAGGCGTAGTGGATGAGCCCCGGCTTCCCGACCTTGCGGAGGATGTCCTCGCAGGCGTCGATGCAGTCGCCGCAGTGCACGCATTCGATCTGGTAGGGCGACTGGCGGATGTCGATGCCCATCTCGCAGACTCGAACGCATTTCTTACACTCGATGCAGTCCTTGGTCTCACCGACTCCATCCTGGTAGGCCACCAACAGCGTGTGCTTGTCCTGAAGCATGCCCTGGATGTAGCCGTAGGGGCACACCGTGGTGCAGAACTTCTGCCGCACCAGGGTGAAGTCCAGAAAGGTGATGACCGTGACCACCGCGCCGGTGATGCCACCCACGGTGACCAGATCGAAGTGCAGGAGGCGGCCCAGCAGATCCCGCGGTTCCACGAAGTACGAGGTAAAGACGAAGGCCAGGAACACCGACGCGACCAGCAAGACCGTGTAGAAGAGCCCCCTGGACGCGAGGTTTTTGATCCGGGCGCTGGCAGCCTTGAGCTGCTGCTGGGCCAGACGTTTGGCCCAGCGTTCCACGCCCTGGCTCCACTCGCTGAAGATCATCTGCGGACAGGCGTAGCTGCAATAGATGCGGCCATGGATGATGGCCGAGGCCGCGATGACGAACATCAGGAACATCAGCGCGAAGAAGATGATGGCGAATTCACTGATCCAGAGCTCCTGCCCCGCGAAATAGAAGCGCTGGCGCGGAATGTCGAAGCGCATCAGGTTCGTGAAGGGGGCCGCCACGAAGCACAGGAAGAAAGCCAGATGAAAACGCTTCCGTGTGGGCTTGTAGACCTTGTCTGGCGGCGGCAGCGGTGGAAGCCGCTCGGTCCGGGCTTTGGGGGCAGTATCTTCTTGTATGCTCATTTAGGAATGATACTGGATCTTCGGATTCGGCGAGGGGATGGATACGCATTCCGTCGTGTGGTCGAAGCGCTTCATCTGGATGGCATGGGTGGGGCAGCGCGAGGCGCACATGGCGCAGCGGATGCATGTGCTCTCATCCTTGAGCATGACCCCGCCCAGCTCATCCTTGTCCTGGGCACTGAGGGCTTGGTATTCAGGCAGGGAGATCTCCGCCCCCGCCTGGACCAGCCGTTCATGGGCGTCGTAGTCAGACAGGGTGCTGACGCCCACCAGCTTGATGAGATTCTCCGGACACACGTCCACACAGCCGTTGCAGGCGATGCAGTGATCCGTCTCGAACACCGTGTTCACATTGCAGCGCAGGCAGCGGGAGCCCTGACGACGGGCCATCTCCTCGGGGTAGCTCAGCTCGACGATGTCCACCGAGGCGGCCCGGGCCGTGCTTTCCAGCACCGGTGCGTTGGTCCGCTCTTCCCGGTGCCAGCCTTCGGCCATGGTGTAGGCGGCGGGCAGCCAGCGCTTGCGCACCACCACATCCGTGCGCGTCCCCCGCAGGAAATCATGCATGGAGCGGGCGGCGGTATGGGCCGAGGCAATGGCGTCGATGAACAGCCGGGCACCATGCGCGACGTCGCCGCAGGCGAAGATGTCGGGCGCGGTGGTCTGGTAGGTGGCAGGATCCACCTTCACGAGACCGCGCTGGATCTCGACGCCATCCTCGGGCTTCAGGAAGCTGAGGTCGGCCGTCTGGCCGATGGCGAACACCACGGAATCGGCATGGATGTCCGTGAGATCACCTTCGTCGAACTTGGGGTTGAAGCGCCGCTCCTCATCGAAGACCGACAGGCACTTCACCACGCGCAGGCCTTTGCACTTGCCGTTCTCAACGATGATTTCCTTGGGCCCCACGCGGTTGTGGAGGTGGATGCCCTCCTCCTCGCCCTCATGGATTTCCACCTTGTCAGCGGGCATTTCCTCGAGTGACTCGAGGCAGACCACGTGGATCTCCTTGTCGCCACTCAGGCGCAGGGCGGAGCGGGCGACGTCATAGGCGACTTTCTCGCCATGGCCCATCTCCTGCAACGCGTCCTCCTGGTTCAGCGCCTCGAAGGGGCGCAGGGCCGAGCGGGCCACATCGTAGGCCACGTTGCCGCCACCCACCACCACCACGCGCCGCCCCAGAGGCAGGGGCTTGCCTTCGTTGAAGGCCCGCAGGAATTCCATGCCGTCATACACGCCCTCGGTCTCGCCGCCGGGCAGGGAGAGCTTGCGGCCATTGGGCAGGCCGACGCCTAGGAAAATGGCCTTGTAGCCCTGGGCCCGGAGATCGGCGACGGTGAAATCGCGGCCGAGCTTCATGTTGCATTTGAGCTCGACCCCCAGCGACACGATGGCATTGATCTCATGGCGCACGAGCTCCCGAGGCAGGCGAAACACAGGTACGCCCGCCGTGAGCATGCCCCCGGGTTCGGCGGTGGCTTCGAAGACGGTGACCTTGTAGCCGATCTGCACCAGGTCGTGGGCCACGGTCATGCCCGCGACGCCGGCGCCGATGACGGCCACCTTCTCGTAGTCCCCACGGTTGGGCGGCAGCATGCGCTGGTTCGCCCCCTCGCGGTAGGCGGCGTAATCCCCCGTTTCGGGCCCGAACTTGTCCGTGACGAAGCGCTTGAGAGCGCGGATCGCCACGGGCTCGTCCAGGGAGCCGCGCCGGCAGTTGGCTTCACAGGGGGCCCCGCAGACCCGCCCGCAGATGGAGGCGAAGGGGTTGGTGGCGCGGGCAATGCGGTAGGCATCGTCGTACCGCCCTTCGGCGATGGCCGTCACGTACCCGCACGCATCCGTGTGCACCGGACAGGCATGCTGACACTTGACCATCTCGACCCAGTACTGCGAGTCGTCGGGAACCCTGAACTGCCAGCTGGCGTTATCCACAGCTTTAATCCTCGTGGGGCTTGCGGAAGGCGAAGATCGCGATGGTGACCACATAGATCAGGGCCAACAGGGCGACGGTGTAGCTCAGAGCGGGGCTGGTTTTCGACACCAGGTTGAACTGCTCAACGAACTTTCCGCGGGTCGCGTGGTGCACATCCCCGTACATCTGCACCACCAGGTAGGCGGTGCAGCCAAGGCCGATGACCGGAATGGCCAGCTTGAGGAAACCCGGAACATCGGTGCCCTTGCGCTCCGTCATCCAGCCGTCGGCGTAATCCTTGAGTTCTTCCTTGCCCTTCTTGTCTTCACTCATGGGGTCCTCCTGGGAGTGTCGTCATCCTCGAACATCTGGAATTTGGGTTCCTCGCCCTTGTCGCCCCAATAGCCTTCCCGTCTGGATTTCACGAAGAAGTAGACGGCCAATCCGAACATCAGGGCGAAGAACAGGTAGGCGAAGTAGACGCTGGGATAGGTGTAGTCCGTGGCGGGCATGCGGCTACTTCTCGTAGTCGTTGGCCGGACGCCAGTCCTTGCCACGGCCCAGGCTCTGCAGGTAGGCCACCAGGGCGTTGAACTCTTCCGGATTGTTCACGATCCAGGGGTAGGGCGGCATGATGGAGCCCTTCACGAGGTCGCGGGGGTTGCGGAAGTGGGTGCGGTGCCACTGGGTGTCGTACTTGCCGCCCACGCGGGCGAGATCGGGGCCCGTGCGCTTGGTGCCGAACATGTGGGGATCGTCGTAGACGAACTCATCGGGCGTGGAGATGGGCGCATCGACCCCGCGCCACCCATAGCGCTTGGTGTCGGCCAGGAGGGTTCGGATCTGCTGGGTGTGGCAGTACCAGCAGCCCTCGCGCACATAGATGGCGCGGCCCTTCTTCTGGAGGTCGTTCAGGGGCACCACCTTGCCGGTCATGCCCTTGGCGGGATCGTGGTTCTCGAAGGGCTTGGCCCAGCTGGTATCCACCAGGGGCGGCACCACCGTGGTGAGAATGCCGCCGATGAAGAACAGGGCGAGGGAGATTCCAATGGCCCAGAGGGCGTTGTTGTCGGCTTTTTTGAACATGATCGCGCTCCTTTCAGCGGCCTAGGCGGCCGCCTCCTCGTTGGCCCCGAGGACGGTGGCCATGATGTTGTAGGCGAACATCACGATGCCGATGAACATCAGGATTCCCGACAGGAAGCGGACGATCCAGATGGGCTTGAGGGCGATGACGGTGTCGATGAAGGGGATGTTCCAGTTGTTCCACTGCCAGCCCTGCCAGAAGCCGCCCAGCCAGAGGGTGGTGAAGAAGCCCAGGCCGCCGATCATCAGCATCCAGTAGCTCCAGTTGGCCAGCACATCGGAATGCAGCGCCTTGTTCCACATGCGGGGCACGGTGTAGTAGGTGCCGGCGATGGCCAGGAAGCTGAAGCAGCCCAGTACGGCCATGTGGGCGTGGCCGGGAATCCAGTCCGTCTTGGAGACGATGGCGTTCACCGTGCGCAGGCTGTGCATGGGCCCCTGGAAACAGGTGAGCAGGTAGAACACGATGCCGGACATGAGGAACTTGAGGGGCACGCTCTCGCGCAGCTGGTGCCACTGGCCCTTCATGGTGGCGAAGAGGTTGTAGACCACGGCCCACACGGGGATGAGCAGCATCACGGAGAAGGCGATGGCGATGGTCTGCAGCCACTGGGAGATGGGCCCGTGGATCATGTGGTGGGCGCCGGTCCAGACATAGACGAAGGCCAGGGACCAGAAGCCCACCATGGACAGCTTGTGGCTGAAGAGGGGCGTGTTCGAGGCACGGGGGATGAAGTAGTAGGCAATGCCCAGGCCGATGGGGGTGAAGATCAGACCCACGGCGTTGTGCACATACATCCAGTTCAGGTTGGCCTGGTTGGTGCCCGTGGTGAACAGGGTGGCGAAGTTGCCCGTCAGATAGACGAAGGCCGTCCACAGCACGCAGCCCATGGTGTACCAGATGGTCACGTACATCGCCTGGTGCTTGCGGGTGGCCACGGTCATGAGGAGGTTCAGGCCGAACATGATCCAGGCCACGACCACCAGGATGTCGAGGTACCAGGGCAGCTCCGCGTATTCCCAGCCCTGGTTCTGGCCCGCCAGCAGGGTGACGACGGCACCCAGGATGATGACGTTCCAGAGCACGGCGGTGGCCACGCCCAGCTTCTCGCTCCAGAGCTTTACGCCGCAGAGCCGAGGAATGATGTAGTAGGCCAGGCCCATGTCGGCGGCCAGCAGCCAGCCGAAGAGCATGCCGTTCACGTGGAGGGGGCGCAGGCGGCCGTAGGTGAGCCAGGACATGGTGCCCATGAGGTCGGGCCACACGAACTTGGCGGCGATGATCACGGCGATGATGCCGACGATGAAGAAATAGGCCACCGAGCTGACCAGGAACCACTTGGCCGTGGAATCGTCGTGGACCAGGGCTCCTTCCGGCGTTTTCGGCGCCTCTGCCTTACTGAACTGGGGCTGCATGCTGGCCTCCCTTCTCTTTCTGGTTGATGCTTCGGATGAAGTTGACGAGGTCGCCCACGTCGTTGTTCGTCAAGCCGTAATCGATCCAGGGCGGCATGGCGGTGCCCTGGACACCGTAGAGGATGGATTCGAAGAGCCGCTTGTCGTCGACGCTGTTCACGAAGAAGCTGTTCCGGAGGTTGCGGGGCTTGGGCAGGATGTCCAGCGAGTTGGGACCCTTGCCGTCGCCCTTCTTGCCATGGCAACCCGCGCAGCGGTTCACGAAGAGTTCTTCGCCGCGGGCCACGGATTCCTTGCCCATGGCGACGGGGTTCTTCTCGGGCACGGCACGGGCCTTCAGTTCGCGGCGGGGTTCCTTGGTAAAGGTGGTCTGGATGTAGCCCAGCACTGCCTTGGCCTGTTCCTCGCTCAGCAGCTTGCCCCAGGCCGGCATGGAGGTGCCTGCCACGCCGTTGCAAACCGAAGCCACCAGGCGGGCTTCAGGCTTGGAGTTCATGAAGCCGTCCTTGGTGAGGTCGCGGGGATAGGGGTCCAGATGCTCGGCAATGGGACCGTGGCCGTCGCCCTTCTCGCCGTGGCAGCGCAGGCAGAGCGCCTTGTAGATGCCCTCGCCGTTGGCGGCCACCGGCGCCCCCTTGAGGGTCACCAGGTAGGCGGTCATGGCCTTGAACTCGTCATCCGTGAAGCGGAAGGCCGGCATGATCGAATCGGGCATGGTGGACTTGGGGTTCTTGAAGTGGTCGTAGATCCAGGTGCCGTCCTTGATGAGGCCTTCCTGGCTGAGATCGGGCGCGATGCCGCCATCCCGGTCGCCCAGCTTGTGGCAGGCGGTGCAGGCGCGATCAATCACCAGCTTCTCGCCCTGCTTGACCATCTCGGAGGCGTTGATCTGCACGGGCTTGATGGTCTGCTGGACCAGTTCGGCGCCACCGGTGAGCTTGACCTTGAAGCGCTGGATCTCGGTCTCGGCGAAGTTGCGCCCCTTGCGGCTCTTGAGGAAGACCACCAGGGCCTTGATGTCCTCATCCTTCAGGTTGAACTTGGGCATGATCGAGGTGGCCAGGATGCTCTTGGGATCGGTGATGCGGCCCCAGAGGTAGTCCAGCTTCCACTTCTTGCCCACATCGGAGAGGTCGGGGCCGATGGTGCCGTCCGAAAGGCCCTCGATGCGGTGGCAGCCGTAACAGTTGGAGCCGAAGAACAGCTCGCGGCCCTTGGTGACCAGCGCCGTGCCAGGGAAGGCAATGTCCGTGTGGCACTGGGCGCAGTTGGCCTGCATGTAGTCCTTGCCCTTGAGTTTCGGGGCGAAGTCCTTCCGCCAGTGAGCCTGGGTGGTGTAGCCCAGCAGGGGATCCGGCCAGTATTCATCGGCACCGTGGGCGTACTCGGGTTCCAGCCCGCGGCCCTGGCCGTCATGGCAGACCGTGCAGCCAAACTCGGAGAACTTGTGGCGCCGTTCCCACTTTCCGTTCTTCTGCACATCGCCCATGGCCGTGGAATAGGGATGGGACTTCAGCGGTTCGGCGTAGGTGGCGAAACGGGGATCGTCCGAGGCGATGTGGCAGGTGGTGCAGCGGTCCACGCGCGTCTCGCCGAAATTGCTGACGACGATCTGCTCGATGCGGGGCTTGCGGTTGGCCAGCGTGGCGCGCTCGGTGTCGGTCTTGGCCAGGGAGCGGGCCTGGTCGAAGTAGGCGTGCTGGTTGCGCTCCCACTGGTGGAAGAACTGGTTGTAGAAGACCACCCCGTGGATGACCAGGATGAAGAAGGTGCCGATGGCGAGTGCCAGTCTCATGTCGCGCTCCTCACCAGGGGGACACGAAGGCCCAGTTGGCCCCGCGGAAGAAGGTTCCGATGATCACGAAGATGATGTTCGCCACCACGAAGGTGATGAAGATCGTGTTCGCCAGCAGCCGCTCCCGGGAGAACCACTTGCCCACGCCCTTGGGGCCGCGATCCAGATAGGGTGCGCCCAGCAGCAGCAGCACGAAGATGGTGGGCACACCAATGCCGCCCCAGAAGGCCGAGTAGCTGACCATTTCCTGCAGGCCCAGGAAGTACCAGGGCGCTTTCGCTGGATTGGGCGGATGCAGGGCGTTGACCGGCTCTTCCAGCGGCGCGTTGAAGAGCAGCGAGAGGATCAGGATGGCCGAGAGCGTCACCACGAAGGTGAACAGCTCGGCCAGGAAGAGGTTGGGCCAGGAGAACACGGTGTTGTCGGGTACCTGCCCGACCTTGGTGAGGGGACCGCGGACGAGGCCCTGGAAACCATAGACCTTCTTGGGCTCCAGCACGGAGGCCTTGGGCGCGGCGCCCTGCTCCATGGGTTCAAGCGTGATCTTGGGATCCGCATCCTCTGGGCGGGAGAGGCCGCCGTCCTTGCGGATGCGCCAGAAGTGGATGGCGATCATGAGCGTGAGGATGGCGGGCAGCACGGCCACGTGCAGCACGTAGAAGCGCAGCAGGGCTTCCTGACCGACGCTGGTGCCGCCCATGAGCAGGAACTGGATGTCCTTGCCCACGATGGGCGCGTAGCCGGCAATGGCGGTGCCCACGGTGATGGCCCAGAAGGCCAGCTGGTCCCAGGGCAGCAGGTAGCCGGTGAAGCTCATGAAGAGGGTGAGCAGGAAGAGGATGACACCCACCACCCAGTTGAACTCGCGGGGCTTCTTGTACGAGCCCGTCAGGAAGACGCGGCACAGGTGCAGGAACACCATGGCGACCATGCCGTGGGCGGACCAGCGGTGCATGTTGCGCAGCAGGGTGCCAAAGGCCACAGAGCCTCGGAGATCGAGCATGCGGTCATAGGCCTGAGTCGTGGAGGGCACGTAGTAGAACATCAGCAGGATGCCCGTCACGATCAGGATCACGAACAGGAAGAATGAAATCAGGCCCAAACCAAAGGTGTAGGTGGGCCGCAGCGAATTCTTGTGCACCTTCACCGGATGGATGTGCAGGAAGAAGTTCGTGAAGCTGGTCGATGACCGTTCCAGATCATTGGACGGCAGCGGATTGCGGAAGATGGAGCTCCACACGTTCTTGGGGAGGCCCATCAGCGCAGCGAGGAGGGAGGATTTGGGCGGGGTGGCGGGGCTCATAGCGTCAGGTAGCTCCCAGGAGTGACTTCGATGTCCTTATCCACTTCGATCTCGCCATTGGGCGCGAGGGTGATCTGGAACCAGGGCAAGGGCCGGGGCGCGGGTCCGCCCGTGACATTGCCGTCCTGATCGAAGCGGGAACCATGGCAGGGGCAGGCGAAACCGGTATCTGCCGCCCCCACCGTGCAACCCAGGTGGGTGCAGGTGATGGAAATGGCCGCGATCTTCGAGCCCTCCCGCACGATGCAGATGCCACGCGGCGCCAGGATGGCGCGGGTGCCAGAGGGGTAATCCTCAGGCTTGCCCACGCTGAAGCGCTGGGGCTGTCCATAGGTGGCCCGCGGCTTGATGAAGACGAAGTTGGATACGGCGCTGAGGCCTGCCGAACCGAACAACCCGGCCCCGGTCAGCCAACCGAGCATCCTCCGGCGGGAGGTCTTGCCCCCATCGGAATCCTCCCCGCTACTTCGCTTGAGATTGACTGCCATCGGCCGTCTCCTGAGTGGGTTTCACCCGTTTCATGTCTTGCTTGCGGTCCTGCGCGTCGGTCCAGAAAACCTGGTATTTGGCATCCTCGATGTTCTTCATCCAGTCGCGCTTGACCGCGAAGATGAAGAGGAACGCGGCCCCAGAGCCCATCGCCAGGCTGGCGGCGATCGCGATCCAGGTGAGTTCCATGGGAGGCCCTTGCAATCGGCGGAGCGGAGCTCCGCGGAGGTGGTGAAAATTGGTCGCCAGTTTTCTTGTCTTGAGGATCTATGGGTCGAGTTTCAATGAATCGGTTTACCAGCAGGTTGGGTGTGACGAGGAGCACAATTTATAAACATTGATATATATAAATTTATATAAAACATCTCTTAAACTAAGCCCTAAAATATGTCCATTATTGGATTCAATTTTTTAATATAAAATATTTATTATCAATACTTAATACACGAATAAATGTATATATATTATGCGTTTCATATACAGTGAACTAAAAAACATATATTGAATAAAAGATGTCATAACGTTTTATTTATATATAAAAATAATTAATCTTATGTAAACACTTAATATCCACCCAACAGCAGCTTTCCTCACCCGTCACAGCTTGACGCCAGATTGGCGGGCGCCGTCCTACACTGGCCGAACCCCCCGGAGCCCACGTGTCCTACCCCCACCTGCTGGCCCCCCTCAATCTTGGGTTCACCATGCTGCGCAACCGCGTGCTCATGGGCTCTATGCACACCAACCTCGAGGAAGCCAAGGATGGGTTCTCGAAGATGGCGGCCTTCTACGCCGAGCGAGCCCGCGGCGGCGTGGGCCTCATGGTCACCGGCGGCATCGCCCCCAACCTGCGAGGGCGGCTCACGCCTTTCGGCGCGCAACTCTCCTGGCCCTGGCAGGTGCCCAAGCACCGGAAGGTGACCGCTGCCGTCCATGCCGCCGGCGGGAAGATCGCCCTGCAAATTCTCCACGGGGGGCGCTACAGCTACCACCCCCTGAGCGTGGCGCCCTCCGCCCTGAAAAGCCCCATTACGCCCTTCAAGCCCCGGGAACTGAGCCCCCGGGCCATCCGCGCCACCATCCGCGACTACGCCCGCTGCGCGGCCCTGGCCCAGCGGGCAGGCTACGACGGCGTGGAGATCATGGGCAGCGAGGGCTATCTCATCAACCAGTTCATCGCCGCCCGCACCAACCGGCGCACGGATGCCTGGGGCGGCAGCTATGACAACCGCATGCGCTTTCCCCTTGAGATCGTGAAGGCGGTCCGCGAAGCCGTGGGGGCGGAATTCATCATCATCTTCCGCCTGTCGATGCTGGATCTGGTGCCCGATGGCAGCACCTGGGAGGAGGTGGTGCAGCTGGCCAAGGCCCTCGAGGCCGCAGGCGTGACGATCCTCAACACCGGCATCGGCTGGCACGAGGCCCGGGTCCCCACCATCGGCGCCATGGTGCCCCGGGGCGCCTACGCCTGGGTGACGAGGAAACTCAAGGGCGAAGTGGGCATCCCCCTCATCACCACCAACCGCATCAATGCCCCCGAGGTGGCGGAGGAAATCCTCGCCGACGGCTGCGCCGACATGGTGAGCATGGCGCGGCCCCTGTTGGCCGATCCCGACTTCGTGAACAAGGCCGCCGAGGGCCGCGCCCTCGACATCAACACCTGCATCGCCTGCAACCAGGCCTGCCTCGATCATGTCTTCCAGCAGAAGCGCGCAACCTGCCTGGTGAACCCCCGCGCCTGCTTCGAGACAGAGCTGGTCTTCGAGCCCGTCATCGCCCCCAAGCGCCTGGCCGTGGTGGGCGGCGGGGCCGCGGGCCTGAGCTTCGCCTGCCACGCCGCCGAGCGCGGCCATGTGGTCACCCTTTTCGAGGCGGCCTCGGAACTGGGTGGTCAGCTCAACCTGGCCAAGCGAGTGCCCGGGAAGGAGGAGTTCTTCGAGACGCTCCGTTATTTCGGGCGGCGCCTGGCCACCGCCGGCGTGACCCTGCGCCTGGGCGAGCAGGCCACACCTGACGTTCTGCGCGAATTCGAGGAGGTCATCCTCGCCACGGGCGTGAAGGCCCGCATCCCCGCCATTCCGGGCATCGACCATCCGAAGGTCATCAGCTACCCGGATCTGCTCTCAGGGCGAAAGGTCGCCGGACAGACGGTCGCCATCATCGGCGCCGGGGGCATTGGCTTCGACGTGGCGGAATTCCTCGTGCACGAGCCACACAAACCAGAGGTGCAGGGTTACCTCGACCTCTGGGGTGTTGATGGTGCCCATGCCCACCGCGGTGGGCTTCTCCCGGCCCCACGGCCCGGGGAACCGCGCCGCAAGGTGTTCCTTCTCCAACGCAAAACCGACCGCATGGGAGCCGACCTGGGGAAGACCACGGGATGGATCCACCGCGCCATCCTCAAGGCCATGAAGGTGAAGATGCAGGGCGGCATCGCCTACGAACGCATCGACGATGAAGGCCTCTGGATCCGCGATGGCAAGGACGCCGGCTCGAAGTGCCTGGCCGTGGATAGCATCATCCTTTGCGCAGGCCAGGTTTCTGAACGCAGCCTGGCGGAGCCCCTGGAAGCCCTGGGGAAACCCGTGCACTTCATCGGCGGCGCGGATGTCGCGGCCGAACTGGACGCCCAGCGGGCCATCCGCCAGGGCGCCGAGCTGGCCGCGAGAATCTGACGTGCAGCCCTACTTCACCCGCTTCCCGGGCATCTTCCTGCCCCCCTGGGTGAGGATCAGCGATTCGGCCTTGCCATCCGGACCTTTGACGAAATCCAGCTGAGCCTCCACCACCTTCAGGAAGTAGTGGGTGTCCGACTCGGCGAAAATCTCCAGGGGCCCCTGGCCAGTGGCCTGGGCAAAGAAACGACCGCCCTCCTGCCACACCCGGATCTCGAAGGAGGGCGCCAGCTGGTAGGTTCCCGCCAGCGCCTCAAACCGGGTGGCATCGACCTTGGCCACGGGACCTGCCTCGGCGACCACCTTCTTCGCGAGATCCCCCTCGGGTTCGCCCTCAGCCTGACGCCGAACCCCGAGCACCTCGTTGCCGGACAGCTCGAAGCGCAAGCGCAGATCGGTGCCCTTGAGCTGGAAGGTCAGCTCCGTGAGGGGAATCAGGTCCACGGCCTCGCCACCGGCCGCCTGGCTGGTGAGGCGCCCCTTGTCGAAGCCGATGGTCCGCTGGAACCCCTCGTGCTGGTAGGTTCCAGCCAACCGGGCCAGCTTCTCCGGGGCCACGGGGATCGCCGTGGGCTCCACGATGGGCGTGCCCGCCGCCAGGGCCAGCAGGCGGCGGCTGAGGTATTCAGGATTCACCTTGGGGCCATCCGTGTTGCAGAGCACCACCGCCACCGCGCGGGTCGCGGGGTCCGCCTCCAGGAAGCACACATAGCCGTTGATCCCGCCGCCGTGGCCCACCAGGCGATGGCCCTGGGATTGGCGGAAGGAAAGACCGAAGCCATAGGGATGTTCCTTGCCGTCGGTTGTCTTCACGGGTGTGGTCATGAGCTTCAGGCTTTCAGGCTTCACCACCTTGCCGGCGTGCAGGGCCAGGGTCCACCGGGCCAAGTCCTCCGCGGTGCTCACCAGCGAGCCCGCCGCATAGGGCTGCCCCATGCTCAGGTAGGGCGCCGGCTTGCCATCGGAATAGCCCGGGGCCATGCCGGGGATCAGTTCCGTCTCGGTGCCGTAGCGGGTGTGGGTCAAGCCCAAGGGCCCAAAGAAACGGGCGTTCAAATACTCCGCATAGGATTTGCCGCTGGCCTTCTCAACGATCAGGCCCAGCAGGTAGTACCCGGAGTTGTTGTACTTCCATGTGGTGCCTGGCGCGAAATCCATGGGCTTGGTCCACACCAAGGTCTCCAGCAGTTTCAGGCCCGGCAGATCCTCGCGCATGTGGGCGCCGTATTCAGGGCCATTCGTGTAGCTGGGGATGCCGCTGGTGTGGGTGAGCAGCTGCTGCACAGTCACCGGGCGCCACGCCTCTGGAAGCCCGTCCAGATACCGGGACACAGGGGCATCCAGGGCAACTTTCCCATCCTCGACCAGAGTCATGATCGCGGCGGCTGTGAACTGCTTGGTGACCGAGCCGATGCGGTAGACCAGGGCGGGATCGTTGGGCACCTTCAATTCGAGGCTCGCCAGCCCAAAACCCTTGGCATAGAGCTTTTTCCCATCTTTCATCACCAGCACCGAGGCCCCCGCCTCGTCTGCCTTGAAGTGGGGCGACAGCAGTGAATCAAAGGCAGCGGTGGAAGGCTGCTCCGCCATCCGGACCGGAACCTCCTTGGCCATGAGCGGGAGGGGGTTTCCCGTCAAAAGGGTCAGCAACGTGGATGCAACCAGCGCAGGGATCAGGGGCCGTTTGGACAAACGCATCTCGCACTCCTTGGGGGGTGATCCATCTACGTGGCCATGCGGCCCCAGCTTAGGGGGTTTCTGGCACCCTGGAACCATGCCAACCCCCCGCATCATCTCTGCTACACAGGCCCAGCGCCTGTTCCTGGGCGCCCAGGGCCTGCTGGACAATCCCACGCGGCGGGTGACAGTGGCCTCCCTGCAGACCCTCATCGAGCGTCTGGGCTTTGTTCAGGTGGATACCATCAACGTGGTGGCGCGGGCCCACGACCTGACCCTCTTCAGTCGCCTGGACGGCTACCGGCCCGAGCTGTTGAAGCGCTTGCATGAGGAGAAGCGGAACCTCTTCGAGGGCTTCACCCACGATGCCTCGGTGATTCCCACCGCCTTCTTCCCCCACTGGAAGCCGCGCTTCCTGCGCGACCGCGCGCGCATCCAGGCCCACGCCTGGTGGCAGCACCACTTTCGGGAGACCGACGGCGACCAGGTGGTGCGGGATGTGAAGGCCCGCATCGAGAAGGAGGGCCCACTGAAGTCCTCGGACTTCGAACATCCAGAGAAACGCGGCCCCTGGTGGGGCTGGAAGCCCCAGAAGGCGGCCCTGGATTTCCTGTGGCGCAGCGGCGAACTGATGATTCCCCGCCGCGAGGGATTCCAGAAGCTCTACGACCTCACCGAGCGCGTGCTCCCAGATCACCATGCCCTGCCCTGCCCGGAGCCCTCGGAGCATCTGGCCTGGGCCTGCGGCGAAGCCGCGGAACGCCTCTGGGTCTTCACCCCCAAGGAACTATCCGAGTTCTGGAACAGCATCGAGGCCGTAGAGGCCAAGGGCTGGTGCGCCTCAGCCCTGAAGGCGGGACATCTCGTGGCCGTGGAAGTGGAAGACACCGAGGGTCAGACTCGCCCCGCCTTCGCTCTGGCGGACTGGGAAACGCGTCTGGCCAAACTGCCTGAACCGCCGGAACGCACCCGCCTGCTCTGCCCCTTCGACCCCATCCTGCGGGACCGCACCCGTGCACTGCGTCGCTTCGGCTTCGACTACCGGTTCGAGGCCTTCGTGCCCGAACCCAAGCGCCAGTACGGCTACTTCGTGCTGCCCATCCTCGAAGGTGATCGGCTGGTGGGCCGCCTGGATCCCAAGCTGCACCGGGACCGCGGCCTGCTGGAGATCAAGGGCCTCTGGTGGGAGCCCGGCATCCGCCCCACCAAGGCCCGGAAACGTGCCCTGGACGAGGCTTTGCAGCGATTGGCCGGCTTCGTGGGGGCTGAGGACATCCAGTTGCCCGCCTGACCGCGCTATCCTGGGCCCCATGTCTGCGTCGAAGAATCCCCTTCTGAACCGCCTGCACAGTGCCCAGGGGCTGTCCCCCAGCCAGCGGCAGATCGCGGACTGCCTCATCGCCAACATGAACGAGGCGCCGCTCTGGGGCGTGGAGGAGTTGGCGGACAAATCCCAGACCTGCGTGGCCACGGTGGTGCGCTTCGCCAAGAAGCTGGAGTATTCCGGCTACCTGGAGATGCGCAAAGCCATGGTCAGCGCCGCCAAGAAGCACTATGGCCGCGGCGAGCAGCTGCTGCAGGCGCCGGTGCGCGCTTCGGCCACCCTGCTGGAAGTGGCGCGGCGGGATATGCGCAACATTGAAACGCTGGTGCAGGCGGTCAACGAAGACCTGCTTCAGAAAGTGGTCAAGCAGTTGAAGGGTGCGAGGCTGCGCCTGGCCATCGGCGACGGCGTGTCGGCCCTCATGGCGCGGCAGCTGGCCTACCTCCTCATCAACACCGGCCTGCCTGTGATGGAAGGCAACCCCGCCGACTTCGCCACCCAGGTGGGCATGCTGGACAGCAAGGATCTGCTCATCGCCTTCAGCATCAATCCCTACACGCAGGAAACGCTGGACGCCGCCGCCTACGCCCGCAAGCGGGGTGTGCCCGTGCTGGCCTTCACCGACACCCTGAACTCGCCCCTGGCCAAATCCGCCACCCTGACGCTGCCCATCCCCGGCGAGAACCTGCTCTTCTCCCACAGCGTCACGGCTTTTGGCGTGCTGGCCCATGCCATTGCCACCTCCATCGCCAGCCAGGCCCCCCAGGTGGCCCTGAACAAGCTGCGCGAGGTGGAGCGCGTGGCGCGCCAGAAATTCGCGCGGACATAGGCCCTGCTGCAATCGACGAGAGCCTTTCATTGAAAGGCTTTTTGAGTTCTATGAACATTGATGAAAAAAAACTTGACTCGCTTTTGACAGAAGCATTACTTTTTGGTCACCAATTTCAATAACCCCTTTCGGAGGCGTGATGGCTAGAAACACTGGCAATTCCAGATTCAGTGCGCTCGCGCTGGCGCTCGTGGCGGCCCCGGCGGTCTTGATGGCGCAGAGCAGCACGACCTCCGCCCTGACTGGCGTGGTGAAGGACCCCAAGGGCAAGCCGCTTGCCGATGCAAAGATCAGCGCCACCTCTGAGAGCCTCATTGGCGGGGCTCGCGTGGTGGTCAGCGGATCCCAGGGTGCGTTTCGCATCTCGGCGCTGCCGCCAGGGAATTATGTCATCACGGTTGAAGCCGCTGGCTATCCGACCATCAAGCAGACGGTCCAACTCAGCCTTGGCTCAACTTCCAACCTGCCCATCCAGTTGCAGGCTCAGGCCTCTGCCACGGTGGAAGTGATTGACCGCTCCAATGCCGTCGAGCCCACTCCCACTGGACTCGGCAAGGCCTATTCCCTGGATGAACTGGAGTCGCTGCCTTACAAGCGGGATCTGAGTTCCATCGCAGACCTGACCCCTGGTGTGAATGGCGGCATCGCCTGGGGCGGTGACCGACGCAATGCGAACGCCTACCTCCTTGATGGCATGAACATCGGCGACCCGAGCACTGGCACTCCGTGGATCTACTCCAATCCTGAATGGTTCCAGGAAGTCCAGGTGGGCGGCATCGGGGCCTCGGCCGAGTTCGGCGGATTCACAGGTGGTTTCATCAACGCGATCATCAAGCGGGGCAGCAACAAAACCGAGGGTGCCTTCAACAGCTATTACAACACCTCGGACTGGCAGGCCAAGACCAGCAACCGCGCACCAGGCATTGACCGAACGGTTCAGAAGGCCCACAGCTCTGACCTCTCCCTGAGTGTGGGGGGACCGATCATCAAGGACAAACTCTGGTATTTCGTGTCGGCAGAACAAATCGTCGACCAGCAGACCCCCATTGGTGCCCCGGTGCCCGTGGAACTCACCAACCCTCGATACCTCCTGAAAGTCACCTGGCAGGCCACCCCCAACGGGACCCTGGAGGCCTTTGGAGAATACGACAAGGTGTCCAGAGAGCACCGCGGCATCAGCAACCAGACCTCCATTGAGGCTTCCTGGAGGCAGGAGGCCCCCAACCACAGTTACGGCCTCACCTGGACCCAAGTCTTCGGTTCTTCGGCCGTCCTGACTTTGCGGGCGACCTCCTTTGGCGGTCGAGATGACGCGCTTGCCTATCACGGGGAAAACCCCTCGCTCTACATCGCCTCAGGCTACAACCCCAATGACCCATCCAGTTCCACGGGACTCCTCTACACCTTCAACAACACCTATACCGTCGACAGCGTTTACAAGTCCCGCGGCAGCATCGCCGCCACCCTCGACCTCTTCAAGACTGGCCTATTTAGTTCCACTGATGCCCATGCATTCAAGTTTGGCATCGAGCGCGAGCAGTCGGGTGATGAGGAGCTGGAGCGCTTCCCCGGCGGCGTCAGTTACAACGCAGACTCAGATTCCGGAGGAGTCTACACCGACTTCGTCCAGGTGGGCGGCGGCTACAACATCCGCGCTCGCATGGACCGGCTGGCCGCCTTCGCCCAGGACTCCTGGACGGTCAACAACAGGCTCACCCTTCGTCCGGGCCTGCGCTTCGAGCAATTCAAGGGCCGGGGCTATGGCGGTTCCAGCTCCATCTGGAACACCAGCACATTGGCTCCTCGGTTTGGCCTGACGTTCGCCCTCACCGAGGATCAGAGAAGCCTCCTGAAAGCCAGTTGGGGACGCTTCTTCGACGGCGTGGGTACAGCCTATTTCGACCGCGCCATCCCTGGAGCCTATAGGCCTGAAACCCGGCATACCTGGGGCAGCAACGACTACTTCACCGATTTCAACCACCTCTCGGCGATTCCTTACAATCCCGTTCCCTACACCACCATCAGTGATGTGACCGCCATCGATCCCAACATCAAGCACCCATACATGGACGAGGCGACGCTATCCATCGAACAGAAGCTAGGCGACCTCTGGTCCATGACATTCACAGCCGTGCACAGGCAGTCGAAGGACCTCATCATCCGCGTGAACCGGGCGCTCCGCGAGGATACAGATCCGGCCAATAGCCTGGATGCCTACAACCTGATCACTGGAAAGGTCATGCACCTCTTCAATGCGCTGGACGACGCGCAGGACTACTACATCACCAACAGCGACAAGGCGAAGCGCGCCTACCAAGCGCTCAGCCTCAGCGCAGAGCGCCGCTACGCGGACCATTGGAGTCTGTTCACCAGCTACACTCGCGCCATGCGGCACGGCAATCTGAACCGATCGAACGGGTACGACGATGCGTTCGCGAGCCCGAACTCTCAGATCAACTTCGACGGGCCCCTCCCCTATTTCAGCGATGACGAAATCAAAGTCCGTTTCTCATACGAAACGCCTTGGAAGACTCGTTTGAGCGCCAGCTTCACCTACCTTTCGGGTGAACATTGGACCCCCACCATCAGCACTTTCCGAGACAACAACTCCTCTCGCTGGAGCATCCTCGCCCAGCCCAGGGGGTCAGAACGATATCCCGCCCGCCGTCTTCTGGATCTCCGGGCAAGCCAGATGATCGTGAAGAACAAGGGACTGAGTGCTGAGATATTCCTCGATATTTTCAACGCCCTGAACTCGGGCTCCGCCCTGGGTTGGAACACCCGCGTCAATGCGGTCCGCACCGATTCGGCCACCGCAACCGGCGCCAACGACATCTACAGCGACTACAAGAGCCCCACCAGCGCCGAAACGCCCCGGAACCTCCGTCTCGGGTTGAGAGTCACGTTCTAGCGTCAGTCGACTTCACCAGCAGGGCACCCACGGGCCGAATTGTCGGCCCGTGGATGTGCCAAGCTCCGCCTGAAAGGCCTTCCATGCAGCGGCTTCTTGTGGGCGTAGCCCTTCTTTTCACATCCATGTTCGCAGCTTCCCAGATACCCCCCAAAGGCACCCTGGTCATCGTGGGCGGCGGAGGATTCCCTGCGGATGTTCAGGCGGCCTTCTTCCAGGCCTGCGGCGGACGCGGCGGTGTGGTGGGCATCATCCCCACGTCCACCAGCGATCCCGAAGGGGCGCTCAAGGAGTGGAAGGCTGATCTCGACCAGGTGGGCATGGTCTGTGTGCCCTTGGATGTGAGACGCCGCGAAGACGCCTCCAACCCCGAGCTGCTGAAAGCGGCGGCGCGATGCACCGGGTTCTGGTTTTCGGGGGGAGACCAGAACCTGGTGGGGGACAAGATCGTGGGCACACCGTTGCAGAAGCTCATCCTTGATCGCTATGCCGCAGGCGCGGGCGTGGGAGGCACCAGTGCGGGCGCAGCCATCATGTCCAAGGTGATGCTCACCGGCGACGACCGCCACGGCAAGGAAGCCCTCTCTGAATTCGGCCCAGGCGCCTACCAGACCCGCGAAGGCATGGGCTTCCTGCCCGCGGGCGTGGTGATCGATCAGCACTTCCTGCGGCGTGGCCGGGAGAACCGCCTCTTCAGCGTCCTGATGGAACGCCCGGACCACCTGGGCCTGGGCATCGACGAAGCCACCGCCCTGGTGGTGAAAGATGGCCGGGCCACGGTGGTGGGGCAGCGCTCCGTCATGGTCTTCGATCCGGCGGGCATGGCGCTCAAGGGCGAGACCTTCCGCGACCTCCGCATCCACCTGCTGAAGACCGGCCAGTCCATCGATCTGGCCACCCGCAAGATCAGCCAGCCATGAAGGCCTGGGCGGGCCTGAGGTGCCCTTCCCACTCCTCCCTGCTTTGTCCCTGGTGTTCTCTGCAGAAGGCCGTCAGATCAATCCGCGTTGGTCGATCCCGTGGACTGGCCCTGACCTTTGCCTCCGCGGTCGGTTTCGCGGCGGGCCCGAAGGTCCCCTTCCCGGCGGATCACCGCGCCATGAAGCAGACGGTGTCCTATGAGCAGATGTCGACCTTCCTGGAATCCGTGGCGCGGCCGGGGCTCATCACCGTCACCGAAGAAGGCCGCAGCACCCAGGGCCGCAAACTCTACCTGGTGCATCTGAACCGGGGCGGCGCCAAAGCTCAGTCTGGGGCCCGCTTCAAGGTCTTCTACTATGCCCAGCAGCATGGCGATGAAGTGGCGGGCAAGGACGCGCAGCTGACCCTCATCCGCGACATCGCCGAGCATCCGGAACAGCTGCCCGAGGACGTGGACCTCTACCTCATGCCGATGGTCAACCCCGATGGCGCGGAGGCCCACCAGCGTTTCAACGGCGTGGGCGCCGACCTCAACCGCGACCACCTGCTGCTGGCCCAGCCTGAAACGCAGACGCTGCACCGCGTGGCCCGCCGCATCCGTCCCCATCTGGCGGTGGACAGCCATGAGTTCGGCCGCGATGGGGAGGACTACACCAAACACGGCTGGGAGGCCTGGCCCGTCATCACCATGGATGCCTGCAACCACCCGCTCATCCCCGACTACCTGAAGGTCGCTGCCCTGGAGGCCGTCGGTACCGCTGCGCCCCTGCAGCAGAAGGCCGGCCACGCCTACCGCCGCTACAGCGTAGGGGGGCCGCCGCCGGATGAGGAGATCCGCCCCTCCACCTCTGAAGTGGATGATGGCCGCAATGGCATGGGCACCCTGGGCGCGCTCTCCTTCATCATCGAATCCGGCGTGCGCCACCGCTCCGCCGACCCCCAGGCGGACCTGGGCGAGCGGGTGGACGGCTACCGCATCCTCTACCGGCACCTGCTGGGGGACCGCGCCTGGCGCCAGCGCATCCAGCGCCTGGCCGAGCGCGCCCGTCGTGAGCCGCTGCCACCCTTCATCGCCACGAACACCTTCTGGGCGAACCTGGGAGGCAAGGTCAGCGCCGTGAAAGTGCGCGAGGTGGCCACGGGGAAAACCATTGAAGTGCCCACCGCCAATGCCATGACGGATCTGGTGGTAAAGGGCAGCGTGCCCACGCCCCGGGCCTATGTCATCGATGCTGCCGCCGCGGCCCGCTTCGTGCCGGTGCTGCAGGCCCAGGGCCTCGGTTTTGAGACCCTCGCAGCGCCTCGGCGAGCGCGGGTCGAACGGGTGAAGCTGCTCCGCCTCGAAGAACCCTACGATGAGCTGTACCAACGCTACAAGGATCGCCAGATCGTGGCACGGGAACCCCAGGCCGAGGTGGACCTGCCCGCGGGAACCCTCATCGTGTCCCTCGACCAGGATCTGGCCCGCCGGGCCATCCAGGTGCTGGAACCCTGCCTGCTCTACGGCCTCTATGGCTACCCTGGTTTCCGCGAGTTGGCCCGCCCTGGCGCCGACCTGCCCGTGTCCCGCCTCTTCTGAACGCGCACCGGGCCCCGCGGTCCGGCAGGAGTCCCCATGATGTTCCTGATCAAGAATGCCGATGTGTACAGCCCCGAACCCGGCGGCCGCTGCGACCTGCTGATCGGCGGCGGCAAGATCCTCCGCATGGAGCCCGACATCCGCATCTCCCGCAAGTACTGCGAGGTGGTCGATGCCCGCAATCTGCGCGCCGTGCCTGGCTTCATCGATGGCCACGTCCACATCATGGGCGGTGGAGGCGAGGGCGGCTTCGCCACGCGCACTCCGGACCTGCCCCTGACCGATGCCATCACCGGCGGCGTCACCACCGTGGTGGGCTGCCTGGGTACCGATGGCTATACCCGCACCATGGCCGGGTTGCTGGCCAAGGCCAAGGGCCTCGATGAAGAGGGCATCAGCACCTACGTGTATTCGGGCTCCTACGGCGTGCCCCTGCGCACCCTCATGCCCAGCCTCGAAGAGGATCTGCTCTTCATCGACAAGGTCATCGGCGCGGGCGAAGTGGCCCTGTCCGACCACCGCTCCAGCCAACCCACCTTCGAGGCCTTCGCCCAGGTGGTGGCCACGGCGCGGCGCGGCGGCATGCTGTCCGGCAAGGCCGGCATCGTGAACGTGCACCTGGGCGACGGCCCGCGGGGCCTGGAGTTCCTCCGTCGCATCATCAACGAAACTGAACTTTCTCCCCAGCAGATGCTCCCCACCCACATCAACCGCAACCCTCAGCTGTTCGAGGAAGGCATCGCCTACGCCAAGGGCGGCGGCTTCGTGGATTTCACCACCTCGACCCTGGCTTCATACCTGGATGACGGCGAAATCCCCTGCGCCCGGGCCCTGCGCCTCATGCTGGAGGCGGGCGTGGATCCAGGCCAGATCACCTTCACCTCCGATGGCCAGGGCAGCCTCCCCGACTGGGACCGCCATGGCCGCCTGCAAGGCATCTCCGTGGGCCGCGTGCTGTCGCTGTACCAGGCCGTGCGCCAGGCCGTGCTGCAAGAGGGCCTGCCCCTCGAAACCGCGCTGCGCGTCATCACCTCGAACCCGGCCCGCATCCTCAAGCTGAAGGGCAAGGGTCGCCTGGAGCCGGGCATGGACGCCGACATCGTGCTGCTGGATCCGAAGGATCTGGAAGTGCGCACGGTCATGGCCAAGGGCCGCCTCCTGATGAAATCCGGCAAACTGCTGGCGAAGGGATTGTTCCAGTGAATGCTCGCGAACGCGCCTACCAGGCCGCCCGGCAGGGCAAGGTCCCCACTCCACCACCACCGCCGCCACCGACATCCTCCAGCCTGAAGATGCCCCACACCCTGGTCATCGTGGCGGCCCTCATCCTGCTGGTGCTCATCCTTTCCTGGCTGGTGCCCTCCGGGGAATTCCAGCGCATGGAAAAGCTGCTGCCCGATGGCAGCCGCCTGAAGGTGCCCGTGGATGGCACCTACCATCAGCTGACCAAGACCTACCTGGGCCTGCAGACCCTCTTCCTGTCGCCCATCAAGGGGTTCCTGGACGGCGCGGGCCTCATCTCCTTCCTCCTCATCATCGGCGGCAGCTTCGGCATCTTCCAGGAGACCGGCGCGGTGGAGCAGGGCATCAAGCGGCTCACGGTGCATGTGCGCCGCCACCCCTGGCTGGAGACGCTGTTCATTCCGGTGCTCATGGCCGTGTTCTCCCTGGCTGGCGCCGTGTTCGGCATGGCCGAGGAGCTCATCCCGCTCGTCATGATCTTCATCGCCCTGTCCCGGGCCCTGGGCTACGACTCCATCGTGGGCACGGCCATCCCCTTCCTGGGCGCCGCCGCGGGATTTGCCTGCGCCTTCTTCAACCCCTTCACCGTGGGCGTGGCCCAGGGCATCGCCGGAGTTCCGATCTACTCGGGCCTGGCCTACCGCGTGTGCGCCTGGGTGGTCGCCACGGGCGTGGTCATCGCCTACGTGATGATCTATGCCGCGAAAATCAAAAAGAACCCCGAGCTGAGCCCCGTGCGCGACATCGACCTGGCCCGGGAAAGCCAGGCCAGCGGTGCGGGCGATTCCTGGAACGCCAAGCACATCCTGGCCCTCCTCACCTTCCTGGGTGCCCTCATCCTGCTGGTCTACGGCGTGCTGAAGCACCACTGGTATCTGGAACCCATCGCAGCTCTTTTCCTGGGCATGGGCATCCTCATCGGCCTCATCAGCCGCATGGCCCCCAGCACCATCGCCAAGCACTTCGTGGCTGGCGCCAAGGACATGGTGGGCGTGGTGTTCATCGTGGCCTGCGCCCGGGCCCTGCTGGTCATCGCCAACGATGCACGCATCATGGACACGCTGCTGCTGTGCGGATCGTCGGCCATCAAGGTGCTGCCCAAGGCCATGACCGCCCAGGTGATGTTCCTGCTGCAGTGCGGCATCAACTTCTTCATCCACTCGGGCACCTCCCAGGCCGCGCTCACCATGCCCGTGCTGGCGCCGCTCTCGGACCTGGTGGGCATCACGCGCCAGACCTGCGTCTACAGCTTCGCGCTGTCGGAACTCATCAACCCCATCCTGCCCACCAGCGCCGTCACCATGGGCGTACTGGGCGCGGCCAAGATCCCCTGGGAGCGGTGGGCGAAGTGGTTCCTGCCCCTCATGCTCATCCTCGTGGTGCTGGCCTTCCTGCTGCTGGTGCCGCCCACGCTGTTCTTCCATTGGGGCCCGGTGTGATGGGGGGCGGAAGGCTACGCACGGCCCTCCTCCTCGGCTTGACGGTGTTTGCATCTGCCCAGGAACCCGCAGCCGATTTCATCCGCGTCACCCGAACCGAGGCGCTGCCTGCCCCCCTGGCCGCCGCCCTGGAAGACCTCGATACCAAGCGCATCTCCAGCCACCTGGCCTTCCTCACGGATCCCCGCCAGCAGGGCCGTGGCCTGGGCACCCGCGGCCTGGACACCACCGCCCGCTACCTGGCGGACCACCTGAAGCAGGCCGGGATTCCCGCCCTGAGTCCCTCCTACGTTCAGGCCGTGCCCCTGCGTGAGGTTCGGCCTCGCCAAGGGCACGTGAACCTGCGCACCGCGCAGGGGGTCATCCGCTTCCTGGCCGGACGGAACGCCGTGCTGCCCAGCGTCGCGCCGGGCGCCCTCTCCGGACCAGCGGTGTTCGTGGGCCATGGCATTCAGGAACCGGCCCTGAATCACGACGATTTCCGCGGCGTGGACGTGCGTGGCAAGGTGGTGGTCTTCCTCGATGGCCTGCCCTCGGGCGAGGCCTGGCGGAAGCCGGAGCTCCAGGAGAAATACGCCTCCCCCCGCCCCGCGGATCGCTACGACACGCGACTGGCCCTGCTGGAAAAGCTGGGGGCCAAGGCCGCCATCGCGGTGGAAGAGGGCCTCGCCCAGCGCATCACCGAGGGCAAGGAAAAGGCCCTGCCCTACTTCCTGGCCGCCCCCCGCGTTCCCGGTTCCGGCGAGCCGCCCCTGGCCCGCGTGGCCCCCACCGAACCCCTGCGGGCCTGGATGGCCTCTGGAGGCGCAGCCGCTGCCGAGTTGTCGATTCGTGGTGAAGTGCACCCCCTGCAAAGCCGCAATGTCCTCGGGATGCTGAAGGGCTCCGATCCGGCCCTGGCCCAGGAGGCCGTCCTCATCGGCGCCCACATGGACCATCTGGGGCTGCCCAACGGCGTGCTGCACCCAGGCGCCGATGACAACGCCTCCGGGGTGTCGGCCCTGCTGGAGATCCTGCGCACCCTCGCCGCCAGTCCGGAGCGCCCGCGCCGGACGATCCTCATCGCCTTCTGGACCGGCGAGGAGGAGGGCAAGTTCGGCTCGGGCCACTACACGCGCCATCCCCGCTGGCCCCTGGCGAAAACCCGGGCCTACCTCAACCTCGACATGATCGGCCACCCCTGGCTGCCCGCAGATCTGAACACTCTGCTCACCGACTCGGGCATGAAGGATCCGAAGGCATTCCTCGAAGGCCTCGATCCCGCCACCTTCGCTGAGCCAGGCCTTGCCGCAGACAGCCGGGAGCTCGGGCCCATCCTCGCCCAGGCCGGCCGCGGCACGGGCATGTCCCTGCACCTGGACTGGACCGATGGCCGCAACGGCGGCAGCGACTACCGCGACTTCGCGCGGCTGAAGGTGCCCTTCGTGCGCTTCTTCGGCAGCTACTTCCCCGAGTATCACCAGCCTGGCGACACCGCCGATAAGCTCGACCCCAACCAGGTGAAGCGCATGGCCCGCCTGGTGCTCGCCACCGCCTGGCTGCTGGCAGAGCGCTGAAAGGATTGCGTGCTTAGCCACGGATGAACACGGATGAACGCAGATAAAGACAGCATCTGTGTTCATCCGTGTTCATCTGTGGCCCGTTCCTCCGGCCTGCCCTACCTGAGCTCCACCTCGGCGTACCAGCCCTTGCTCACGATCTTGGTGCCGTAGGGCGCGGAGAGCTTTTGCATCAGGGCGATGATCTCGGCCCCGCGCTTGGTGCTGGCCAGGCGGGGCACGCCGAAGAGGGGGCCCTCATCGTCGATGGTGATGGGCAGCAGCTGGATGCGCTTGAGCTTGCCCTGGTTCATCACCATGCGCACCATCACCGTTTCCATGACCTCGCGGGAATCGCGGCGATCCCACACCGATTCATTGAGCCGCTTCGGCATCTCGATGTCGCGCTGGTTCAGCAGGTCGGCGTGGATCTTGTCCGGCGTGCGGTACTGGTAGATGAAATCGCCCAGGCTGTAGAAGATGGGCCGGCCCTTGTAGATCTCGATGCCCCGCAGCACATGGGGGCCGGTGCCGATCACCATGTCTGCCCCGGCCTCGATGGCCCGGCGGTACATGATCTCCTCGTTGGGCGGCGTGGTGTCCTGGATGCCGTAGGCGCGGTGGTGGGTCACGTCGTGGTTGTGCAGGGACACCAGCAGCAGGTCTGTCTTGCGGCGCGCCAGGAGGATGTCCTCCTCCATGGTGGCCACATCGGATTCCAGCGGGCCCTCCACCTTCTCCACCTTGCCGTCCCGCATGGCCAGGACCACCGCGGGGTCGATGGTGGCCAGGGAGGGCGCATCGGGATTCTTGCTGCGGTATTTGGCCGTCCAGTAGCGCATGTAGGAGAGCAGGCCGACCGTGCTCTTGTGACCTGCCAGCTCCGTCTTCCCCAGAGCGTGGGCTTCGGCCAGCGTCGTGCCCGCACCGGCGTGGGTGATGTTGGCGTGATCCAGGGCCTCCAGGCATTCCTTGAGCCCCTCGGGGCCGAAATCCATGGCGTGGTTGTTGGCCTGGCTCACCAGGGTGATGCCGGTGCGGGCCAACTCCCACCGGAAAGCCCTGGGCGCGCGGAAATTGTAGAAGGGCCGCTGCAGCTCGGGCCGGTCGTTGAGGGAGAACTCCATGTTGCCGTAGGCCACATCCGCCTCCTGCATGAGGCGGAAGAGGCCTGCCCGCTCGGGCTCCTGCAGCTGGGTGATGGGCTGGTTGAAGATCATGTCGCCCACGGCGGTGAGGGTGAGATCGCCCGGCTCCTCCTTGAGCAGCTCCGCGATGCGGCCCGCCCAGTCGATGCGCTCGGCGGGCTCGACCGGATGAACCCGCCGCTGGTACACGGAGCGGGGATCATCCTTCAGGAGGTCCGGGGCTGCCTGGGCCTGCGCAGGGAGCGCCACCAAGGCCGCGGCGAGTGAAAGGAGGAAGGGTTGCATCCGGCGCGTGCGAAAGTTCCCAGCCATGGGCGGCTCCTCAGATTGCAGAATCGGGCATGCACAATTTTGTTTCATTTTTGGCAATCAGGCAAAGATTTTCGAGCATGCCTCCTGGGTCGCACGGCGTTCTATGCTGGTGGAATGACGACGCGGCCCGACTACTGGAACCAGATCTACGAAGATGAAGGCCGCCCCGGCTGGGACATGAACAAGGCCACGCCCCTGGTGCGGGAACTGCTCGACCTGGCCCATCCCCTGGGCCTGCGCGCTGGCAGCGAGCTGGCGGTGCCGGGCTGTGGCTACGGACATGACGCCGCCGAACTGGCCGACCTGGACTTCACGGTGACCGGCCTGGATTTCGCGCCCCTGGCCATCGAGGGCGCCGTGGCTCGGCATGGAAACAAGGTGGCCTGGGCCCAGGTGGACTGGTTCACCACTGAGTTGGGCCCCTGGGACGCCCTCTTCGACCACACCTGCTTCGTGGCCATGGATCCGCCGCGCCGCGCTGAGTACGTGGCGGCCTGCGCCGACCATCTGCGCCCCGGCGGTCTCTGGCTGGCCGTGCTCTTCCACGACACCAAGGGCCAGGCGGGCCCGCCCCACGCCATCTCCATGACCGAGATGCGCGCCTTGGCCGAGGCCCGCTTCGACGTCCTGCACCTGGGCGCCGCCACCCAGAGTCACCCCCGCCGGGCAGGCCGGGAATTCCTGCTGGTGGCCCGCAAGCGCTGAGCGAAGCCGCCTCAGTCCTCCAGTTGAATGGCGGCCAAGGCCTCCATCACCCGATCCGCGCAGGCCTGGTAGCGCTCCCGCCCTGTCAGATCCGCAGGCAGGTCGGAGAAATCCACGGCGGGGCCAGCCACCACGGTGATGCGCCCGGGCCGAGGCCACTTGGCCTTGCGAGGCCAGCATTCGTGGGCGCCGAAGAGGCGCAGGGGCACCACCGGCACCTCGCCCTTGGCGATGAGGAATCCAATGCCGGCCTCGGCGGGCTGCAGGGTGCCATCGGGCGAGCGGGTGCCCTCGGGAAAGATGAGCACGCGGTTCCCCTCCTTCAGCAGCCTCAGGATGCGCTTCATGCTGCTCAGGTCGCCCTTGCCCAGATCCACGGGGAACACCTGGATGCGCGGCAGCAGCCACCCCAGGAAACCCTTGAAGAGGGATTTGCGGGCCAGGTAGTGGATGGGGTTGCGGAAGCTCGCGCCCACCATGGAGGGATCCAGGTAGCTCACATGGTTGGCCACCAGAAGCGCGCCCCCACTTTCCGGAAGGAGCTCGGGATGGACGACGCGATGCCGGAAGAACGTGAGGCCGACGATGCGCATGAGGGTGTGGGCGAAGCGGTAGATCATGGGGGCAGCCAAGAAGAAGGGCAGGTCAGGAATCCAGTCTAGGGCCTGATCTCAAAACATTTACCGGCGACAAACGGACAATGCTCTGATGCGCAGGGGCGGATCGCCTAGAATGGCCTGAATCCCCTGGAGTCAACCATGCGCGTGAAGGCCCTGCTTTCGCTATTCGTCTCGTCCGCCCTGAGCCTGTGCGCCCAGGACGTGGTGCGCCTGGGCAACCTCAAGTTCGCCCACTACGGCGCCGTGTCCTACATGAAGGAACTGGCCCCGAAATACAGGCTGAAGATCGAAGAACGCATGTTCGCCAAGGGCATCGACATCAACCCGGCCATTGTGGCCGGCGAGATCGATGCCAGCGCCGCAGCCCTGGACGCGGCCATCGCGGGCCGAGCGGCGGGCGTGCCCATCGTCGTGGTGGCGGGCTTCGCCCGGGGCGGCGCGCGCCTGGTGGTGCGTCCCGATGCGGGCATCCGAGCCTTGAAGGATCTCAAGGGCAAGAAAGTGGGTGTGGCCCGGGGCGGGGCCCAGGAACTGCTGCTGCTGGCCGAGCTGGCCAAGGCCGGTCTCAGCTGGTCAGACAAGCCCGGCAAGGATGTGCTGGTGCTCTACCTCCCCTTTGCCGACCTGAACCAGGCCCTCATGGCCAAGAACATCGACGCCATGTGCCAGAGCGAGCCCTACAGCTCACAGGCCATCAACAAGAAGTTCGGCGTGGAGCTGCTGAAGCCCTACGACACGCCCATCGGCGAACCCATCCGCGCCCTGGTCATCACCGAGAAGCTCTACAAGGAGCGTCGCGATGTGGCCCAGCGCTTCCTGAACTGTTTTGTGGAAGCCACCAAGAAATTCATCGACGAGCCCAAGACCGCGGAGAAATTCGTCCGCGAAGTGATGTTCAAGAACCAGATCAGCGCCGAGGACTACCAGGACGCCATCGGCAACTCGCCCTTCAGCTACGACATCACCCTGCAGCACGTGCAGATCACCACGGATCTCATGGCCAAGTACGGCGTGGGCAAGATGGCCAATCCGCCCAAGGCCGGCGACTGGGTGAAGCTGGACCTCCTCACCGAGGCCAAGAAGCAGCTGAAGGTGAAGTAGTGAAGGCATTCAAGCACGCGGCCTCCGGCATCCTCGTCCCGCTGGCGGCCCTGGCCCTCTGGCAGCTGCTTTCCAGCAAGGGCTGGGTGAACGCCACCATCCTGCCCTCGCCCTGGCAGGTGCTGGTGAAGTGGTGGGCCTACCTGAAGCCCCTGGAGGCCTTCGATCCCGCCCAGGGCTCGTACCTGAAATGGTGCCTGAGCGGCGAGCTCATCCAGGACGCCGCCGGCAGCCTCTACCGCGTGTTGCTGGGCTTCGCCATCGGCGGCGGCCTGGCCCTGCCCCTGGGCCTCGCCATGGGCTACAGCCGGTTGGCCTACGGCCTCTTCAACCCGCTCATCCAGGTGCTGCGCCCCATTCCCCCCATCGCCTACATCCCCCTCTCGATCCTCTGGTTCGGCCTGGGCAACCCACCCGCCATTTTTCTCATCAGCATCGGCGCCTTCTTCCCGGTGCTCATGAACACGGTGACGGGCGTGCAGACCGTAGACAGCATCTACCTGCGCGTGGGCCGCAACCTGGGCGCCTCGCGGTGGACGCAGTTCACCCGCATCATCCTGCCCGCCGCCACGCCCTACATCTTCACGGGCGCGCGCATCGGGATGGGCACGGCCTTCATTGTGGTGATCGTCTCCGAGATGATCGCCGTGAACAACGGCCTGGGCTACCGCATCCTCGAAGCCCGCGAGTACCTGTGGTCGGACAAGATCATCGCCGGCATGTTCACCATCGGCCTGCTGGGCCTGGGCATCGACACGCTCATGAGCCGCCTCAGCTCGCGCCTGCTGACTTGGCACCGGGGACTGGAGCAGTCATGAGCCACATCTCCATGCAAGGCGTGCACAAGGTCTTCCAGAGCGGCGGCCAGGACGTGCAGGCCCTCCAGGCCATCGACCTGGACATCCCCCAGGGTCAGTTCGTCTGCCTCCTGGGCCCCTCGGGCTGCGGCAAATCCACCCTGCTAAACGCCGTGGCGGGCTTCAGCCTGCCCTCTGCCGGTGTCATCACCGTGGAGGGACGGACCATCTCAGAACCGGGCCCGGACCGCGGCATGGTGTTCCAGGAATACGCACTCTTCCCCTGGATGACGGTGGAGCAGAACATCGCTTTCGGCCTGCAGATCAAGAAGATGGCCAAGCCCGTCATCCAGACGAAGGTGGACGAACTGCTGGGGCTCCTCCATCTCCGGGATTTCCGCAAGCGCTACCCCAAGGATCTCAGCGGCGGCATGCGCCAGCGCGTGGCCATCGCCCGGGTGCTGGCCATCGATTCCCCCATCATGCTCATGGACGAGCCCTTCGGCGCCCTCGACGCCCTCACGCGCCGTACGCTGCAAGACGAACTGCTGCGCCTGTGGGTGGAGCTGAAGAAGACCATTCTCTTCGTCACCCACAGCATCGAGGAGGCCCTCTACCTGGCGGATCGCACCATCGTCATGACCTACCGGCCCGGCACCATCAAACGCGACCTGGCCATCGACCTGCCCCGTCCCCGCGATGTGGCCAGCCCCGCCTTCAACGCGCTGAAGAAGGAGCTGAGCCAACTGCTCATGGAGGAGCAGGACCGGCACACCCAGGCTGAGTTCCGGGGCGCGGCGGTGGATTAGCGGCCTTCCGAATGGTCCTAGGGCTCCACGGCCGGCTGATACAGCTCCACCTTGCGGCCCTCGGGATCACGGATCCAGGCGAAGCCGCCGTACTCGGACTCCTCCCGCTTCTCAATGGCGACACCATTGGCTTCCAGCGCCCGGCAGAAGGCCTCCAGATCGGCCACGCGCCAGTTCACCACGCACTCGGGGCGGCCTTCGCCCAAGGGAGCCTTGGCCTTCATGAGGGAGAAAATCGTGGAGGCCTTGGTTCCATCGGGATCGGTATGGGGAAACTCCAGGCCGTAGCAAGCCCCGGGTTCCCATTCCATGAAGGAGAGCCCGAAGTGCTTGGCGTACCAATCCGCCAGGGCCTTTGGATTCTCGGCATAGAGGAACACACCGCCGATGCCTATCACAGATTGGTTCATGAGATCACCTTCGGAGGCAGGGGCAGGTCCACGCCGCCCCGGCCCCGCGTGGCCAGGGCCACGGCCAGGGTCCAGAGCGGAGCCAGGTTGAGGTAAGGAATCCATTCCGTGAGGAAGGAGGGCAGAAAGGCCCAGTGGAAGCCCAGCAGGGCCCAGAGGACCACCATGGTGAGGAGGTCCAGTCCCACATCCAGGAACCAGCCCAGGGGGCCCGCCGCCGCGGCCGGAATCTGGATGGCATCCACGGCCAAGGCGATGGCCCAGGCCACGCGGATGCGCGTGAGGCTGAGGGGGGGCTTGGCGCCAGGCTCGGGAGGCATGCGGGCAGTCTAGCGGATCACCGACCACCTGGCGCCATCTGAAAGAACATGAAAGAACTAGAAGGTGTCTGCGCGTCAGCGCCCCTGTTTCAGGGCCAGCCAGTTCAGCGCTTCCAGAGGAGTCATGCGGCTGAGATCGAGGGCGTCCAGTTCCTCCCGCAGCGGGTCGGGTTCCGTTTCGAACATCGGAAGGGCGGGCTGGCTGGGCATGGGCGCGCGGGGCGGCGCTTCGGGGGCCTGGGCCAGCAGCCGCTGGGCCTTCTGGATGACGGTCTTGGGCAGCCCCGCCAGCCGTGCCACCTGGATGCCGTAGCTGCGATCGGCGGGACCTGGCGCCACGCGGTGGAGGAAGTGGAGCTGTTCCTCCCACTCCTGCACCTCCACATGGAGGTTCTGGATGCGGCTGTCGTCGGCCAGCTTGGTCATCTCGAAATAGTGCGTGGCAAAGAGCGTGCGCGGGGCGCCGCCCTTCAAATCACGCAAAAACAGGGCGATGGCCTCGGCCAGAGCGAGGCCATCCCGCGTGGAGGTGCCGCGGCCGATCTCATCCAGGATCACCAGGCTGGCCGCCGTGGTCTGGTTGAGGATGCGCGCCGTCTCCGTCATCTCCACCATGAAGGTGGACTGGCCCTTGGCCAGCTGATCCGAGGCGCCGATGCGCGTGAAGATGCGGTCCACCAGCCCGAAGCGCATGAGCTCGGCGGGAACAAAGGAGCCCGTCTGCGCCAGCACCACCAGCAGGGCCGCCGTGCGCAGAAAGGTGGATTTGCCACCCATGTTCGGGCCCGTCACCACGGCCATGGGCTGCACGGCCGAGAACTGCAGGTCATTGGGAATGCACTCGCGGCCCATCCGAGCTTCCAGCATCGGGTGGCGGGCCGTAGCCAGCACCAACTCGCGTTCCTCGCCCAGCTCCGGCCGGGTCCAACCCGACAGCCGCGCCCGTTCCGCCAGAGCCGCCAGCACATCCAGCGCGGCCACGGCCCGCGCCAGCTGCGTGAGGTCGGCGCGGTGCTCCAGCACCAGTGCCAGCAGCCGCTGCAGCTGCACGGCCTCCAGCTTCACCTGGTCGCTCTCGGCGCTCAGCAGTTTCTGCTCGAAGGCCACCAGCTTCTCGGTGGTGAAGCGCTCGGCGTTGGCCAGGGTCTGTTTGCGAAGGAAATGCGCAGGCACGGCGCCGAGGTTGGCCTTGGTGATCTCGAAGTAGTAGCCGAACACCCGGTTGTATTTGATCTTCAGGCTGTTGATGCCCGAGGCGGCGCGTTCCTCCTCCTCCAGTTCCAGCATCACCTGCTTGGCGTCGCGGGCCAGGCGGCGCACGGCGTCGAGTTCCCCATCCACGCCCTCGCGGATGACGCCGCCCTTCTCCAGATCCAGCGGCGGCGCCTCGGCCAGGCAGCGCTGCAGCTCCACCAGCAACGGCGTACAGAGCGGCGTGGCCTCAGGCCACAGGCCCAGCTCCGCCACCTCAGGAGCCCAACCTTCATCCTGGATTTTCGCAGGCAGTTTCTGGAGGACAGCCAAGCCCTCACGGAGCTGCGCCAGTTCGGGCGGCGTGGCGAGACCAAGGGCCACGCGACCCAGCAGACGATCCAAATCGGGCACCTGCGCCAGCAGCGTCTGGATGGGACCGCGGCGGCGATCCTCCGTGAGCCAGGCCACCTGCGACCAGCGCCGCTCCAGCGCAGGCCGATCCCGCAGCGGCTGCTCCAGCCAAGCCTTCAGCAACCGGGTGCCGAGGCGGGTGCGGCACTGATCCAGCAGGGCCAGCAAAGATCCAGCGCGTCCCCCGTCCAGGCCATTGGTCAGGACTTCCAGGTGCCTGGCGCTGGTGGCATCCACGAGGGGACCGGCGGCCCCGAGCTCGAGCGACACGCCCTGCAGGTGCGCGGGGCGCCCCTTCTGGGTGGTTTCCACATGATCGAGCAGCGCGGCCAGGGCGCCCAGGGCCGCGGGGTAGGGATCGAGGCCCACGCCTTCCAGATGCTGCCAGCCGAAGAAGGCCAGCACCTGTTGCTTGGCGCGAGAGGCCTCGAAGCGCCAGGCGGGCAGGCGTGTGCGAGCGGCCTCCAGATCGGCCATGTCTTCAGCGCCCTCGGCCAGAATCAGCTCCTGGGGATTCAGGCGGTCCAGCGTGGCCCGCAGCGCATCCGGTCCCTCGCCCGGCAGCACGCGCAGGGCGCCCGAGGCCAGCTGCAGCAGGGCCAGGCCCCAGGTGCTTCCGACACGATGCAGGGCGCAAAGCCAGCGGGCATCGTCATCCAGCCAGGTGCCCGGCGTGATGATGCGCTTGATGGCGCGAGGCAGCAGGCCCTTCACCTCCTCGGGCTTGGCCGTGGGCTCGGCGATGGCCGCGGAAAAGCCCGCCGCCAGCAGCTTGGGCAGGTAGGATTCCAGAGCGAAATGCGGCACGCCGCACATGGGCGTTTCCGATTCGCTGCCCTTGCCCCGCAGGGTCAGCGCGATCTCCAACACCGGCGCCGCCCGCACCGCATCCTCGCCCAGGATCTCGTAGAAATCGCCCATGCGCGTCAGCAGCACGGCGTCGCCCGCCTCGCGTTTGAGGGCGGCGATCTGCTGCAGCATGGGCGTGGACATGGGTTCCCCGGGTATTGAAACTGCGAATTAAGCGGAGGTTTGCGGAGGGGCAGAGGAGAGCGGAGGAACTCGCGCGTTTAGAATTCGCTTGATACCACCCTCTTTGAGAGGCCATCGCCAGAAATTCAGGAGGAAGCCCAGCCTCTTGGCGGAAAAACGAAGGTAGGTGAGGAGTTGGGCTTCATGGGCATCCGTGAGCCGCTCCACGGTCTTCAGTTCCAGGACAATATGATCTTCCACCAGAAGGTCCAGGCGGTAGGCCGCAGGGATCTGGATTCCTTCGTAGATGATGTCGAGCGAAACCTGGCGCTGAACGCGCAATCCCGCCTTCTCTAATTCGAAGGCCAGACAGGCTTCATAGGCACTTTCAAGAAGGCCTGGACCCATGCGCGTTGGACCTTGATCGCGCATCCGAGGATCACCTCCGTGAGTCCTTCCAGTTCCAGTCCTCCGCTTTCCTCCGCCACTCCGCTCTTCTCCGCTTCCAGATTTCATTTCGCAGGGTGCTCCAGAGATCCATGAGCTTCTGATCTTCCCACACTCAGCCCAGGGGCACGGAGAGCTCGATGAGGTTCTCGTCGGGGTCGTAGCAGTAGATGGACCGGATGGGCCCGGTGGCGCCGGTGCGGGTGATGGGGCCCGTGATGATCGCCACACCATGATTGGCCAGCCGCGCCATCCAGGCTTCCAGCGGGCCCTCCGCGAGGAAGCAGAGGTCGGCGCTGCCGGGCGTCGCATGGCGGACGTTGGCATCCACGGGACGCTCCAGCAGGTGCAGGTTCAGCTTCTGGGCCCCGAAGCGCAGGGCGTGGCGGCCTTCTCCGAAGGACTCATGGACCATGCCGAGGCAGCCCTCGTAGAAGGCCCGGGTGTGATCCAGGTCGCGGATGGTGAGCACCGGGTGGTCTAGGCCGAGTACGCGCATGGGGAAAGGATAGGATGGGGCCATGGAACGGGTGGGCTGCATCCTCATCGGCGCGGGCGTGGTGGGCCTGGCCCTGGCCCGGCGCCTGGCCCAGACGGGCCGGGAGGTGCTGGTGCTCGAGGCCGCCGAGCGCATCGGCACGGGCGTGAGCTCCCGCAACAGCGAGGTGATCCACGCTGGCATCTACTACCCCGCGGGCTCCTGGAAGGCCAAGCTCTGCGTGGCGGGCAACCGCGCCCTCTACGCCTACTGCGCGGCGAAGGGCATCGCGCACCGCCGCTGCGGCAAGCTCATCGTGGCCACCACCCAGGCGGAAGTCGCCACCCTGCGGAATCTCCAGGCCCGGGCTACGGCCAACGGCACCGTGCCGCTGCAATGGCTGAGCCAGGCCGAGGCCCAGGCCCTGGAGCCTCAGCTGCGCTGCACCGCCGCCCTGCTTTCCCCCAGCACCGGCATCGTGGACAGTCACGGCCTCATGCGCGCCCTGGCCCTGGATGCGGAAGCCGCTGGAGCCCAGATTGTGTGCCACAGCCCCGTGCTGGGCGGGCGGTCCACCCCTGAGGGCTTGCTGCTTCAAGTGGGCGGCCCCGAGCCCATGGAGCTGCTGGCGGAGCAGGTCATCAACAGCGCGGGCCTGGGCGCCATCGACCTGGCCTGGGCCGTGGCGGGCGCGCGGCCTGAATCCCTGCCGCCCAAGCCCAAGCTATGGGCCCGGGGCAACTACTTCGCCCTGGCGGGCCCCGCGCCCTTTTCGCACCTGGTCTACCCCGTGCCCGTGCCCGGCGCCCTGGGCGTGCACCTGACGCTGGACCTGGCGGGCCAAGCCCGCTTCGGACCCGACCTGGAGTGGATCGACCACCTGGACTACGACGTGAACCCCGCCCGGTCCGAAGGCTTCTACGCCGAGGTGCGGCGCTACTGGCCAGGCCTTCCCGAGGGCGCCCTCCAGCCCGCCTACACGGGCATCCGCCCCAAGCTGCACGGGCCGGGAGAAGCTTCGCCCGACTTCCTCATCCAGGGCGAGGCCCAACACGGCGTGCCAGGGCTCCTGAACCTGCTGGGCATCGAATCGCCGGGGCTCACGGCGGCCCTGGCCCTGGCCGAGGCCGTGGCCACAGCCCCTTCCCGTTAGGCCTGACCCCCTAGGAAATCCGGAAGAGGCCGATTTCCTTCCACATCCTTTGTACCAGGTCCGACTGAGGCGTAGGGATGGCGAGCTCGTCGTAGTACTCGCCGCGATCCAGCAGATCCCCCAGCACGGCCAGCATCGCAGCGAGCAGGGGATGCGAGGCCGCGAGCCAGAGGGGCCCCAGGAACCCCAGCCCCAGGCGGAGGGCCGATAGCCCGGGGCGGAGGGGCGTGCCGATGCGGGCGAAGTGCTGCTTGCGATGCAGGTACAGCGCAGCTTTGAACGTGCCCATGATCGCCGCCAGCACAGGAATCCGCGCCAGCAGGCCCAGCAGGAAGAGGCCGTTGAACAGCGTGTGGGCGCTGTGAAGGTTCCAGGGCCCCACCCGGAGGGCCACGCCATAGAGCCGGTCGACGGTGAAGAGCGCCAGGAACCCCACCCCCGCCGCCACGGGCGCCAGCGCGGGTTGTCGGAACGCTGCAGCGGCGCCGAGCCCCAGGAAGAGCGACACAGCGGCCACTTCCCGCGAGAGCCAGCTGGTGCGCAGGTGCAGCAGCGCGCGCCAGGCGCGCTCGGGCCGCCCCAGGTGGGCGGTGCTCAGTCCCAGCACCGCTCCGCCCAACAGCAGGAAAGTCCAGCCATGAACAGCGGGTCCGCCAAGGCAGGACGCCCCCATCCAGGCCACGAGCACGCTGATGACCGTGGTGAACAGCAGCAGGGTCCACTCGCCCCGCAGCGTGATCTTCGTGTGGGGTACCACGAGCCAGCCCTGCAGGAAGGCCCGCATGGCGTCATCCGGAGGCCGGTGACCCAGTTCGGGTGGCTCGGCGTGGCGCAGCGGCGCGATGCGGATGCCGGGGGCCGTGGCCGAGGGCGGCAATCCGGGCATGTCCGTCAGGGGACGATCAGCCTCCAATGGAGAGATGCCAAGGGCCTCCATGGGGCAGCGGGCCACGCAGGCGGGCTCCAACCCCTGCGCCGTGCGCTCGGGGCACAGGGTGCACTTCTCGATGGTGCCCTGTGTCTGGTTGAACTTCGGAGCATCGTGGGGGCAGGCCCAGGTGCAGTAGCGGCAGCCCATGCAGCGATCCGCGTGAATGGTCACGACGCCGTTCTGCGGATCCTTGGTGTAGGCCTCGGCCGGGCAGTGTTCCAGACAGGCAGGCGCTTCGCAGTGATGGCACGCGAAGGACAGGTGGAAGATCGGCAGGTCTGGATGCCCGCAGGCATTGAAGGTGTGGACCGCACGCCAGGGCCGCGATTGGACGTCCCGATTCTCCATCCAGCAGGCCAGCACGCAGGCCTGGCAGCCCGTGCAGCGGTTGGGGTCGAAGGTGAACTGGGTGGCCATCAGGCGCGCTCCACGTCGACCAGGTTGTCGTGGAAGCCCGCGCCAAACCCCATGTCCGTTTCGCGCCCCAGGGAGAGCTGGTTCACGGAGCCGCCATCCTCACGCCCGAATCCGTTGAAGGCGACCACGGTGCCGGGCCTCAGGCTGAGGCTGATGCGCAGGGGCAGCTCCAGGCGGCCGCGGTCATTGAAGACCCGCACGCGATCCCCATCTTTCAACCCGCGGAGGTGGGCATCCTCGGGGCCCATCTCCAGGCTGGGCCCGGGCATCAGTTGGCGGATCACCTTCAGGGGCAGGAATTGGCTGTGGATGCCGCTCTTGGTGTTGGGCGTGAGGAGTTGCAGCGGGTAGCGCCCTCCCAGGAGTGGGGCTTCCGTGGGTGGGCCATACTCGGGCAGCGCAGCCACGCCCCAACGTGATGCCGCCTCAGCGCTGAGCAGCTCCACCTTGCCTGAAGGCGTGGTGAAGCGCAGGTCGGAGAAGGCCACGGCTTCAGCGCCGGGCGCCAGCAGGGGTCCCTCGCGCAGCTGGTCGAGGCTCAGGCCATGGGGGGCGAGCCGGGCCTCAAGCCAGGCTTCCACACCCGCGTCGCCGGGTTCGGGCAGGCAGGCCGCCAGCTGATCCAGCGTCATGCCCAGCCGCTGCCCAAGGGCCCGGTAGATGTCCGTTTCGGGCCGCACTTCGCCCGGCGGTTCCACCACCTTCTGCCGGATCTGCAGGTAGGCGTGCCAGTAGGCGCCGATGACATCGGTCTGCTCGAAGAGGCTCTTACTGGGCAGGATCAGGTGGGCTTCCCGGGCGGTGTCTGTGAACCGCTCGTCCACCACCACGAGGAACTCCAGGCTGCGCAAAGCGGCCAGCACCGAAGCCGTATCCGGGTTCTGGGTGGCGGGGTTGCCGCGCTCCACCCAGCCCACTTTGAGGGGTGGTTCCTGCTGGGCGGCCATGTCAGTTCCCAGGCGCGCGGTGCTGACGGACACGCGCACCACGCCGTCGGGCTGCTCGGGCGGATAGAAATCCAGCGGATCCTTCAGGTGACCGAAGATCTGCGTGGCGAGGTTGGCGTAGACCCAGCCTGCGCCGGGCTTGCCGAGGTTCCCTGTGAGGGGCAGCAGGGCCTGGATGGCCCGCATGGTCTGCCCGCTGTTGGTGTAGCGCTGCATGCCGAAACCCGCGCAGAGGCTCATGGGGGACACCTCGCCCATGAGATCGGCCAGGGCCAGCAGCTGCGCCTCGGGCACGCCGCACACCTGGGCGGTTCGCACGGGCGTCCAGGCTTTCACCAGCTCGGCGAAGGCCTCGTAACCCAGCACGTGGTCCCGGATGAACGCGGTGTCCACCTGCCCCGCCTCGATGAGCAGGTGCGCCAGCCCCAGGGCCAGGGCCCCGTCGGTGCCGGGCCGAGGCTGCACCAGCAGATGGGCCCGATCGGAGGTTGGCGTGCGGCGGGGATCGATCACCACCAGCTTGGCGCCCTGCTCCAGAGCCTGGTAAATGAAGCGCATCTGGTGCAGGTTGGTTTCCGCGGCGTTCTTGCCCCACATCACGATGAGCCGGGCCTGGGCGATGTCTTCCGGCGCGCTCTGCCGGTTGTCCCCGAAGGTGAGGCGCGTGGCCTCCAGCCCGGCGGGCCAGCAGAGATCGCCGTAGGTGGTGGTGCAGCCGCCGAACTGCCGCCAGAAGGCCAGGCCGCAGCTGTTCAGCAAGCCCTTCGTTCCGCTGGCGGCGTAGTAGAACAGGGACTGCGGTCCATGCACGCGCCGGGCTTCCAGCAGGTTCCGGGCGATGAGGTCGAGGGCCTCGTCCCAGCTCACCCGCTCGAAGGTTCCTGAAGCGGTGCGTCGCATGGGATGCAGGATCCGCTCGGGACTGTTGACCCGCTCCAGGTAGCTCAGGCCTTTGAGGCACGGCCCCTCGGCCGTGGCCAGGTTGCCCTCGTGGGGATCAATGGCCGTGATCTGGCCGTGTTCCACCGTCACCCGCATGGCGCAGGTGCTGTAGCAGTTCCGGGGACAGGCGGTGGTGTGGACGACCATGGCTTCTTCAGCATAGGGAGCGCGGCCCTGGCGCACCGGGGTCCCATCGGGCCTTGTGACCAAGATCCGCCGGACCGTCCCCCCGCCGAGGCAGCTACCCTGAGGCATGTCCGCGTCCGACCTGTCCCATGCCTCTGCACCGCCGCCGACGGATCCCGCCCCGGGAACGCCTCCTGAAATCGCGCTCTGCCTGGAACTGGGCCGAGCCTACCAGTCCTACGGCATTCCGGCCCACCGCTTCGAGGATGCCCTCACGCGCATCTCGGCGAAGCTGGGCCTGGAGGGTCAGTACTTCGCGCTGCCCACGGCCTTCTTCGCCTCCCTGGGCAAGGGCGATCACCACTGGACCTTCATCCAGCGCAGCCCGCCGGGAGAAACGAACCTCGAGAAGCTGGCGGACCTGCAAGAGACTTCGGACGCCCTCATCGAAGGCCGCCTGTCCACAGCCGACGCGCGGCAGCGCGTGCGCGACATCGTCGCGGCCCCGGATCGCTGGGGGCCCCTGGTCACGGTGCTCTGTTTCGGCCTGGGCTCGGCACCCTCCGCCACCTTCTTCGGCGGCGGCTGGCGCGAGATGCTGCTCACCTGCCTCATGGGCGCCATGGTGGGCCTGACGGCGGTGCTGCTGGGCCGCAAGGCGGGCCTGGCCCGGCTGGTCTATCCGGTGGCGGGCACGCTGGTAGGCTTTCTCGCCCTGGCGGCCGCGTACCGCTTCCCCCACGTGTCACCCCAGGTGCTGACCCTCGCGGGCCTCATCGTGCTGCTGCCGGGACTGCGTCTGGTCGTGTCCATGAACGAGCTCGCCACGGGCAACCTGGTGGCGGGCACGGCCCGGCTGGTGGACACGGCCATGACCTTCCTCTCTCTCGGTTTTGGCGTGGCGCTGGGCCAGCGCCTGGCCTCCTCCCTGCTGGACAGAGCCCTCCTGGGCGCGCCCGTGGTGCTGCCCGCCTGGACCATCCTGCCCACCCTGCTGCTGGCGGCGGTGGCCTTCGTGGTGATCTTCAAGGCGCGGCCCTCGGACCTGCCCTGGATCTTCGCCGCCTGCCTCCTCGGCTTCTACGGCACCCGCCACGGCGCCGCCTGGCTGGGGCCCCAGTTCGGCGTGGGCCTGGGCGCCTTCGCCCTGGGCCTGGGCAGCAACCTCTACACGCGCATCCAACATCGGCCCTCGGTGGTGACGCTGCTGCCAGGCCTCATGGTGCTGGTGCCCGGAGGCCTCGGCTTCAAGGGCCTGGAATTCATCATCCAGAAGCAGCTGGTGGTGGGTCTCGACACCGCCTTCCAGGCCGTCTTCGTGGCCATCGCGCTGCTGACAGGGCTGCTGCTGGCCCAGGTGGCCGTGCAGCCGAGAACCGCCCTGTAGATGAACGCCCACGCTTGATACCCTGCTTCTTTGGCGTCATCCCCCTTTGAATCCCAGATCTTTCGGAGCCTCCATGACCCGCCGCCTCCCCGCCGCCCTCGCCTTGCTTGCCGCGCCCGTCGTGATGGCCGCCCCGCAAGCCCCCGCGCCGTCCCCCCTTCCGGGCAAGCTCACCGTGGGCGATCCCGCTCCGGCTCTGAAGGCCTCGCGCTGGGTGAAGGGCACGCCCGTGGCCGGTTTCGAGAAGGGCCGAATCTACGTGGTGGAATTCTGGGCCACCTGGTGCGGGCCCTGCAGGCAGAGCATTCCCCACCTGACGGAGATGGCCAAGCAGTTCGAGGGCAAGGCCACGTTCATCGGCATGAGCGTCTGGGAGCGAGGAGAGGCCCCGGAGAAAGTCGAAGCCAACGTGGATGCCTTCGTGAAGGAGATGGGCGACAAGATGGCCTATCACGTGGCCCGCGATACCGGCGATGCCTTCATGGCCCAGGCCTGGATGCAGGCCGCCTCGCAGAAGGGCATTCCTGCGGCATTCATCGTGAACGGCGATGGGCAGATCGCCTGGATCGGCCACCCCATGGACGGCCTGGACAAGGTGTTGGCCAATGTCGTGGCGGAGAAGCATGATCTCGCCGCGGCCAAGGCCGACGCCGAGAAGGCCGCCGCGGCAGAGGCGCGCCGTTCCCAGGCCATCGCGGAGTTTGGCAAGCCCCTGCAGGCCGCACAGGTGGCCAAGGACTATCCCAAGCTGCTGAGCCTCGCCAAGGAAGCCGCAGCCAAATACCCCGATCAGGCGGAGCTCTTCGATCGCCCCCGCTTCACCGCATCGCTCCATGTGGATGAGGCTCAGGCCGCCGCCATGATCGAGGCCGAAAAGGCCAAGGCCGAACCGGACATGGGCATCTTCGGCTACCTCATCGCCAGCGAGCCCGGCCTCAGCAAGGACTGGTACGCCAAGGCCGTGACCATCCTGGAAGCCACCCTGAAGGAACCCGAGGCCAGCCCGGCCCTGCGGCCCTACCTCGCCAAGGCGCTGCACCTGGCAGGCCGCAGCAAGGAGGCGGCCGCCATCCAGGAAGCCTTCGTCAGCGAGGCCCGCGGCAAGGCGCCCGAAGCTCGACTCAAGCAGTTCGAAGCCGACCTGAAGACCTACCAGGACGCAGCCAAGGCGGAAGCAGAGACCGCGCCCGCCGCCAAGAAACCGGTCAAGAAGAAGCCCGCAACCAAGGGTTGATCCAACGCGACCATGAAATGACCCGGGAGGCTGCTCGCCTCCCGGGTCATTTCATGTCACCCGCAGAGTCGCATGAGTGCTCACTGAGCGGGCCTTCTAAACCCAACGCAGGAGCCCGTTCTAGATCGAAAGGCAGCGAAATTCTGGAATGTCATTCCTCCGGGGATGAAGGTGCCGAATTGTCACGCGGAGCATCCCATTCCATTTGTATGATTCCTCCGCAAGCCAATGACGCTGGCCCTCTACAGGCCCATGCATCGCGTTCCAGCGCATCGCCATCCCGCCAGGAGGTTTCATGACCGCCCGCCCGCGTTCCCAGACTTTGGTCAGCTTTGCGCTCAGTGCCCTGCTGGTGTTCGCGCTGTCGGCCTGTGGTGGCGGCTCCAAGGGCGGCGGCACCGCCAACAACGGCAGCACCCCAGGCACCACACCTCCCCCGGCTGCGATCCCCGCGCCCACGGGATTGCAGGCCGTTGCCGCCGACAAACAGGTGTCCCTGTTCTGGGCAGCCAGCGCCGGGGCCACCAGCTACAATGTGTGGGTGGCCACCCAGAGCGGTGGTACACCTGCTTTGCTGGGCAAAGGCACCGCGACGCAGTACCTGGACACGGGCCTCACGAATGGGACGGCCCGCTACTACCGCGTGAGCGTGGTGACCAGTGCGGGGGAAAGCGCGCCCTCGTCTGAAGTGGCGGCGACCCCCAGCGCGGACGCGAACCCTCTGCCGGTGCCGGAGGATCCCACCAAGAACCAGGTCGGGCTCGGCGTGTGGTTCAACACCGACTGGGATGGCGCCTCCGCTTTCGCCGATGTCTTCAAGCAGTCGCGCCCCTGGCTGAACGCCGCCTGGAGCGCGCCTGCGCCTGTGGATGCGCAGGGCTGGCCCACGTCGGATGCCTCCACCGTGCTGTTCACCAATCCGGCCTCGGTGGTCGACGGTACCTACAAGCTGGTCTTCACCGGCCAGGCCAAGGTGGCGGGCATGTGGTGCGGGGCGGTCATCGCGAACCAGACCTATAACGCGGCCACCAACACCACCACGGCGGATGTGACCCTCACCAAGCAGGGTGCCGATTCCTGTGGCCTGGTCTTCACCAACACCCAGCGCACGGCCAGCAGCGCCGTGGGAACGGGCTTCACCAACGCCCGATTCTACCGGCCCGGCTACCCCGCTGACGGCAGCAAGGTCTTCACCGATCCCTTCCTCAACGCGTTCCGTGCCGCGAACGCCCGGGCGGTACGCATGATGGATTGGGGCGGTGGCAGTTCCGATATCGTCCAGCACTGGGCCGACCGCGTGACGCCCAACAGCGCCACCCAAGGCGGGCTGCCCGCGCCGCCCTACACGGCCCCCGATGGCACGGTGTACAAGGGCACGCTGGGCGTGGCGCTGGAACACCGGATCCAGCTCAGCAATGCCCTGATGATCGACTGCTGGATCAACATCCCGCCCGTGGCCGACGACGACTTCGTGCTGAGGACCGCCCAGGCCCTGCGCTTCGGCACGGATGGCACCAATCCCTACACGTCACCCCAGGCGAATCCCGTGTTTCCGCCGCTGCATCCCAGCCTGCGGGTCTACCTGGAATACGCCAATGAGAACTGGAACAGCGCGGGCGGTTTCTACGCCTTTCACATCCAGCAGGCCATCTGCTCACACCTTCCCGCCGGGCACCCGCTGCTGGTGAACCCCGCCACCGACAGCATCTGGACCACCATGTGGCGCTACCCCGCCTGGCGCATGGCCGCCATCAGCGAAACCTTCCGGGGCGTCTTCGGCGATGCGGCCATGATGACCCGCGTGCGACCCCTGCTGGAAACCCAGCAGGGTGATGCGCAGGCCACCCTCAGCACCGCCCTGCGCTGGCTGGAGCCCTACGCCAAGACCTTGTCCAAGCCCCGCGCCATCTCCGATCTCCTCTATGGTGTCGGAGGCTCTGCCTACTACGGCGTGAATGCAGGCACCAGCGCCGACCCCAACACATTCTTCGCCGCGGGCAACTATCCTGCGAAGGAGAACGTGGCTGGCTGGGCCATCGATTCCATGTGGGCCTACAACTATGGCGTCAAGCATGTGGCCTACGAGGGCGGTCCCAGCATGGATGCCTTCAGCGAAGCGGACAACCAGCGCCTCAACGCCGATCCTCGCATGCAGACCCTTGTGCAGGCCACCCATGATGCCTGGTCTTCCGTGGGCGGCGACCTCGCCACCTACTACTGCCTCACGGGCCCCCCCACCTGGGAATTCACACCCGACATCACCAAGACCGACAGCCCCAAGCTCAAGGCCCTGCAAGCCATCATGGCCACACCCCGGGCCCCTGTGACACTGGGCGCCGCCCTGCCCGGCAGCATCGTGGCCACGAATGCCGATATCGCCAAGGTGCGCATCCGCGCCGGATACGGCTACCCCTACACCATCGACAACCTCCCCTGCGAGGCCGGCTTCAACCTGGGTGATTGGGTGGCCTTGCCGGGCCATTCGTCGAAGGCCCTCACCGGCACCCTCACCGTCAAAGGCAATGTCAGCGCCGCCGCCCAGTTGGCGGTATGGGTCAATGGCGTCCAGCAGGGCACCGTGTCCTTCCCGGCCCCCAGTGGTGGAACCCAGCATCTGGTGGACAGCACGCCGCTGCAGGTGAACCTCCCGGCCGGCTTGACGGTGCTGCGCCTCAGCGCCGTCTCGGGTGGTTTCACGCTCTACAGCGTGGACATCAAGTAGCCGCAAGGTCCATTGAAAAGTCAACGTCACTCGCCATTCGAGATGACGAGGTAGCGATACACTGGGCCGTCCCCCCGGCTCCACCCCCCTTGCCCTCGATCCTCAGGGCGGCGGCGTCGGCCTACTCATTTCTCACGAGACGAGGTTGCCGCCATGTCTGATTCCGCCACCGAGCGAGCCGGGCGCGTTCCACCCCAGGAGCGCCTGCTCTCCCTGGATCTCTACCGTGGCCTGTGCGTCCTCGGCATGATGATGGTCGACTGGCCCGCCGACTGGGATGCGCGCTTCAACCTCTTCAACCACGCGGAGTGGACCGGCATCACGGCGCCGGATTTCATCTTCCCTGGCTTCATGTTCATCGCGGGCGTGGCCATCCCCTTCGCCCTCCAGACGAAGAAGGCGGCTGGCGTATCCGCAGGCAGCCTCTATGGCGGCATCTTCCGCCGCAGCCTGCTGCTCTTCGCGCTGGGCTACTTCCTGAACTACTGCTGGTACTCCGGGCCCCATGGCGAATTCTCCATTTTCAGCCTGCGGCTCATGGGCGTCCTCCAGCGCTATGCGCTGGTCTATCCCATCGTCGCCATCGCCTACCTCCACCTGGATGTGAAGCGGCTGCTCTGGGGCGCGGCGGCGCTGTTGCTGGGTTACTGGGCGCTGATGGCCCTGGTGCCCGTGCCGGGCTTCGGCAAGCCTGATCTGATGCGCCTACCCCAGGGTTTGGTGACGCCCAACCTCGCCACCTGGCTCGACCTGAAGGTGCTGCGCGGCGTCATCGGCGCGGATTCACCCTACGATCCCGAAGGCCTGCTCAGCACCCTGCCTTCCATCGCAACCACGATCATTGGCGTGGCCGCGGGCCAGTGGATCCGCCGCACCGAGCTAACCAAAGAGGATCGCGCCAACAGCCTTTTCGTCTGGGGCGTGGTGCTGGCGATGCTGGGCTACCTCTGGGGCCTGAGCTTCCCGCTGTCCAAGAAGCTGTGGTCCAGCTCCTTCGTCCTGCTCATGGGCGGCTGGAGCCTCCTTTTCTTTGCGGGGTTGTTCTGGGCCGTGGACATCAAGTCCAAGACCAGCCGCCTGCTGGCGCTGCCCCGGTGGTACGGCATGAACGCCGTGGCCGCCATCGTGACCTTCACCGCGCTCGAAGCCGTGCTCAGCCGCCTCCCCGTGGGGCACAAGGCCAACGGCACCGCACTGGTGCTGAAGGAATTCCTGAACGACCACCTGCTGAAATCCTGGATGCCGGACAAGCACGCCTCGTGGGTCTACTCCGTGGTCATGATCCTGCTGCTGAGCCTGTTCTTCCGCTGGCTGGACCAACGCAAGCTCTACCTGCGGGTCTGAGGAGCCGAATTTAAATTTAGAAGAAAATTTTAGTGCAATTCAATCAGATTTGACACACCCTATAGCTGAGGTGTGCCATGTCCCTCCTTCCCTTCACCCAAAAAGCCAATGACGCCCTGGTGGCCGCTCAGCAGCGCGCCTCCCAGGACCATCACCCCGAACTGGTGCCCCAGCACCTCTTCTGGGCCCTGCTCTCCCAGGATGCGGGGTTGTGGCCCCTATTGGAGCGGGCGGGCCAAACCCAGGAATCCATTCAGGCCCTGGCGGATGCGGCGGAAGCTCTGGTGGCCAAGCTGCCCCGGGCCGTGGGCGGCGCCGAACCCCAGGTGGGCGCCGCCTTCCGCCACTTCCTGGAGGTGGCCAGCGACACGGGCCGCGGCCTGAGTGATCGGTTTCTCGCCACGGACGCCCTGCTGCTGGCCCTGACCAACGCCCATACCGATGCCAAACACGTGCTGGAGCGGTTCGGCCTGGATCGCAAAACCCTGGACGCTGCCATTCGCGAGGGGCGCAAGGGCTCCCGGGTGGAGGACGAAAAGGCCGAGGAGAAGTTCGCCGCGCTGGAGAAGTATTCCAAGGACTACACCGCCCTCGCCGCCGCCGGAAAGCTGGATCCCGTCATCGGCCGCGACGAGGAGATTCGCCGTGTGTTGCAGGTGCTGTCGCGGCGCACGAAGAACAACCCCGTGCTCATCGGCGAGCCCGGTGTGGGCAAGACCGCCATCGTCGAGGGCCTGGCCCAGCGCATCCACAAACGGGATGTGCCCGAAGGCCTGAAAGGCCTGCGCGTCATGGGGCTGGACATGGGCGCGCTGGTGGCCGGAACCCAGTACCGGGGCCAGTTTGAGGAACGCCTCAAGGGCGTCATCCAGGAAGTGGAAAAGGCCGATGGCCAGATCGTGCCCTTCATCGACGAGCTGCATCTTCTGGTCGGCGCGGGGGCGGTGTCAGGCGGCATGGACGCCGCCAACCTGCTGAAACCCGCCCTGGCCCGCGGCGAGCTGCGCTGCATCGGCGCCACCACCCTCGACGAGTACCGCAAACACATCGAAAAGGATTCGGCCCTGGAGCGCCGCTTCCAGCCCGTTTTCGTGGAAGAACCCGGTGTGGAGGATGCCATCTCCATCCTGCGCGGCCTGAAAGAGCGCTACGAGCTGCACCACGGCGTGCGCATCCAGGACGGAGCCCTGGTGGCGGCAGCCCAGCTGAGCCACCGCTACATCGCCGATCGTTTCCTGCCTGACAAGGCCGTGGACCTCATGGACGAGGCCGCCAGCGCCGTGCGCATTCAGCTCGACAGCCGCCCCGCAGAGATCGACGTGCGCGAACGCCGCGAGCTGCAGCTGCAGCTGGAAAGACATTCGCTCACGAAGGAGAAGGATGCCGCCAGCCGCGCACGGCTTGGAGACATTGAAAAGGAGCTGGCCGAGCTCAACGAGGAGCTGGGCCGCCTCCGCGCCCAGTGGGAAAACGAAAAAAAGATCATCGAGGGCACCCGCAGCCTCCAGAAGCGCCTCGACGACCTGCGCATCGAGCTGGAGCAGGCCAAGGTGAAGGGCGAATACGAACGAGCCTCCCGCCTGGAATACGGCGATATCCCGGCCCTGGAAAAGCAGCTGACGGCGGCCTCCCCCAAGGAAACCGCCATGCTGCGCCTGGAAGTGGGACAGGCCGACATCGCGTCCATTGTGAGCCGCTGGACCGGCATTCCCGTCAGCCGCATCCTCGAAGGCGAGGTGGAGAAACTGCTCAAGATGGAAACCCGCCTCCAGGAGCGGGTGGTGGGACAGGACCCGGCCCTGACCGCCATCGCCGATGCTCTGCGCCGCAACCGTGCGGGCCTGGGCGATCCCAAGCGGCCCATCGGCAGCTTCCTCTTCCTGGGCCCCACGGGCGTGGGCAAGACCGAAGTGGCCCGGGCCCTGGCGGAGTTCCTGTTCGACGACGAGAACGCCCTGGTGCGCATCGACATGAGCGAGTTCACCCATGAAGCCGACGCCACGCGCCTCATCGGGGCCGCGCCCGGCTACGTCGGCTATGAAGAAGGGGGCCGCCTCACCGAGGCCATCCGCCGCCGCCCCTATGCTGTGATCCTGCTCGACGAAATGGAAAAGGCCCACCCGCGCACCTTCGACCTCTTCCTTCAGGTGCTCGAAGATGGCCGGCTCACGGACGGCCAGGGCCGCACCGTGGATTTCCGCAACACCGTTGTGCTCATGACCACCAACCTGGGCAGCCAGGCCATCTTCGACGCCGGGGGCGATCCCACCAAGGCCGAGGCCGCGGTGCAGGAGGCCCTCCACGCCCACTTCCGGCCCGAATTCCTGAACCGGCTCGACGAGGTGGTGATCTTCCGCTCCCTCAGCCGCGACGACATGAAGGCCGTGGCCCGCATCCAGCTGAGGCGCGTCGAGTCATTGCTCCAGGCCCAGCGGCTGGAGCTGGAGGTTCCCGAGACGGTCCTGGATTGGCTGGCCGCCGAGGGCTTCGATCCCCTCTACGGGGCTCGCCCCCTCAAGCGTCTCATCCAGCAGGTGGTCGTGAACCCTCTGTCCCGGCTGGTCCTGCAGGGCCAACTGCAACCCGGCGGCCTGGCCCGGCTGGTGGTGCGGGACGGGGAGCTCACCGTCGAAGCAGAGGCGGTGCAATAGGCCTGCTTTTCAATCAAATGACTCATATAAAAAGACGTGCCTGATCAGGGTTGCCCTCGGCGCACCAGGAAGTGCCTGCAGGTGTCCCGAAACTTGTCCTGGGCGGACGCTGGTCCGATGAGGTCGGCGTACCCGGAGTCTGCGTGCCCCTCAAGTCCCCCATTCCGATCCTCATCGTGGATGATGAGGCTGATCTCCGTAACCTGCTGGTGGAGGCCCTCCAGGATCAGGGTTACGCGGCGGTGGGTGCCGACGGCGGAGCCCAGGCCCTGGCCCGGGTGCAGGAACAGCATTTCCCCGTGATCTTCACGGATCTGAACATGCCCGGCGGCCTGTCCGGGCTGGAGTTGTTGCGGGCGGTCCACGACCGGGATCCCCAGGCCATGGGCATCCTCATGACCGGCTATGCCACCACGGAATCGGCCATCCAGGCCCTCAAACGCGGAGCCTACGACTTCATCCAGAAGCCCTTCAAGCTGGCCGAGATCGAAGCCAGCCTGGAGCGGGCGCTGGAGCACTACCGCCTGCTGCGGGAGAACGAGGAATACCAGCAGAACCTCGAACGCATGGTGGAAGCCCGCACCCAGGAGATCCTGGGCCTGAAGAACGACATCGAGCGGCTGTTCGAGGGCTTCGTGAACGCCTCCGTGACGGCCATTGAAGCCCGCGACCCCAGCACCTCCGGCCATTCCAGCCGGGTGGCAGACCTGACCGTGGGCCTGGCCGAGGCGGTCAACGACACGCCCAACGGCCCCTACGGCGGCCTCTACTTCAACCCCTTGCAGATCCGCGAAATCCGCTACGCCAGTCTGTTGCATGACTTCGGCAAGGTGGGCGTCCGCGAGCAGGTGCTCGTGAAGGCCAAGAAAATCGAGGGCGAGCGCCTGGAGAGCATCTTCCAGCGCCTGCACCAGCGCACCCTCGAGGGCATGCGCGACCGCATGCTCGAGGCCTGGAGCAAGGGCAGCGCCTTCGACCACGTGGCCATGGGCCTCCTCCTGAATCAGCAGGAAGAGGAAACCCGCCGACTCATGGAACTGGTGCGCAAGAGCAACGAGCCCACCGTGCTGCCCGAGGCCGTGGCCGAAGAACTGAACCTGCTGGGAGACCTCACCTACCAGCACTGGACCGGCGACCACCGCACCCTCATCGACACCCAGGATCTCAACCTGCTGAAGATCCCCAAGGGCAGCCTCTCGGAAGAAGAGCGCAACGAGATCCAGAACCACGTCACCTACACCTACCGCTTCCTCAGCCAGATCCCCTGGACCTCGGAACTGGCGGGCGTCCCTGAGATCGCCTGGGCGCACCACGAGCGCCTAAACGGCAAGGGCTATCCCCGCCAGCTCAAGGAGCCCGACATCCCTGTGCAGAGCAAGCTCATGGCCGTCTCCGACGTCTACGACGCCCTCACGGCGGCGGATCGCCCCTACAAGGCCGCCGTCAGCGTGGAGCGCAGCCTGCAGATCCTGGAGCAGGAAGCCAAAGTGAACCTGTTGGATGCGGAAGTGCTCAAGATCTTCCTCGAGGCCAAGATCTACGAGCGGACGGTGGCGACAGGGCGAACGCCATGATCCAGGATCCCATCCTCATCGTGGACGACGAAGTGGAGGTGCGCTCGGCGCTGCTGGAGGCCCTCACCAGCCACGGATACTCTGCCGAAGCGGTGGCCAGCAGTGAAGCCGCCCTGGTTCGTCTGGCGGAGCGCCGGTTTCCGGTCGTACTGACCGACTTCCACATGCCCGGCGGCCGGTCAGGCCTCGACCTCATCAACGAGGTGCGGCTGCGGTTTCCCGACACCCTCTGCATCCTCATCACCGCCTACGCGACGCTGGATACCAGCATCGAGGCCATGAAACGCGGGGCCTACGATCTGGTCCAGAAGCCCTTCCGCCTGGCCGAAGTGGAGATGGTGCTGGACCGGGCGTTGGACCATGCGGCCCTGCTCCAGAAAGTCCGCCTCTATCAAACCGAGCTGGAGGATCGCATCCTCAGCCGCACCCGGGCCCTTCAGGAGGCCCATCACGAGGCGCTCGCCCTCTGCGACCTCAGCCTGCAGGCACTGGACGCCCCGGGGCTTCCCGAGGGCCTGAATCCGCTGCTGGACCGGATTGCCTCCCGCTGGCAGCCCGCTGGCCTCGGCTGCTACCGGCGCGGTGAGCAGGGCAACCTGGTGTGCCTCGCGACCCGCGGCCCGGTGCCCCTGCCCCCTTCGCTGGACCGCCCCCTGCCCGGGCCCCTGAAGGCCCCTGACCTGGGCTATGCGGAAAACCACTTCCTGCCCCTGGGAAATGCGGGTTGGCTGTACCTGGGGTTCCCCGAGCGCTCCGCCTTCTCGGAAAGCGACCCGGCTTTCCTGTTGCTCGCCCGTCACCTGGAGCTGCTCCTCCGGGTAATGTGAGGGGATGACGCACGCGCACCAGCTCCTCTGGACCGGTTTCCGAGGCCTCGACCCAACCGGTGTGGACCTGCCCTTCCAGCCTGGGGGCGTGGTCCTGTTCGGCCGGAACCTCGATCCTGATCCAGAGCTCGGCCCCGCCCGCTGCCGTGCCCTCATCGATGGCCTTCAGGCACGCTTTGGCGCCGAGCTGCCGCTGGCCGTGGCCGTGGATCAGGAGGGAGGTCCCGTGAGCCGCCTCCGCCTCTGGACCGGCCCCACACCTGCGCTCCGCCAGCTTTGGACCTCCGGCGGCGCGCCCGCCTGCGCCCGGTGGGGACGCCTCTGGGGCGAAGGGTTGCGCCTGCTGGGATTCAACGTGGACTTCGCGCCGGTGGTGGACCTCTGGGATGGTCATGTCGGCACGGGCATTGGAGATCGGGCTGCCAGCGACAAGTCGGCTGAGGCCGCCGCCGCCGCCGGCGCCTTCCTGCACGGGCTGGAATCCACCGGAATGCGCGGCTGCCTCAAGCACCTCCCGGGTCTGGGCGGCACCACGCTGGACAGCCACCAGGGCCTGCCAGCCTTGACTGATGAGGCTCAGGTGAACCACAACGCCGGGGCATTCATACCCTTGGCCCACGCCGATCGGCTGATCATGGTCGCCCATCTGCGCACGCCCGCCAGCGGCCCGCTGCCTGCGAGCCTCCACCGCGGTTCCGTGGCGGACAATCCCTGGCGCTTGCAGGGCCGATTCCTTCCGGACGACATGGAAATGGGCGGTTGCGCGGACTGGACCTGGGACGACCGGGTGCGCTTGGCCCTGGAAGCGGGCCACCAGTGGCTGCTGGTCTGCCAGACACCCGAAGGATGGACGGCCTGCGCGGAGGCCGCGGCGCACCTTCCTGAGCCGAGTTGGGCCCCCGCCCTGCAGGCTTCTCAAACCATGCGCCGGAACCTTCCGGCACCCCTTCCCTTCGATCCCCGGTCCTGGAAGGACTGGCTGGCGCGGCTGCAAGCGGCCGCGAAGGAGCATTGATGGCGGGCCGCATTCTCATCGTCGACGACAACGCGATGATTCGCAGCGAGATCAAAGCCGTGCTCATGAAGGACGGCGGTTTCACGCATTTCCTGGAGGCTTCCGACGGCCTCACCGCCTTCAAGATCATCATGGAGAATCCGCCGGATCTGGTGCTCTGCGATCTGGTGATGCCCGGCTTCGATGGATTGAAATTCCTGGGCCTCAAGGCCAGCCGCAAGGAATTGGAACAAATCCCCGTCATCATCCTCACCGCCGAGGACGACCTGGACCGCAAGGCGGAAATCCTCGAACGGGGCGCCTCCGACTACGTCACCAAGCCCTTCCATGAGAAGGAGCTGCTGGCCCGGGTGCGCATCCACACCAAGCTGAAATTGCTGCAGGACGAGCTGCGGGAAAAGAACCTCCAGCTTGAGGATCTTTCCGTGACCGATCCACTCACGGGCCTGGCCAACCGGCGCCGGCTCATGACGCGCCTCGAGGAGGAAGTCCACCGGGCCCGCCGCCTGAAGACGCCCCTGTCCGTCGTGATGATCGACATCGATCACTTCAAGCAGGTGAACGACGCCCATGGCCACGCCATGGGCGACGAAGTGCTGCGCAACATCGGCGGCATGCTGAAAGGCAGTGTGCGGGCCACGGATCTGGCCGCCCGCTACGGGGGCGAGGAGTTGACCCTCGTCTTGCCGCACACGGACCTGCCCGCGGCCCGGCAGGTGGCCGAGAACCTCCGTCAGAAGTTCGCGGAGCTGGACCACAGCCTGGATGGCGTGTCCATCCGCAAGACTGCCAGCATGGGCGTAGCCACCCGGGAGGGGCAGGCCGATTCTCCCGATGCTGAGAACCTGCTGAAGAAGGCCGATGAGGCCCTTTATCGCGCCAAGCAAGGCGGCCGCAACCGGGTGGAAGCATCGGGGGAATAGGCAACCGGACATAAGAACGCGGCCCCTGAGGCCGCGTCCTTATGAAGCGAGTTTGCGTTCTACTTCGCGGCCTGGCGCAGAGCCTCGATCTTGTCCGTCTTTTCCCAGCTGAATTCAGGACGGCCGAAGTGACCATAGGCGGAGGTGGCTCGGTAGATGGGCTTGCGCAGGTCCAGGGCCTCGATCATGGCCTTGGGCGTGCAGCTGAAGACGCTGCGCACCGCGCGGACGATGGCTTCATCGGACACCTGCCCGGTGTCGAAGGTGTCCACGGCAATCGAAACAGGCTCAGCCACGCCGATGGCGTAGGCCAACTGGATCTCGCAGCGGCTGGCCAGGCCCGCGGCCACGATGTTCTTGGCGATGTAACGGCCCATGTAGGCAGCGCTACGATCCACCTTGCTGGGATCCTTGCCGGAGAACGCGCCGCCGCCGTGATGGCCGCTGCCGCCATAGGTGTCCACGATGATCTTCCGGCCCGTGAGGCCCGTGTCGCCCATGGGCCCGCCCACCACGAAGCGCCCGGTGGGGTTCACGTGGTAGATGGTCTGGGCGTCCAGCAGGTCGGCGGGCAGTGAGGCCTTGATGACATCCTGGAGGATGCTGTCGCGGATGTTGTTCTGGGTGACGTGCTCGTCGTGCTGGGTGGAGATCACCACCGTGTGGATGCGCTTCACCGTGTCGCCATCGAATTCGACGGTGACCTGCGATTTGCCGTCGGGCCGCAGCCAGGGCAGCTGGCCGTTCTTGCGCACCGCTGACAGCTTGCGGGTCAGCAGGTGGCTGAAGTGGATGGGCGCGGGCATCAACTCGGGCGTGTCGCTGCAGGCATAGCCGAACATCAGGCCCTGGTCGCCAGCGCCGCCGGTGTCCACGCCCATGGCGATGTCGGGGCTCTGCTGATCGATGGTCACCATCACGGCGCAGGTGTTGTAGTCGAAGCCCTTGATGTGGTGGTCGTAACCAATGTCCTTGACCACGTCCCGCACCAGGGAGGCCACGGGAATGTAGGTTTCGGTGGTAATTTCTCCGGCCACCAGCACGAGGCCCGTGGTCAGCAGGGTTTCACAGGCCACGCGGCTGCGGGGATCATCCTTCAGGGCAGCGTCGAGCACCGCATCGGAGATCTGATCCGCCATCTTGTCTGGATGGCCTTCAGTGACGCTTTCGGACGTGAACAGGTGCCGCCCCTGGGTGGCCATGCGTGACTCCTAGATGAAGCCCCTCAAACATCAGGTTGGGGGAACAATGACTATAACCCAGATACACCTTTCGGATGACGCAGGAAACCTTGCCTTGCCTTAACCTTAAAGACTAAGGTTGGAAGATCCCGTTTTTTGGCGCACAGACCGTGCCCCGTGGAGGAACCCATGAATCCATTCCGCCGTCCGACGCTGGCGCTGGCCCTGATGGCCGCGTCCATCTTGATGGTCTCGACCGCCTGCAAACGCGAAGATCCCCAGATCCGGGAGCTGACCCAGAAGGCCGCGGAAGCCGACAAGGCCAACCAGCAGCTGAACCAGGCAGGCGCCGAGCAGCAGAAAAAGCTGGCGCAGGCCGGGGTGAACGATGTGAAGCCCAATGCCGAGACCCTGCAGCTGACGGACGAGCAGAAGAAAGCCCTGGAAGAGCGCATCAAGAACGAGAAGAACAGTTCTTACCAGGCCCTGCTCCAGGAGGTGCTGGACAAGGACAAGGAGATCAAGGAAATCAACACCAAGCTCGCCAAGCTCAAGGCCGATCTGCCCAAGCCGGACGTGGCCAAGCAGAACGACAGCCACTACGGCATGGCCATGAAATTCCTCAAGAAGAAAGGCGTGCCTGAGGCTGAAGCCAAGAAGCTGGTGAGCCGCGTGACCATCCTGGAAAAGCTGGCACCGGGCTTCGAGGTCTACCACTTCTACGCCAACGGCACCTACGGCACCTGGGTGTCCCAGGGCAAGGCCAAGATCACGCCCAACGACCTGATGCGGCAGGAGCGCGAAAAGATCGAAGGGGAGCGGGATGAGGCCGTGGCCGCCAACGAAAAGCTGCAGGAAGAAGTGGTGGATCTCGAAGGCCAGAAGAAGAAGATCGAGGAGGAGATCGCCGGCCTCCGCTCCGAGCGCACCAACCTCATCGAAGAGCGTGCCAAGCTTCAGGCTGACAACGCCGCTCAGGTTTCCAAACTGAACTCCCTGCACTACGTCATCGGCACCCGCGACAAACTGAAGGCCGACGGCGTCATCGAGATCCCCGTCTTCGCCAAGGACCGCGCGGGCAAGAACTGGCGCGACGAAGTCTTCACCCAGAGCCTCGACCTGCGCTCCGCCAAAACCATCACCATCAAGGCGGCCGATCTTGGCCTCAAGAAGATTGGCAAGGTGAACGTGGTACCCGGGTCCTACATCAAGGATGAGCACTACAAGCTGACCATCAGCGAGGACAAGCTCAGCGCCACCGTGGAACTCATCACCGTGAGCCGTTTTAAGAATGACAAGGTCGTCTTTGCAGTGACAGACTGAGCCTACCCTGAGTCAGCCAAAGGCCCCTTCGGGGGCCTTTGTTTTGTCTGGCATTTCACCTGCGGGCGAACTATTGTCGGAAAACCAATTCTCCGTCCTCTTCAACTCCACCCATGAGGTGTGCGATGCATCGACGCTTAAACCAAGCGGCTCTCGGAACCGTGTTGCTGACGTTGCTGGCCTGCAACGGCGGCGGCGATTCCAAAGCCCCCATTGCCGGAACGTCGACGGGGCAGACGCCGAGCAGCACCATGGCGGCCTTCGTGCTCGACAAGGATGTGACGAAAGTGACCATCCCCCATCCCAACATTCTGGCAACAGCCACCGCGGGCGATCCGTTGGCCTCGCGTGCGCCGGCCACGCCCATGACGCCCCCTGAAGCCCTCGCCTATGTGAACCTGCACGAAATGGGCGGCACCAATGCGGTGGCCGGCATCAACGCCCCGATCTACATCCAGTTCACCGCCCCGGTGGATAAAGCGACCGTGACCCCGGCCAACATCAAGGTGTTTGAAGTCACGCCGGATGCCACGACCGGCTATGAGAACGCAGCCCTGGGCTTCACCGATATCTCCGCCACCTTCAGCTACCGCTACACGGCGGGCAGCACCGATCTCTTCCTCTTCCCGGAATTCCCCCTGCAGCCGGGCAAGCGCTACCTCTACGTGGTCACCAACCGCGTGATGGATGCCGCCACCCCCAGCAAGCCCATTTCCGCTTCTCCACAATTTGAAGCGCTGAAATCCACCACGACCCTGGCAGGCCCCCTGGCGGATCTGGAAGCCGTGCGCCGGGATAAGCTCTACGACGACACCAAGGCCCAGAACAACACCACGAACCCCCGTCTCCTGTCGGGCTACGCAAAGGTGATGGACGATCTCATTGCCGCCAGCGCCACCACCACCGTGGCCAGCCGCAGTGACATCGCGCTGCTGGGGCGGTTCATCACCACCGGCGCCGGTGCCATCTCCCTGACCACCGCCAGCCCCTCTGCCACCGGAGCCCGCCTGCTCCCGATGGAAAGCGCCCTGCGCGCCTTCGCCTTCGGCTCCGCCAATGGCCTGGGTGGCCTGTTGGCTGGTAAGACCTGGACCAACACCATCACCGTCCCGGCCAACGATGCCAGCCACATCTACACCTTCGTGGCGGGCACTGCCGCCAGCCCCGACCTCTACTGGGCCGCGGTGCTCACTGCCGGTGGGCACACCGTCACCGCCGCGCCGACCACCGTGGGAACCGTGGTGCTGGGTTCTTTCAGCAGCGCCGACCTGTCCATTGATCCCGTGGTGGCCCAGGCCAGTGCCAACGTGGCCAACTTGAACCTGACCGGCGTCACCGGCGCCTACAACCCGGCCGCAGGCGTCACCCAGGCCTTCCGCGTGAGCAACAACCTGGTGGGCTTCTACCACACGGATCGCACGGTGCCCTTCGTCTACATCGCGCCCAACCCCGCCGTCGTCGGCCCGGCCCCCGCAGGCGGCTGGCCCGTGGTCATCTATCAGCACGGCATCACCTCCCAGAAAGAATCCGTCATCGCCGTCGCCCAATCCCTGACCGCCATCGGCCGGGCCGTGGTGGCCATCGACATGCCCCTCCACGGCGCGCTCGCCGTGCCCACGCACACCACCGGCGCCTCCTGGGGCCAGGATTTCATGGCCGTGGGCGCCCCCCTGGCCACCCGCAGCAACATCCAGCAGGGTGCCTTCAACCTCGACCGCCTGGAATTCGTCCTCCGCGCAGGAGCCTTCGCGGGCCTCGGTGCCGCGGCACCTGCCACGGATGCCACGAAGTACAAATTCCTCGGCCACAGCCTGGGCTCCATCGTCGGCGCCTACTACCTGGCCGGAAACACCTCCTTCACCTACCCGGCCGGCCCCTCCGGGCCGCCTTACATCCAGAGCACCCTCAACGGCGACATGAAGGGTTACCTTGCCGTCCCCGGCGGGCGCACGGCCTACGTCATCCAGAACAGCCCTGCCTTCAACGGGCCCAACGCCGACCCGGCCAAGGCCTATCCCATCGATCAGGGCCTGGCCGCCAAGGGTGTCGCCACGGGCAGCCCCTCCTATCACATCTTCTTCCAGATGACCCAAAGCGTGGTCGACCCGGCCGATCCGGCCAGCATGACCACGCCCCTGGCCGCGGGCCTGCCCAGCCGCCTCTCAGGCCGCGTCGCCATTCAGGAATCCACCAGTTCCACCTACAGCACGACCCTGGTGGGCAAGGATCTGCTCCCCATGCCCGTAAACGGGGACACGGTCATCACCAACGCCTACACCCGCTACTTTGCCAATGCCCTGGGTGGGCGCGAAGTGCTGGGAACCACCCCCACCAATGCCGCCATCGTCAATGTCATCGCCCCGGGCTTCAAGCAGCTCGCCTATACCGCCGGCGGAACCCCTGCCCATGCGGCCGGGGTGGTGGGCACGCCCTTCCTGCGCACCTTGACTGCGGGCGCCCTGGCCAACAAGGTGGCCGATGCGGCCACTTCCGCCGCCGCCGCCAGCCCCACGGAAGGCTTCTTCCAGTTTGACCAGAACGCCATCGGCCACAGCTCCCTGCTGGATCCCACCCTTGATGCCACCTCCGGACCCATCAACACCGGCTTGCTGCAGAAGCAGATGCGCTACTTCCTGCTCCTCGGCATCGTCTCGGATCCCACTCAGGGCGCACCGGCACTGCCCTTGACCGTGGTCCCGGTAAAGGGTGTGCAGGCGCCCGAGTCTTACACCATCCTCGGCTACTAGCACCATCGGCACTGGCACAGGAAAGCGGGGCTTCGGCCCCGCTTTTCGTTAGCCCCGAGCCAGGACCGGAAAGGCCTTGAGCAGTTGTTCTCGGGCCTCAAGAAGCTCTGGCACGGCTGGATCACGTCGGCGAAGAAAACCCCGAATGGCCTGAAGGTCTTCACCCGCCCGTTCCAGGAGGGGCTGCCCGAGAACGACCATGCCCAGCGCCAGCCAGGGGAGGAGTGCCGCCCAGCCTCCCCACGGCCAAGCCACGGCGCCAGCCAGGAGCAAAGCCCAGAGCGGCAGCAGCAGCAGACCACCCAGCAGCTTGAGGGTGGCGGTCAGATCCCCCTCATCCGTGAAGCGGGCGGCGATCCACCCGGCCAATCGGTAGGGCGGCCAGAACAGAAGCCAGGGCACCGCCAGGACCACCGCCAGAGACAACCGCAGCATCGCGCCCGGAAACCAGCGGCGCACTTCAGCCCCAGGATAGGGATGGCCCACCTGATCGGGGCGCAGGCCCCGCTCCCGCAGCCAGGCCTGCACCTCCTGCACACGGGTTTCCAAGCTGGCGAAGGTGGCTTCCGGAAGTGCGGCCAGATGGGGCAGCAGGCCCTGGACCCGTCGCCGCAGGGCTTCCAGATCCACGCGGCTGCCCGGGGCCTCCGCCATAAGCCAAGCCACCTGCTGGGCCAGGGCCAGGCTGCGTTCGTCGGCGCCATGCAATGTGAGCGGCTTGAGGGCCTCACGGATGCGGCCCGTCAGTTCGGCCACGGTCTCGGGTCCGGTGCCGCGGGCCACCAAATCCGCAAAAGGAACGGGTTCACCCAGCCGCAACAGCACGCTGTGACGAAAGCGCCCCCGGTCCCCATAAACCAGTCCCGCCGGAACCACCGCCAGGGGCACCGGACAGCTGAGGGCAATCCGGGCAGCACCGGTTTTCAGGGGTTCCAGGTCTGCATGGGTGTGGCTCACGCCTTCGGGGAACATGGCCACGGACCCGCCCTGGGCCAGCACCTCATGGACCTTCCGGAAGCTCTCCAGGATCGAGGCCCTGGTGGCCCCGCCGTCCTTGGGCCGGGTCACGGGAATGGCCCGGAAGGCCGTCAGGAAGGGCCGGAGCAGAGCGATCTTCCAGAGCGTGGCCTTGGCCAGCCAACCCGCCCGGCGATCCAGCAGGGCCGCCGCAGCCAGGGGATCCAGCAAACCGTTGAGATGGTTCAGAAGGATGAGGCAGGGCCCGCTGGGAAGATCCGGTCCTTCCCTTTGCAGGCCCCGGAACCAGATCCGGGCCAGGAGCCGCGCGGTCCGGCTGGCGGCCATCAGGCCTGTCCCGGCTTGGCTTCGGCAGAGCGGCGGTGTCGGGCCCACCACAGGGCCAAACCGCTGATCAGGATGGCGGGCAGCACCATGGCCATGGCTCGGCCCAGGGCCTCACCACCAGCCAGGCCAGACGCATGAAGCGCATCGGCACGGCGCCCCACCAATTCTGGGCTGATGGCGTCCCCCAACAAGTGGATGAGCAGCACATTCAAGCCCACGCCCGTGGCGCGCACGCTGGCGGGCAGGCAGCTCACCGTCAGGGCATTCACCGGACTGGTGTTCACGAACAGGAGCAGCATGCCTGCGAAGAACAGGGCGTAGACGGCCCCCAGACTTCCAGCGCCCAACGCCAGGGCCACCATGGGTGTGGCGGCCAGGAGGGTGAGGCCTGAAATGCCCACGCCCGCATCAGGCCAGCGCTTCTGCCAGCGGTCCGTGAGCCAGCCGCCCAGGAAGGTGCCCAGGATGCCGGTGATGACGGCCAGGGCCCCGAACACCAGCCCCGCCTTGGCGGTGCTCACCGCGAACCGGCGCTGCAGCAGGGTGGGCCCCCACATGCTGAGCGCCCCCATGGCGAAGGTATAGGCCACATAGCTGGCGGTGCAGGCCAGCCAGATGCGGTTGAAGAACACGTGGCGCAGCCGTTTGATGTAGGGCAGCGAAGCATCCGTATCCACATCAGCATCCATGCCCCCGCGAACCGGATCCAATTGGAAGGCCATCCATGCCGCGAAGGCCAACCCCGGCAGGCCTGCCACCAGGAATGAGGCCCGCCAGCCCCAGGCTCCTGCCACCAGGCCACCCAGGCCATACCCAAAAGCGCTGCCCACGGGAATGGCCAGGTAGAACCACGTGAACTTCTTGGCCCGCTCGGCTTCGGGAAAACCATCGGCCATCATGGCCGGGCCCAACGTGGCGTAGGCAGCCTCGCCCACGCCTACCAGGGAGCGCATGATCAGCAGCGCGGAGTAGCTGTGGATGAAGGCCGCGCCCACCGTGGCGAGACTCCACAGAGCGACGCCGCCCGCCACCAGACGGGGACGGTGGAACCGGTCTGCCAGGTAGCCGAACAGCGGCGCCGAGCACATGTAGACCAGGATGAACACCAGGGTCAGGCGGCCCAGCTGGGCATCCGTGAGATGGAGTTCCTTCCCCAGCGGTTCGAGAACCGCCGCGACGACGTACCGATCCAGGTAGTTCACCAGGTTGATCCCGGTGAGCAGCAGGAGCAGCCGTCGCGCGGCGGTCATCGTCGCGGTCGTCTGGGTGGCTGGACTACTTCTTGGGAGCCGCAGACTTCGGCGCAGCGGGCTTCGGCGTGGCGGCAGGGGCCGCCGGGGCGGCCTCGCTGGCATCCAGGCGCTTGGCCACTTCCGTGGTGAAGGCCTTCATCCAGTCCTGGTCAGCCCAGGATAGGATCTGCACGGCCTGATCCGAAAGCACCAGCTGGAGCTTCTGTTCCTTGGCCAGACCTTCAACGATGGGAGCAGCCAGCTTGGTGATGGCATCGCCCACCTTCTTCTCCACGCGCTGGTATTCCTGCTGGCTGTCCTCCTGCATCTTCTTGGCCTCAAATTCCGCATCCCGGAATTTCTTGGCCAGCGCATCCTTCTTTTCAGGATCCAGGCTGGGGGAATTCAGCTGCTGCTGCATGGTCTGAAGCTCCTGGCCCTTGGCGGCCAGCTTCTCCTGCAGGTTCTTGCCGGTGATCTCCAGTTCCGAGAAGATGGCTCCCGCCTTCTTCGAGGTGCGCACGAGCTGGTTGATGCTGAAGAAGGCGAAGCGGGGCGTCTCCTGCGCGGCGACGGGCACGGCGAGGGCCGCGGACAGGCAGAGGGCAGCCAGGGAAGGGGCGAAGAGGCGCATGAACAGCTCCAGGGGGTATCGGCTATTGTAGCCAGGAATTAGAAAGTGGTTCCGATGGAGAATTGGAAGTCCGTCTTGCCTTCCGTATCGAAGGGGTAGGGATTCAGCTTCCGCGCCCAGATCAGGCGCAGCGGCGCCGGACTGATGGGCAGGAAGAAGCGGAATTCCACGCCCGTGGACCGGATCAGGGTTGGGTTTCGGAAGGTGTATTCATTATTGTTGTTGTCTTTGTACGTCACGCTGTCGTGACTGAAGACTTTGGTGCCAGCACCCCAGGCATTTCCCGCGTCGTAGAAGAAGACCAGGCGGAACTGGTCGGCGATCTTGAATTGGTACTCGGCGTTGGCCACGAACTGTTTGTTGCCGCCCACGACCACCGCGCGCTGGTTGTTGTCGAGGAGGACCGAACCCACCTGGCCATACCGGTACCCGCGGATGCTGTTCTCGCCGCCGGGTCGATAGAGATCGTAAAGGGGCAGGTCTTCCTTGCCCAGGTTCTGCAGGTAGCCATAGCTCGCGTTGAAGGCGAAGATGTGGCGGTCCGCCACGTTCGTGAACTTGGCGAATTCCCAGGTGGCCCGCAGGAATGGCCGGTCCCCGCCGAACTGCCAACCACCATACTCCAGGCCGAAGGACACGCGCGTGCCGTTGGTCGGCTTGAACTGGTGGTTCACGGTGCTGTAGGCCAGGCTCTGGCTGAAGGTGGACGTGAGTTGGTTCGGGGTGTCCCGGAAATAGAAATTCTGGCCACCCTCGATGCGGATCAAGCGGAAGCTGTAGCCCGTGGAGTAGGTGGTAAAGAAGGCCCAGGGCTCATTGGGCAACCAGTTGCTGAGGCGCGCGCCCACAGAAGCACCGAAGCTGCGGGTGAACTGCTTGTAGGCATTCGCAATGCCCACGCGGGAGGCATCGTAATCGGCGGATCCGTTGGAGACCGAGGTCGAGAAGGAATAGGGCAGGTCGAAGACGAAGGGCTCGGTGAAACCCAGCGAAATGTTCTTCGAGAACTTACCCCCGTTGTAGCTGAGCGAAAGCGTTTCGCCGCCGCCGCCCAGGTTCCGGGTGGAGAAGCTCACACCTAGGGAGAATCCAAACAGGGATCCGTAGCCACCCTGGAAGAGCACCTCGTTGACACCGGCCTCTTCACCCTTGATCGTGACATCCACCTGGGGCTTGTCGGCCACCAGATCCACCTTGGGATCGCTGCCCTTCACATCGAAGAAGCTGAGCTGGCTGATGCTGAGGATGGAATCCTTGAAGCGGTCGGTCTGGAAGGGATCGCCTTCGCGCATGAGCATGCTGCGCCGCAGAACCTTGTCCTTGGTGGTGAGGTTGCCCTCGAACTCGATGCGCCGCACCGTGTAGGGCTCGCCCTCATCGAGTTTCAGAGTGGTGTCCACCTTCTTGACGCCGTCCTCTTCCCGCACGTCATATTTCCGCTCGGTGCGGAACATGATGTAGGCCTGATTGGAGTAGGCCTCCTTCAGCTTGTCCACCGTCTGGTTCACGGCATCCAGATCGAAGGGCACGGGTTTGGTACCGGGCTTCGGGGCCTCCAGGCTTGGCTTGATGTTGAAGAATTTCCGCAGGAAGGACTGATTGTCCCGCTTCACTTCCGCGTACTTCTCCTTGTAGAAAGTCTCGCGGAAGAGCTTGCCACCCTCGGCCTTGAACGTGCCCTCGTAGAACTGCTCACCTTCCAGGATCGGGATGGTGAGCGTAGCCCGCAGATCGTACTTGGGGGACTTGGCCTCCGCGATGCGCTTCTCATTCTTCTTCTTCTGTTTGGGCGTGGTGCGATCCTCGACCTCGATGATCGGCTTGCCCACGAAGACATCCTTGTAGCCGCGCCTCCAGTAGGCCTTTTTCAGGTTTTCGAGATCCTCGTCCAGGTTCTTGTCCACCAGCAGGTCGTGGGTGGTGAGCCAGCTGAACATCCAATGCTGGCGGGTCTTCTTCATGGCCGACCGCAATTCCGAACTGCTGAACACCTTGTTGCCGCGGAAGGCCACTTTGTAGATGCGGGCCTTGCCGCCCTCCTTGATGTCGAAGACCAGGCGCGCCACGCCGCCCGCCATGGGCTCCAGCGTGATGTCCACCACGGGATTGCGGAACCCCTTCTCGCCGGCCTGGTCGACGATCATGTCCTTGACCTTGCGGGCCGTCTCCGGGTCGTAGACCGTGTCCGGGTTGATGGTGAGCTTCTTCTCCTTCACCTTGTCCTTGATGTTGGTGAGGCCCACCTCGGTGCCGCCGCGGAAATCCACTTCCTTGATGAGCGGCCTTTCCTTGATGCGGATGATCAGCTTCTTGCCGCCAGGGGCCTCCGCCAATTCGAGCTTGATGTCATCGAAGGAGCCGCTGGCCCAGAGCTTCTCCAGAACGGCAGTGAAATCCAGGCTGCGCAGGTCGTCGCCCACCTTCACGCCCGACTTGAAGATCACGGTCTCCGAAGTCTGTTTCTGGGCGCCGATCACCTCGATGCTGACGAGGGGCTCGAGATCCTGCGCGGCCAGAGGAAGCGCCGTGCCCGCCACAAGAGCGACGAAGGTCAAAGGCAGCATGCCCTTCCACCACCGGGGAGAGACCCGGTTCCAAACCATGTTTCGCTGCGTCATTCAGGCGCTCCGACCAGATGGGTTTCCTGGCCAGCGGCCACGTCTCCAGTATCAGACAGGGTGGGGACGAGTTTCTCGTCCACCAGATCGAAGTCCACCAGGCCCGAGGGCACCGTGTCCTGGCCCACCATGAGCTCGGCGAGGGGATCCTCCACCTGCTTCTGGATGGCCCGGCGCAGCGGGCGGGCGCCATAGGCCCGATCCCTCAGGGTGGTCTTCACCAGCCAGTCGCAGGCCGCGTCCGTCAGGGTGACGGTGAGCTTGTGCTTCTGCAGGGTGACGTTGAGATCCTCCACCAGCAGACGGACGATCTTGCGCAGCTCGTCATCGCCCAGGCGGTTGAACACCACGATCTCATCGATGCGGTTGAGGAACTCGGGCGGGAACGTGCGCTTGAGCACCTTCATCGCATCGCCGCTCTTGGCATCGGGACGGCCATCCTGCTCGACGAAGCCGAGGTTCTTCTCCGCCAGCAGCTCCCGGCTGCCCACATTGGACGTCATGATGATGATGGTGTTCTTGAAGTCCACCAGGTTCCCGAAGGCATCCGAAGCCTGCCCATCGTCGAAGATGGAGAGCAGGATGTTGATCAAGTCGGGGTGGGCCTTTTCGATCTCGTCGAAGAGGAGCACGCAGTAGGGGTTTCGCCGGATACGATCCGTGAGCATGCCCCCTTCCTCGTAGCCCACGTACCCCGGAGGGGCGCCGAGCAGCTTGGAGACCTCGTGCTTTTCCATGTACTCGGACATGTCGAAGCGGATCATCTTCTTGGAATCGCCAAAGAGGAAGGCGGCGAGGGTCTTGGCCAGCTCCGTCTTGCCCACACCCGTGGGGCCAAGGAAGAGGAAGGAGCCCATGGGGCGATTGGGGTTCTTGAGGCCCGTGCGGGCCCGGCGCACGGCCCGCACCACGGCGCTTACGGCCTCGGGCTGCCCGATGACGCGCTCGTTGAGTTTGGGTTCCATGTTCACCAGGTTGGTCTTCTCGTCGCCCTTGAGGGCCTTCACGGGAATGCCGGTCCAGCTGGCCACCACATCCTCGATGTCCTGCTCCGTGACCTCGGGGAACCGGGCGTAGTCCTCGTCCGTCAGCTCCGAGCGGTTCTTCTGGATTTCGTCGCGCAGCTGCAGCTCCTTCTGCCGAAGCAGCACGGCCTTTTCGAAATCCCGGCTGAGCACGGCCTCGTTCATCTCGTTGATGACGCGGTGCAGCTCTTCCTCGTGGGTCTGACCTTCCGGGGTCGCGCCGCCGGGCCCCACGCGCAGCTTCACCCGGGCACCAGCCTCGTCCAGCAGATCGATGGCCTTGTCGGGAAGGAAGCGGTCTGTGATGTAGCGGTTCGACAGGTAGACCGAGGCCTCCATGGTCTTCGGGGTGTAGCGCACCCGGTGGAACAGCTCGTACCGGCTGCGGATGCCTTCGATGATGCGCAGGCTTTCGGCCTCATCCGGGGGATTCACCGTGACGGGTTGGAAGCGGCGCACCAGGCTGCGGTCCTTGTCGATGTACTTGGCGTATTCCTTGTGCGTGGTGGCGCCGATGCACTGGATCTCGCCGCGGCTCAGGGCCGGCTTCAGGATGTTGGCCGCGTCCAGGCTGCCCTCGGCGGCGCCGGTGCCGATGAGGCTGTGGATCTCATCGATGAACAGCACCACACTGGGATCCTTGCTGGCTTCCGCGATGATGGATTTGAGGCGCTCCTCGAACTGGCCGCGGTACTTGGTGCCCGCCACCACCAGGCTGAGATCCAGCGCGTAGATGCGCTTGTCGGCCAGGCTCGGGGGCACCAGACCCTCGTGGATCTTCTGGGCCAAGCCCTCCACGATGGCGGTTTTGCCCACACCGGCTTCACCCAGAAGGATGGGATTGTTCTTCCGGCGGCGGCTGAGGATCTGAATGATGCGTTCGACTTCGGCATCGCGACCGATGAGGTTGTCGAAGATGCCGCGCTCCGCCATCTCGGAGAGGTTGCGGGCAAATTCCGAGAGGAGCGGATGCTCCTTCTTCTTCTTGGCGATTTTTTCTTCCTTGCTGCTCTCCAGCAGGATCTCCTTGGCGGCAATGAGGTCGGCGCCGGCTTCCTTGAGCAATCGGCCCGCCAGGCAGCCCTCCTCGCGCAGCATGCCCAGCAGCAGGTGCTCGGCGCCCACGTGCTTGTGGTTCAGCTTGGTGCTTTCGGCGGTGGCGTGCTGGAGGATGCGCTTGACCTCCTCCTCCATGGGGATGTCGATGCTGGTGCTGCTGGGGGTGATCTTCCGGTCCTTGGGGGTCAGGGAGGCCACCAGGCGCTCCCGCAGGCTGCTCGCCTGCACGCCCATGCGTTCCAGCAGCTGGGTGCTGGTTTTCTCCGACTCCCGGAGAAGCCCCAGAAGCAGATGGCCGCTCTGGATGCTTTCCGCACCAAACTGGCTCGCCTCATAGCGGGCGAAGAACATCACACGTCGGGCTTTTTCAGTGAATTTTTCGAACACGGGACACCCTTCCGGGTTAAGGATGGCGCCGGGGCCGGGATGGTTCCGGAGCGGTCTAACAGGGTAGCGCCTTCTGCCACCCCTGTCCCCTTTCGACTGGGAAGGAAGAGCTTGCGGCGGTATCCTGGAAGGCTGGGAGGGCACATGAGCCTGGCTAGGACCAATCTGGCGATCCTTGGCCTGCAGTGGGGCGATGAGGGCAAGGGCAAGGTCGTTGACCTGCTCAGCCCCAAATTCCGCCAAGTGGTCCGCTTTCAGGGCGGCAACAATGCCGGCCATACCGTGGTGGTGGATGGCGTCAGCATCGCCCTGCACCAGGTCCCCAGTGGCGCCCTGCACCCGGGCTGCTTCCTGGTGGTGGGCAACGGCGTGGTGCTGAACCTCGAAGTCTTCCAGCAGGAGTTGGACCGGCTCAAGGCCCGCGGCTTTGATCTCACCGGCCGCCTCATGCTTTCCGAGAAGGCCCACATCATCCTGCCCCACCACATCGCCCTCGATCAGTGGCGTGAGATCCGCGCCGACAAGGTGGGCGCCAAGATCGGCACCACCGGCCGCGGCATCGGCCCCGCCTACGAGATGAAGGCCGCCCGCATGGGCATCCGCCTGGGTGACCTGCGCCACCCCGAAGCCCTGGCGGCGCGCATCGCCCCCGGTTATGAGGAGGTGCAGATCCGCCTGGGCCAGGACAGCCCCCTGCCCTCCCTCCAGGCCATCGTCGACGGCCTGCTGAAGACCGCCGAGCCGTTCCTCCAGTTCATTGGCGACACCCAAAGTCACCTGATCGAAGCCTGGGGACGGGGCGACAGCATTCTCTTCGAAGGTGCTCAGGCCACCCTGCTCGACATCGATCACGGTACCTACCCCTTCGTCACCTCCAGCAACTGCAGCCTGGGCGGCCTCTTCACAGGCACGGGCCTGCCGCCCAAGGCCGTGGGCCAGATCCTGGGCATCGCCAAGGCCTACACCACTCGAGTGGGGGCAGGCCCCTTCCCTGCTGAGCTGCTGGATGCCACCGGCGATCGCATTCGCGAAGTGGGCCGAGAGTTCGGCACCACCACAGGACGGCCGCGCCGCTGCGGCTGGTTTGACGCCCCCATCACCGCCCATGCCTGCCGCACCAACGGCGTGGACGGCCTCGCCATCATGAAGCTCGATGTGCTGGACGGCATGGAGGACGTGGGCCTCATCGTGGGCTACCGCACCGGCGAAGGCACCGTGACCACCAAGCTGCCCAGCTGCGCCTCCGAGTGGCGCGACATCCAGCCCGTGGTGAAGACATTCAAGGGCTGGGACAGCACCCGCGGCATCACCGACCACCGGAATCTGCCATCGCAGGCCCAGGCCTACCTTGAATCTCTGGCGGAATCCGTGGAAGTGCCCATCACCTACCTCAGCACCGGGCCGGATCGCGCCGAGGGCTGCATCTACCCCGGGACCTTCCTCGAACCGCTGCTGGGTTGACGTTCCGCCCCTTCGCTGGCACACTGATCCTCCTGCCCAACCAGGCACCGCACGCTCGCGTGCACCGCGCGCTCGAGGGTTCGCGGGTCTGGCACCACCGGCAAGGGCCCTTAGCTCAGCGGTAGAGCAGCGGCCTTTTAAGCCGTTGGCCGCGGGTTCAAATCCCGCAGGGCCCACCAAGTTCCACCCCATGGGGCTATCGTCTAGGGGTCAGGACACCGCCCTTTCACGGCGGTAACACGGGTTCAAATCCCGTTAGCCCTACCAGCAAAAAGCGCCTGAAAAATCAGGCGCTTTTTTGTATCTAATCGGCAGACCCGATCAATCAATTCCAAACTTACTGCAAGATTTACTGCAAAGCACCTCAGGAACCTTCCAGAACCTTCGGGGCCATTACGAGCTGGCCATCTCCGCATGAAGGGGGGCGGTGTCCTCACTCGCAAGGGCGAAGGCAGAACCCCTGATTCCCGCGAAACCCTTTCCCGACGTCGGCTCGCCCGCCCTCCGAAGGATCCAGACGCAGGACCCGGCCCGCTTGGTGTCCTGGAGGTCAAGGCGCCACCCGCCATGAACCGCGCCGATAGCACGCAGCAGCAGGCGTCCCAGACTGCGACTGGTGAGTCCCTTGGGATTCACGTTCAGCTCCTCGATGGCCTCGTTCAGAGCGCTGTGGCGGGCTTCCTGGGCCACGAACAGGTTCCACACCTGTTCCGTGGTGAACGGGGTGGCGCCAAAGACATCCGCCAGCCCAAGCACCAGGGCACCCTGGGCCGCCCGTGTGGAATCGGCCCGGATCGCTAGAGCTTCCCGCGTGTCGCAGTCCACGCCCAGCACCCAATACACCGCGTTTCGCACTAGATCGCTCCACTCCTCGAAGGAGCCCCAACTCTTGAGTCCGAAGGTGGGCCGCCCTGCAAGACAGTAGGCCCGGAGGATCGTCAGCGCGTCCCTGACGAACTCGGAGTGATGCTTGCGGATGTAGGCCACCAGGTTGGGAATTTTGAACCCCGTCCGTTCCTCAGGCCGCTCCACCTGGGGTTCCAGACGGATATGCAGGCAGCGGCGAACACCTTCGGCAGAGAGTGCCACGTTGTTTCCGGTGGTGACCCACACCGCAAGCTGGGGCACCTGGATCGTGGTGGACTGCCCCAAGAGTCGCCCCTCGAACGTCGGATACGCCGTCACCAGCGCGTTCCATTGCCTGGAGCCGAAGGGAGAAGGAGCTTCGTCGAGCAACACCATCCGCACGCCATCCCTCAAGGTCGCCAGAGCCATCTTCTGAAGTTCGCCCCCCTCTCTCGGCGCCACGCCCACAGGCAACGCCCGGCCCAGAGCAAGCTGTCCCGTGACCTGGGCCAGCAGACCTTTGCCCGAGCCCTGGCCGTTGGCTTCAATGAACACGAAGGGGACCGGGCCAGGGATGGCATAACGAGTGAAGGGCGTGAGGGTGAACGCCAGCCAGGCGGCGGTGTGGGCAGCGGGGCTCGGGCGCTCCGCGAACGGAAACTCGGCTACGAGGGACAGAAGGCGCCCTGCGGCCAGAATGGCATCCTCATGCCCCGGCTCCTCAGGCATGGGCGGGAACGGGTGCAGCGGTGCGTAGAAGACTCCGCTAGCTGGATCGAGGCCTGGCTCCTCCAGGATGGTTCCATCCGGCAGGAGCACCGGAACTTCGACGAGTGCCTTGAGCACCGGCAACATTTGGAGCTTGCTGCTGCTGAGAACCATGGGCGACAGCCATTCCGGCACCAGGCAATCGCGGGTGAGTCCCTCGGCATTCTCCTTCACGAACCTCACATGACGACTGAGTTGCTCACGCAGCCAGTGAGGCGTGGCTTCGCAGATCAGGGGACTTCCCTGCGGCAGCTTCAGACCAGATCGGTCTTTCGTGCCCCGATGCCTCCATACAAAAACGAAACGTTTGCCGCTGAGGTAGTACCCGCCTTTCTGCTCCAGCACCTCAACAGCCGCTCGCACCACCTCGTGTTCCGGCGGACAGACCACGATCTCGCGCCGCCCCAGTGGATCAGCCCCCAGCTTCCTCCTATCCCACTCCTGGAGCCCTTCTTCCACCGCAGTGAGCAGGGCGGACCAGCGCAGATCAGGGTCGGCTTCCCGATAGTCCTTGGGGCCCTTGCCATCCGCACCGTTGAGCCCCGGCAACACCACCGCTGGGAAGACCTTCCGCAGGCGCGCCATGGCCTGCACCCCTGGACGGTCGCGGTCGAGCACGAGGACCACTGGAATCGAGGGGTAATACCGTTGGAGAGCCTTTCGGATGACATCCGCGCTCGTGTTCGCAGTCACCCCGCCGAAGACGAACTCGCTACTCTCGCGCTCGTAAGCATCCCAGCGCGCCGTCGCGGCGTCCCACACGCCCTCAAATACCACGATGACCCTTGGGCTTGCAAAGGGGTCCGTGAGGTAGAGTCCGCGAGCCCCCATGGTGCGGAGCATCCGCCCCGGCCCGCGAGGCGCGGATTCACCCGGGCGCAGGGATGCAACTGGCGCAAAGTGGCGCACCTCGACCCCGACCAGGCCAGAATCTCCGTACAGGGGTGCCATCAGTACCGGCCAGTCCTCACGTTCCGCCGCAGCAAGCACAGCCGGTTTTGGCAGCAAGGGCACTAGGTCCGGATCGGCGACCAAGCGGTTCGCGAGATTCCGCGTGATGCCGCGAATCCCGCAAAATTCGTCCAGGAAGGTCCCCGCGAAGCGGCGCCCCTCCTCCTGGATGTCGAGAGGCACGCCAGAGGCGTAAATGACCTCCCAGTGTCGCCGCTGCACCTTGCGCGCCAGCTCCCCCGTGTCAGCGAAATAGGTCACGGGCTGCGGCCCGAGCCCCGCACGGGCGTGAGCCTCGGCATGGGGGCACATGGCCGTGGGCCTGCCCTCCACGTGATACCTCGGGTGACTGGAATGGATCACTTCCTCGGAATGACAGACAGGACAGGGGTGCATGGCTACTTCCCCTCGACCCGGTCCACGCCATCCGCGAGGTCATCGAGCGTAAGCTGCGAGCCCGCCGGCGGGAGACTGGCCAAGTAGGCCATGGCAGCCTCATGGGAGATCACAACCCGCCGCCCTCGTTTCTGGGCCTTCAGCCGTTTGTCATCAATTTCCCGCTTGATGGTGCTGACGCTCACATCCGACATAAGCGCGAGAGACTTAATAGAATAAAAACGCAACGGGGCCTCATAGGTTTCCGGCAGCACTTCGGCGAGGGGGATCACCTGGGTCCCGAAGGCCGTGGTCCTCAGGGGAAGGGGTTTACCCAGCGTGATGGCCCCATGGACGGCCACAAGGAACATGCGCGGTGCAGTGTGGTTCATGAATCACCTCGGACACTGGCCCTAAGGGCAGGAAGGTGGAGCTTGCCTAGGCCTTCGGCAATGCCGAGAATGGCAATGCCTTGGGCTTTAGAAGCTCCGGGTCGTGCCTGTGGGTTGGTCGGGTTCCAATCGCACTAGCCCATGGGCGCGGTTGAGGAACCAGGTTGATTGGCAGCCGCCGATCTCCCTGGAGTGAAGGGGCGCCATCACGTTTTGGGGAAATCGCCGAACGCTCTATCGAAATTCGTTCTTATCCGCACAAATCCGCGATGTATTTCCTTTCGGCCTATTACACCTCCCTTCTCTCTCTCCACATGCTTGATTGGGATGATCTTTTCACTCCGGTTGCTAAAACAGTCGTCAGACGACAAAAAAAGGAGAACCAGATAAATGGCCACAAAATCTCTTACCCAGATCATTTCAGAGGGTAAACTTCAGCTACAAACAAGAAAGGTATATATTTGTTTTGATTATTTTTTATAAATAAATTAACTCAAAATACTGATTAAATTCTTTGGTTGTTTTTGCCACCAGATCTGACAAAGCCTTATTGGTTTTACACCAAATGCCAGAACCAGTAACCAATGGTTAGCTCGGAAAATATTTTGAATATTTCTCGGCCCTTGCTCATCTCTTTCCGCAAGTATCAAACCCATCGTTAGATGGATATTGTGACTGTATAATTCATCTAATATTATTGGCAAACAGCGCGGTGGGTCACAGAGTGGCAATGGCCCAAAACATGACTGCGCCCACGCTCTGATGGTGTTAACCGTCTGCCATACGATTGAAATATCGGTTAGATCAACATCAATTTTCGTCGCAGGTCTCAACCCGTAGTCGATCAATTCCGTCGACGAGAATGGATAGTATGTTGACGAAGTTGTTACTGCCTTTCGGACTTCCATGTAGACAGTGTCAAAATCCTTGGGGCGTAAAGGCTGTGTGTCCCACCACTGCAATAGTACTTCTGCTGTTTGAATGGGTGTCATGGAAATGAGGGATGGGAGTTCCACCTCTGGTCGAAAATGATCAGCATGTGGGTGTTCAATCAGATCAACGCGACGCAGGCAAGCCAACAACGGAAGTGCCTGTTCGATGACCTCTGGCATGCGTTCCTTGATCAATTTTTCGTATAGCTTTGCAAGCTCAAGTCTTGTCTTGTGCTTAACCCACCCGACTCCTCCCCCTTCTGCCCGGTATAGGGTCGCTCCAGAAATACTCATCCCTTTGGGGGGGCGTGCGATTTCGACAACTTCTAACCGCGAGAGTCCCAGTAGATTGCGTAATCCCCGACTGGCCGCGGCTTGTTCTTCGGCGAGTGGGTATTGGTGAGCTCGTGCGGGCATCATTCAACCTCTCACCAGAGCATAGTAAACCGTCTGAATCTTGCAATATGCGTTCGTTTTTGCTACATTTCTGACGCATTCTCGCATTACAAGACTGCGGAAGGGGTTGACCGTCACACAGCTCAATTGACTGACGACACCGAGAATCTACGCCCTCCACCCCTCTGCCCCGAGCGGGAGTTCATTGAGTTCTACCCTCGCCTCTCGCCATATCGGGAAATGCTCTGAGAGCAGCACCAGGAATCGCTCACTGTGGGTGGGTTCGATCAGGTGGATCATCTCGTGAACGATGACGTACTCAAGCAGATCCTTCGGCTTCTTCACCAGCTCCGTGTTCAGGCGGATGTGGCGAGCCTTGGGATTGCAGCTTCCCCACTTGGTCTTCATGCGCTGAAGGAAGTAGGCGCCTACGCTTATGCCTAGCCGCTTCTCCCATTTCCGGATGATAACGGGTACCAGGTCATGCAGGAGCGCTTTGTGCCACTCGTGCATGATTTCGGCCCGCTTTGCCTGTGAACTGCCCGGGCGGACACTCAGGGTGACCCGTCGGTGATCCAGGGAGACTCTGGGCTTGGCGTCCACCTCCTGCACACTCAGCAGGTAACGGCGGCCCCACAAATAGTGGGTTTCCCGCGTGACGAACCGGCGTGGGGTCTCCCGCTCCTGGTTGCGGAGCTTCTCCTGCTGGACCCGGATCCAGGCCAGTTTGGAAGCGGCGTACGCCCGTGCCACTTCGAGACGCGTGGCCAGGGGCGCCACCAGCGTGACCCGGCCGTTGGGTGGGTGCACTGAGAGGTGAACGTGCTTCACATCCTTCCGAGTCACCGCGATGGCGATCTCGCCAATCCGAATGGTCTCGGTCATCAGTACCCCGGTTGATGTTTAACGATCTCGAACATCGCTTTCGTGGCAGCCCGGTCGCGGCCGAGGATCGGGTACAGAGCGTTCAGCACCTGGGCTTCCCGCGCCTCGTCCCCCTTCCATCCGGCGGGTGCATGCTCGCGCATGGCCAAGTCAAGCTGGAGCGCCAGTGCGGCTCTGGCCTCATCCTCCTCAGGGCATTGGAAGGTATCTCCGGGCAGGTCGGGCAGGTTGCTGTAGAGCACGATGGCCTCCCGTGCCCCGTGTAGGGAGGCCGGAAGACCGTCGTAGGGGCGATTGTTGGCCAGCATTCGGGCCAGTTCTTCCGCCTTCTTGAGGAATGCCTCGTAATTGTCCGAATCGTCGCGGCTCTGCTGGATCAGATCATCCAGGAGCTTGGACATCTCCTTGTAGAACTTCGGATCCGTAAGTTGCTCCCGGATGATGGTCTTCCTAACGTTGTTGATGATTCCTTCCGCGATAGCGTTCTTAGTCAGCTTGCCTTTCTGGTTCAGCTTGCGCGCGATGGCGTCGTGGATGCCGGTCTCGATGATCAGTTCCGTGAGGGATAAGGCCCCCAGATCGCCCAGGTTGTCCGAAGGATCCGCCTGGATGTAGGTGTTGATGAGGTGGCGCATGTCAGCCTCGAAGGGCTTGATGTCCAGCTCTTCGCCCGAATGCTTCTTGATGGCGTTGCGAAATTCACAGTGGCCTTCAACGTCCTGGCGGATGGCTTCGGCCTCCGTGGTGGAGTACCCGGCGTCGTCCAGATGCTGAACCAGCTCCGAGAAGGCGCGGGCGAGGCTGGCGACAGCCTTGTAATAGGTCACGCGCAGAGGCTCCGCCTCGCTCAGTGCGCTGGGGTCTTCTGCCGAACCGCAGAAGTAATGAAGATACTGCTCCACCTCCTTGGGCTGTGCCACGGGTTCGCACAGGTATCGCAAGGCCTCCCGCGCCGCATCGAGCTGCCGCTTGCCTTCCTTGAGCCAATCCTTCAGCTCGATGTTGTTGCTACCGCCGCTGCCCTCGTCGATGTCCAGCTCGTCCGAGTTGTAGACCGCGATGGCCTGTTGCACGTCACCGAACAGCTCCTTGTAGTCCACGATGTGGCCGTAGTCCTTGTCGTCCCCATCCAGCCGGTTCGTGCGGCAGATGGCTTGGAAGAGATCGTGGTCGTGGAGCGCATTGTCCAGATAGATGTAAGTGCAGCTCGGGGCATCGAAACCAGTCAGCAGCTTGCTCACCACGATCAGGAGCTTCAGGTTGGCGGGCTCCTCGATGAAGCGCCGCTTGGTGTCGTCTTCATAGCCCTTGGTGCTCTGGCCCTTCTTCAGCACGAGCTTGGTGTAGGTATCGAACTTGTAACGTTCGTCGCTGTTGAGAGGCTCCTTGGAGATGGCATTCGGGTTCGGCTCAAATGATGTGATGAGGCCACAGTAGGGCCCGAAGTTCGTGTTGTGGAGGATCCGGAAGTAGTGGCACGCATCATAAATGGAAGCCGCCACCAGAATGGCCGTGCCCCGGTCGCTGCTGAGACGCGGCTTCAGACTGAAGTCTTCGATGATGTCCGCCACAATGCGCTGCTTGCGCTCGCCCGCGCTCATCAGCTCTTCCAGCGTGGCCCATCGCTTGCGAAGCGCGGCCTTCTGGAAATTGTTAAGCCCGGTGGTTTTCTTCTCGAACCACTCGTCGATCTTTTTCGGCGCCGTCAGGTTCTGCGGGACATGGCGGGCCTCGTACTTCAGGTCTAGCACCACCTTATCCGCCACGGCTTCGTGGAATTTGTAGGTGTGAATGTAGGTCCCGAACACGTCGCGGGTCAGTGTCCGGTCCTTGCGGAGCAGCGGCGTACCCGTGAAGCCAACGAAGAGGGCGCCCTCCAACCAGCGCTTCATCTGCCTGTTCATGTCGCCACCCTGGGTGCGGTGGCATTCGTCCACGAACACATAGAAGCGGCCATGGATGGGGGGTGGATCTCCCTTAAGATCCGAGGGATCGAACTTGTGTATCAGGGCGCAGAGCAACCGGGGCGTGGAGGCCCCCAGCTTCTGCACCAGCTCGGCCCGTTTCGTGATGCGCGGCGAAGGTGAATCTTCTCCCACCAACCCGGCATTCTTCATCACCCCTTCGATCTGTTTGTCCAGTTCGTCGCGGTCCGTGATGATCAATACCCGGCCCTCGGGATCCCACTCCAGCACCCATTTGGCCAGAAGCACCATCAGGATGCTTTTACCGCTGCCCTGGGTGTGCCAGATGACGCCCCCCTCGCGGCGTTGAAGGCGCACCTGAGCCTTCTTCAGTCCAATAAACTGATGTTGTCGGGGCACCTTCTTCTGGCCTGCATCGAAGATGATGAAGTTGCGGATGAGGTCAAGCAGGCGCGCCTTCTCGCAGAGATGACCCAGGGGGCCGTCCAGCAGGGCGCCGGTCGCCGGGACATCCCCAAGATTCGCTGTCCCATGCTTCCACTCCACAAAGAACTTTTCGGGCGTGCCCATGGTGCCATAGCGCAGGCCCTGGGAATCGTTGCCGGCGAGCACGAGCTGCACTGTGCTGAAGAAGCCCTTGTTGAAGATCTCTTCCTGATTGGTGATGAGCTGGCGAATACCGTCCACCACATCCACTGAACTTCGCTTCAGCTCGATCACGCCCACGGCCAGGCCATTCAGGTAAAGCACCAAGTCGGGGCGCCGCTCAAAACCGCCCTTGAGGGTCACCTCTTCGGCCAGGGCGAAATCATTTGCTTCCGGGTGCCCCCAGTCGATCAAATGCACCTTGTCGTGAGGCTGACCGGCCGCTACCTGGATATCCACCCCATAGCGGAGCAACTGATAGGTGCGTAGATTCGCCTGGTAGAGGGTGATGCCAGTGGCATCGGCAGTGGTCTCCAGCTTTTGCAGGGCGGCGGAGATGTGTGCCTCTGAATACCCGCGAGTCTCCAGATTCGCCCGCAGGAATTCAGTTTCAATGGGCCGGTTATTTTCCCGCTTATGCCAATCGCCCAGGTAGCGGTAGCCCAGGTTGTCCGGGCGCTTAGGATCAGTAAATAGTGCAATGACGCGATCCTGGGTGTTGCGCTCGGAGCGGGGGAGGCGAGACATCAGTCAGCCTCTCGCTTCGAGTTGGTTTCGTACAGCTTCTCGGTGATCGCTCCTCTGTACAGCTCTTCATTCAAGAACTGCAGCAGCTTTTTGGCTGCCTGGCGGTCTGATGGGAAGACGATTTTGCCTCCCGAAATATGAACTTCAACATCGAATCCCTTTGAGCGCGCTTGGATCTGCTTCGGGGAATAGGCATCGAGGACACCGGAATCCCGCAACATCGCGAAGCGCTTTCGGAACCACTGGTTGGATTCCGTGGCCAGCGAATCTACATTCTCCGGTGCGAGGCACCTATGGGCCAACACCTTTCGGATCTGCTGTTCCGAGGCTTCTTCGTAGAAATCGGCAAGGGGAAGGAAGGTATTTACGGTCCGAAAGTTGCGGAATCTGAGCTTTTTCTCGGACGGAACGAAGGTGGCGCTCAGCTTGTTTTCCAGCGTTAGGCCTGGACCTTCCGTTGTCACATAGGTGTCCTTCTGAAGGAAAATAAAATGCCCAGGCTTAATCACATGAGAACGGCTGAAATTCTGGAAGAGCACGAGCTCCGTTCCTTGCTCGTCCTGCGCGAAGCCCACAATCCCGCGGATGGAGTCGATGGTGGCCTCACTTTGGCTAATAGCGTCCAGCCTGCTGGCCGTCAGGCTTGTCGTTTTTGCAAGCCATTCTGGTAGCCCAAAATTCGAAAGCGCAAAGCATTCGTGCTCTTCCGGCTGATAGCCTGCATTGAATGGGATCTCTTGCATGTCTTCCGAAAAGCTCATCTGCTGATCGCTCCAGTCCCTTGCTAAGGAGTCCTGCAACGCCTTATGCAAAGGAACACACAAAAGAAGCGTTTTAGAACCTTGTTTGACAATCGCCGCGAGCTGAAAATTCTTAAGCATCGTTCTCTCCAATTCGTAAGTAGATACTGTGATCAAGGTGAACGGTTTGAATGTCCACACCCGTGCGGCACAGTTTGGTCTTACTGATCAATAGATGAGAAACACCATCTTCGCTCTTGACCGAATAGAAGTGGAAGCCAAGCATCCCCATCACGGGGTTGAAATGAAACGCATCCGCGTGGGCGATCACCAGGAAGATAATCAGAAGGACATAGGTGCCCGTCAGCCAATCCCCTGTGAAACCCAACTTTTCCGTTGAAAGGAATGGCAGGAGGTAAGTCACCAAGAACGCCAGAACCTCCTTGTCATTACGTTCAAACTCCTTGATGCGGTAGATCTGACCCTGAGCATTTTTCTCCGAATAGCGAAGCAATCCCCAGCATAGAAACACGAGGAGCAGCGCCACTGCCAGCCAAGGGCACCAATGCAATGCAGATTCTCCTCGCGCCAGCTTGTTCACAGCAACAGCACCAAGCAGCGGTGACAATGAGGTTGAAACAAGGAGGAATTTCGCAAAGGTGTTCAGCATGTATCTATGCGCCTTCCTTGGGAACGAATCCCCGACTGCGCATCCATCCAAGTGCCTTCAGCCAGCGATCTTTGGGAATTCTCTCTTTTGATTTATGCCAGTTGTTCAGGACTTCGTGCACGATTCGTTCGTCGGAGACAGGGCCTTCGGTTTGAAGCAGATCGCTCCAAGCCGACAATAACGTCGCCACGATCTCGCATCGCTCCGTTTCGAGCGTCTTGAATGTTTGAAGAACGTTTTCGAAGGTATCGGTGATGTCTGCAAAATACCTCTCGAAATAGTGTTTGTGTCCACCCCAATGCGCCATGGGCAGGTATCGATACCGCTCACCTTCCTTGCGGCAATCGAACCACTGCTGCTTCCGCAACTGGCTGTCGATGGAGCGGAGGGCACGGTTGTCGTACGGCCCGGCGGCCTTCCGAAGGTAGGTGGAACCCGTATCAACCGCGCACAGATGCTCGACCAGGAACATCACCTTCTCGAATTTGACATGACCGAAGGTCGGCTCTGCATGCAATCGATCAATGATCTCGGCAGCCAGAACACTTCTCTTGAAATGGATATTGGCTTGCTGTCCATCGGCCTGGGATGCCGGTTGCTCGCTTGCCCCGGTGACAGACTCGACGAGCCGGATCCGCCCGGTCAACAGCTCCTGCATCATGCCCAGCTTGAGGGCGCGGGTCTTGTCGCGGCGGGCCTCCAGGGCAACCAGCTCAGAATCCATGTCAGAGAGGACAGCAGCGATGGCTTCTTGTTCGGCGACATCGGGCAACCGCATTTCGACGCTTGCGATATGTGCACGGTTTGTCGCAAGGACCTTGGTCCCTGCTGCATGGCGCCGAAGGTGCGATGCGAATGTAGGACAGTATTGGAGGAAGCCCTTGAATCCATCGGCGAGCACGGTCTTGTCGAATCTCGCCGCGATTGTGTGCAACCCAGAGACGACTTCAATATCGCGGGTATCACGTAGCTCCACCGACTTACAGACTCCCGCAATGTCCTCCGATGCGTCAGCGAAGATTAGGTCGCCGTCACGCAATCGATCGAGTCGTGTGGCCTTTGCATCTGGGAGGCTTGGAAGGGCTTGCGGCGAGAGAATGGAGCCAGTAGAGGCGTGAATATCGCCGTAATGAAGGTACTTCACTTGACCCTCTGGCCGAAGCTCAGCTCGGGAGTTCACACCATTCCGGAGAAAGGTCACGTGGTCTCCCAATAGCTTCACCTCCCACTGCCCGCTGAATCCCGGCAGGCGGGTCTGGCCGGTGAGAAGCTGTTGCATGGCGGCCTGCTTGAGGTCGCGCTTCTTGGCAATGAGCCTATCTAGCCCCTCTAGTAGCGCATCCATATCGCTCAATGCCGTCGCGATAGACTGTTGCTCCGTGGGATGAGGCAGGGGTATCCGAAACTTTTCAATGTCCGAACAGTTCAAGCCGGGCTGAGCAGCACCCTTTAGGTAATTCGCGACTTGCTTTGCTCCAAGTGAACTGGCAAGGACATAACTGCAGTAAACTGCATTGATTTGTTCTCTGCGCAGCGCTACACGAGCGGTGGTCTGCGTGAGGTTTGCCCCATCCAGCCAATCGGGCACGATTGCGATACGACCAGTGCTTGCTCCGACAATGGTGATCAGCACATCACCAGTTATTACACGCGCGTTTTCAAATGGTTTCTCAACGGTTGGGCTGACCCTGAAGAGCTCAGAAGGTTCAACCCATCCCCTTGAGTAGTCTTGGCCCCGAATCATGAAACGACCTTGGGGGTCAAATTTCCCGGGTTGAACAATGCCGTATCGAATGGTTCGGTTTGGATCGACAAGATCCTTAAGAGAACCTTCGTTCCAGTCTTTGGGAAAGACTCCCATCTCTGTCTGCTTGCCCCCCGGCCTCACTTCCATGCCGCCCCCATCCGCTTGAGGTGATCCTTCACGCGGGTGGAAAGCATCTCTACCTCAGCCAGCAACTCCGGCAGAGGTGTGGCGTAACGCTGGGCCAACTCTCGGATCCGGCCCGTGAGGGTTTGAGAAACGCGATCCAACTCCCCCTGCACAGCGGCGGCAAGGTATGCCAACCACTTGTCTTCCACCACCAGGGTCTTGATCTCGGCCTCGGTGAGCTTGGGGTACCTTGCATCGATCTTCCGGTCCAGTTCCACCTGTGCGCCCTTGCGCTGTTCCTTGGTGTCCTTCTGCTTTTCCAGAAGGTCGGCGTAGGTCTTCAGGACTTCGCGCTCCTCGCGGTAGAGCGGATCTCTGCCGATCTCCTTCAAGCGATCCTTGACAGCCTTGGCCGTGATCTTCTGCTTGTCCCCTTCGCCTTCGATCACTTCCGCCAGCATCCCCTCTTCGCCGCTGTGCTCCTCCTTCAGTTCGTCGAGCTGCTGTTCCAGAGCGGCCAGCTCGTTATCCAGGGCTTCGATCGCGTCTCGCTCGGCCGCGAAGTACCGGGCCACCAGGATCGAAGCCGGGATGAGGTCGGACTTGAAGCGCCGCCGACCTTTGAGGAAGTCGTGGGCATCGGGCCAGACCAGCTTGCCGTCCTTGTTCTTGATCTGGATGATCTCCCGGGGCTGGGCGCCCTCCACCCATCCTTCGCCACTGATGAGGTAGGCGTCGTCCTGCATCGTTTCCGCCCAGTAGTCCATCATGTGCTGGTAAAGGTCGTAGGCATCCAGCAGAGGGTCCTTCCGGAAGGTGGCCAGCAGATCTTCGGACAGGGTTTCGATGAGGGCCTTGGGGTGGCTCTCCTTTTCGAATTCTGTGAGGTGGGGCCTATTGGCCGCGCGCCACTGGCCGAAGCGATCCAGCGCCTGCTGCTGGAAGGCCACGAATTCGGGATGACCCAGGATGGCCGCTTTTACCTCGGCTATCGGGAGCTTCAGACGGGCGTAGCCCGCCCTCCCGGCCGAGTTGAAGAGGAAATCCCGCAACCCCGGCAGCACCTTCCAGTAGGGGGCTAGGGCGCTCTCGGGGGCATCCAGGTCGCGCTCGGGAATGCCGCCCCGCAGGTGACCGTCGATGTCCTGAAGATCCTCGGGATCGCTGCTATCGATGTAGCGTGGCAGATTGAGGTTGAAGTCGTTCTTGGGATCAGCGATCTCGCTGAAGGGCACCATGCGGGCATAGCGGGGATCGCTTGTATCCTGCTTCGTGAAGGTGTCCACGATCTTGTGGATGTCCTGTTCCCGCAGGCGGTTCTTGGCGCCGTCCTTCTTGAATCCTTTGCTGGCGTCGATCATGAACACGCCCTTGCGGGCAGCGGCGTTCTCTTTGTCCAGCACCAGGATGCAGGCCGGGATACCTGTGCCGAAAAAGAGGTTGGCGGGCAGGCCGATGATCCCCTTGAGGTAACCCGAGCGCACGAGCTGCTCTCGAATGACGGCCTCGGCATTACCCCGGAAGAGCACGCCGTGGGGCAAGATGCAGGCGCCTTTGCCGGTGCCCTTCAGGCTGCGGAGAATGTGCAGCAGGTAGGCGTAATCCCCCTGCTTGGCGGGCGGCTCACCCCAGGCAAAGCGCTGATAGGGATCGGCGGAAGGCGAAAGGCCATTGCTCCAGGTCTTGTCGGAAAAGGGAGGATTGGCCACCACGTAGTCGTAGGTGCGGAGCTGCTGGCCGTTTAGATTCAAGAACTTGGGCGAGGCTAGCGTGTTGCCCGACAGGATATTGGCCGTGGGGAAATCGTGCAGGATCATGTTCATGCGGGCGAGGCCGGCGGTGGTCACGTCCTTTTCCTGCCCTTCCAGGGTGATGTGCTTGCCCGCCTCGGTGGCCACCTTGAGGAGCAGGGATCCCGATCCGCAGGTGGGGTCGTAGGCCGTGGTGGAGGCCCTGGTGTTCTCGGGCGAGATGGCGATGACCTTGGCGATCACCCGACTGACTTCGGAGGGGGTGTAGAACTGCCCCTTGCTCTTGCCGCTTTCTGTGGCGAAGTGACGCATCAGGTACTCGTAGGCATCGCCCAGGATGTCGTCGTGCTCGGCGCGATTCTTCGAGAAATCCAGCGCAGGGTTCTCAAAGATGGCGATCAGGTTGGAGAGCTTCTCCACCCGCTCCTTGCCCTCCCCCAGCTTGTTGGGGTCGTTGAAATCGGGAAAATCGCTTCGAGCCAATCGGCTATTGGCGTCAATGAGCGGCTGGATGACTTGTGTGTTGATCCGGTCCCCGATGTCGCTCTTGCCCTTGAGGGCCACCATGTCCTTGAAGCTCGCGCCCTTAGGAATGGCGATGGGAGGGGCGAAGGCCTCGCTGTTCCCATATTTGTCGGAGACATACTTGACGAACAGCATGAATAGGACGTAATCCTTGTACTGGCTGGCGTCCATGCCCCCGCGCAGCTCGTCGCACGAGGCCCAGAGGGAGGAGTAGAGGTCGGATTTCTTGACGGCCATGAAGTTCCTTGATTTATAGGCCATTGTAGAAGGGCAGGCCTTCGGAAGGCCCGCCCTTTCTGCAATGTGACCAGTGTCGAGGAGACCAGGATCTCCTCTCAGTGGGAATCCCACCCCTCCGACGCCCGGAAGCTGTGCCAGCGGTCGCTGCCCAAGACCACATGGTCCGCCAGAGGCACGCCCAGACTCTCACCGGCAGAGCGCAGACGGGTCGTGAGGGCCAAGTCCTCGCGGGAGGGGGTAGGATCCCCCGAGGGGTGGTTGTGCCAAGCCAAGGCCGTGGTGGCACCGAACCGGAGCGCTTCACGGAAGAACTCCCGGGGGCTGATGAGGGTCGCAGTGGCGGTGCCCTGGCTCAGGATGCGGTCAGCGAGCAGTTCGCCCTTGGCGTTGAGGGCCAGCATCCCGAAGCGTTCCTCAGTCCAGCCCTGGACCTTGGGCAGCAGGTAGCTTCCGGCGGCCCTGGGGGAGGAAATGCGGGGGCGTTCGAGGCTCCGAGTGGAGCGGCGCTGCACCTCCTGGAGGACCGCGAAGCGAGCCATCTCGCCCTTCGTGAGCCCAAGGGCCTGTAGTTCAGCAGGTCCCAGGGCTACCAGACGCCCCAGGTTCTCGACCTGGCGGAGGATCTCTTCGGCCCGCCCAGGACGGACGCGATTCAGCATGGCTTCGATGATCTGCGCATCCGAGAGGGATTCCGGCCCGTAGAGGGCGACGGTTTCGGAGACGGGGAAACTACGGATCTGCGCGGGAACGGTGGCGTTCGATTGATCGAAGAGGGGAAGGGTGGAAGATGTCATGGCGTTTCTCCGTGCCCGCCGGATCGGGGCACGAAACCGCCGGGGCCCCCCGCTCCCCAGGGCCGGACCGGGAACGAACCGGGCAGCGCAGCGAACCGGGCAGAGAGCGGGTAGGGTCGCCGCGGCGCGGGATTAGGACATCCGGCAGTGCCCGCTCCGGCATGGGCAGGGACGCCACACCTCGCCCACCTTCTCCCACGAGAAAAGGCGCACGGAAGATCGCCTCCCGCGCGCCCTGACGCCATGTGCCCCTTCGAAACCTAGGCCGGAGCCTCCTCCAAGGCTCCCGTTCCATCATCCCGGCTGATCTCCGGAAAGAAGTAGCCGATCACCTCCCAGGCCTCGGCCTCGTTGGAGTCTTCAGGGCCCTCCAGCAGTGCGGCTTGCACCACGGGGAGTGGCGATTCCTCACCCATGAGCGGTAGCACCACCCGCAGCACATCCGGCGAGATCATCCCAGTGGACATGAGCGCGTGAGCCACATCTCCCCAAGGAGCGGCCACCTCCTCCCGGAGATGCAGCACGATCTCCTCGTAGGGGAAACCATGCTGCTTCCATTCCTGGGCCTCCTCGGCCCAGGCCTGACGTTCGCGCAGCACCTCGGCGATCACCTCCTCCCCGATCCCCTCGCCCTGGAGGTCCACGACAATGTCGGCCCACCCCTCACCGTGGGCTCGACTGTCCTCGACCTGCTCCCGCGCATAGTCCATCCACCCCTGACCGCTCACAGCCACTCCTCCCCCGCCGGGACTACGAGCGCCTCGACGGAAGCGTGGGAGGTCACCAGCTCTCCCGGAACCGGAAGCGGTTCGGGCTTCCAGTCCTCCGGCGTCACCTCCTGGAGGGCCTCCATCGCCAGCGCCTCGGCCTCCTCCCAGGGATCCGCCGCCACCACCGGCTTACCAAGGGGCGTGTCCGGGATTTCGATGGGCACCGGGAACCAGTAGGTGTAGCCGTGAAGCCTCCCCAGGGCCACCCGAAGCTCTGACCACTGAGCCCAGGCATCCAGGGGCATGAGATCGGCTTCCTTGTCGGTCTCATTGGCGTTCTTGTTGGCCGGAGGAATACGGCGGGTGTACTTGCCGATGCCCGTAGAAAGCTGCTGACGAAGCTCATCCTCCAGGTTCCTGGCCAGCCAGACCCGGGTACCGAACCCCTTCATCACGGCCTTCCACTCATGGGGATAGACATTCTGGAGCAGGCCAAGGTTCTGGATCGCCGCCAGGATGGCCACCCCCCGAGTCCTCAGGAGCACGAGGGACTTCTGGATATTGGGAATGCGCCCGCAGTCCCCGAACTCGTCCATCAGGAGAAGGATCTTCGAGGAGCCCTGTGGCCGGTTGCGCAGCCGACCGAGCAGCATGGCCCAGAAGACATGGACAGGCACCTTCAGGGCGTCGCTGTCCTCGCAGTTCATGATGTAGCCGCCCCTGGCGATGAAGTCGTCCAGGGTGGCGGTGCTCCGACCTTCCGTGATGCTGCGGACCCGCTCCGTCTCCCACCGGCTCAACGTCACCACCAGGTCCTGAAGCACGGGAACTTGGCTCTTGGGTTCCTTCATTGTGTCCAGGTAGATGGGATCGAGCATGGCCAGGAAGGGCTCCAGCCGGGTCTTCCGGAGCGTCCGCGAGATCTCCTGGATGCTGTCCCAGCGATTCGAGCGCAGCACCGCCCCGAAGATCACGCGGGCCATATCCCGGACCCAGGCGTTCGGATCGTTGGGATTCTTCGGGAAGAGGTAATCCACCAGCAGGTCGAAATCCTCGGTGCTGCGGATCTCCTCCAGAGGGTTCCAGACAAGACTGCGGGTGGCATACCCCCGCACATCGAGGCCGAACACAGGCCTGTCCTTGAAGGATTCGCGGAAGGGTAGTTCGGCCTTGCTGTCCTGGTAGATCCAGGGTACGAGGGACGAATACATGATGGGCGCATAGAAGCTCGCGGTCTTGCCCGAACCCTGGGGGCCCACCACGAGCATGTGCTGGCTGAGGATGTCCCACCGGAGGGACAAGAGGGTGAGGTCCCCCTCCCGATGCTGGCTGCCCCCCACCAGGCGACAGGCCAGCCTGGAAGGGCTGCGATAGACCAGGATTTCCGCGGTAGGGCGAGGATCGAGGTAGGTCTTATCTCCCTCAACCCTGCGAATGCCCCAATCCTCGGGCACATCTCGGAACCTCGTGTCCGCAAGACCGACGCCCTTCTTCACATGCTTGGGCTCGCGGTCCCAGGTGACCCAGACCGCCACGGCGAGCATGGCCAGGGCGGCATGAATGGCCAGAAAGAGAAAGCCGTTCTCGTAGGCCCAGAGGACGAAGGTCCGCTGGCCGATGCCCCAGAACATGCCCGTGCCGAGGCCAAGAAGAGCCAGGCTCAGCGGAAGCACCTTCGGGGACCGCCGATGCTGGAGCAGCCAGCGAGTGGGCCACTCGAAGCGGCGGTGAAGGAGTGCCAGCGGATTCTCGTGCTCCACGAAGTACCAGCGAATGAACACCCAGAGGAGCCCAAGGAGACCGAGGGGCATGAGCAGCCTGGCTCCCCAGGTCTTCCAGGCGAAAAGGAATTGGTAAACAACATCCGTCATCGTTCAACCTCCACGCCGCGAGATGCGGCATTAGCGACGGTTTGCGTGGTTTCGGCCGCCACCTCGGCGACCTTCGAGACGCTCCCCACGATGGGAAGCCATCCGATCACTTGCAGGGCCCGGCGCACGGGCTCGGGGAGTTTGGCTGTCAGGCCAGCATTCCGAGCCGCCGTGGCGCCCAGGTCCGTGGCCCCTCCCGCCAGGGTTCTGCCCAGCGAAAGGGGAGAGAGGGTGACGAGATCCTTGGTGGCGCCTGCCGCCGTCCGGGCTGTCGTTGCGGCCATCTGGACTCCCGCCTGGACCTCCTGGGGCAGCAGCTCACGGCTGCCTGCGGCCACAGCACGGCCAGCTCCCTTGCCCAGTTCGGCTCCAGTTCGAGCCGCACCGTGGCCAGCTTCCTTGCCGGCCTGGATCAGGTCCCGGCCAGCTTCTTTTCCGGCCACCTTCAGGGAGGCTCCAGCGGTCGGAAGGGCCGCCACCAGACCCGTGGCCAGCTTGACGGAGGCCTGACCCACATGGATCCCGCTCCGGGCTGCGGCTTTGGCCGCCTCCATGGAGGCCCGGAGCGTGGCCTGGGTCGCCTCCTGGGCAAGTACCAGACCCGCACGACTCACTTTGCGGAGTGGGGCAGGAACCCCGAGTTCCTTCATGGCCTTGTCCAGGGCCATCCGTCCGACACGACCAGCCACTCGGGCCCCACGCTGCACCACGCGACCGCCCTGATCCACGGCCCGGCTGAAACGAGCCTTGGCCACGCCAAGCTCCCGGGAGGTCTCCCGCTTTTCCAGCCGACGCACGGCCCCCGTGCGGCGATGCTCCGCCTGCTCCAGCTCCGCCTGGTGCCGCGGGCTGCCGAGCATTCCCCGGGACTCGTAGCGGGCCCGCAGCGCGGCCGTCTCCGTCAGGAAGCGCCGCTCGATGAGGAGCCGAGCCTTCCGCTCGAAGGGCCGGGCAGCTTCGGCCTTGCGCCCGGGTGCGGCCCGTTTCACGGCCTCCCGGCGCTGGCGTTCGTTCTCCCTCTGCTCCCGGACGACCTCCTGGAGCCGGACCTTCTCCGCCTTGAACCGCTGATGGGCATCCCAGTCCTGGATCCTCGGTTCGTCCCCGAACAGCTCTCGATCCCAGTGCTTCTGCATGGACCCGTGGCGCCCCAGGGCCTGCTCGGGCATGCTCCCGCGCACGGCAATGTGAAAGTGGAAGCGCCCATCCTGCTCGTGGATGGCGAGAAGGTAGGGGCGGCCCTCGGCGTAGGCCTTGGCCAGGCGCTGGCCAGCCTCTTCTGCCGCCCTCGAAGGATCGGAAGGATTCCGCCCAAGGATCGTCCGACACTCCGCCTCAGAGGGGGCCACGATGATCTCGTGGTACGGTGCCGACTTCCCACCCATGGCCTCGATGCCTTGGGTCGGGGTGAGTTCGTGTCCCTCCATGCCCAGGAGCCGCGCCGAATCTCGCCCCTGCTGGGCTGCCAGGTAATGGGCTCGTCGGCTCAGACTGGGTGGAGTCGTGCGGCCCCGGAACCCAGGTTGAAAGCCGGGCTTGATGATGGCCATCTCAACCCTCCCCGCGAAGGGTCTGGAGCTTGGCCTTACCGGAGGCGGTGATGTCCCCCGCCCGTGGGCTCGACTCCACTACGCCCATCAGGTAGGCGTAGGTGTGCTGGCAGAGGCTCACCGTCACCGCCAGCGTCTGGAGGATCTGCGCCTCTCGCTCGGCTTGGCCCTCCTCCACCTTGCGGATGATCGCCACCAGGGCCTCGATACGGGTGGCATGGCGAGCCTGTTGCTCGATGACTCCAGTGAGAGTCCGAGCGAGGGCATCAAGCCGCGGCCCAAAGGCCTCTTCCGCCATGCGCTCTCGTGCGTCGCCCAGAAGGTTCTTCAGCGCCTGCGTGCGGCTTACCCCCTGCCGCCGCGCAAGCTCCTCCAGCACGCCACTGTTCTCGGCACCCACTCGTGCATGCACCACATTGCTGGCATCGCTTCCACCCAGCACTGATCGGCTTTTCCGTTCGTTCATGTTGCAGCTCCTGTTGCGTTCACTGCATCGCGCCACGCGAATGCACCACTCCCAACCTGTCGAAAGACAGGGCGTTGCCCATCGGGCGCCACAGTCACGCGCCACGCCGAACTTGCCACCCAAAGGGTTCGATCTTTCAATCGCCTTGCATCACCCTTCGTGCAAGCTCAGGGTAAGAGTTCGTCGCTTCTGGTCAATCAGCCAAAAGCAATTGAACCAACCAGATACAACAAGAACCAACAGGACCCATCTGGAATTCGGCTGGCAGGAGCCTCCTGATCGTCTACTACCCGCGATTCTTCTCGACAAAGGCTCGCAGCTCACTCTCAGTGAAGAGAAGGCGCCGTCCAATGCGAACTGGGGTGAGCAAACCTGATTTCAGAAGGACATAGACGGAGGACCGTGAAATCCCCAGAATCCTTCCGGCATCCCTCACTCCATAGACCATGGGCTGAATACCGTCCAAGAGCTTCGTTCCAGTGGGTTCTGGTTTTGGCTTCTCTACAGGTTTTTCGACGGGCTTCTCGACAGCCCTCGCAGTCCGACTTCCCTGAACTTCTTCGATATCAATTGTCATCGTCACCAGGTAACGCATAGGGCATCCTCCTCGTTCCCCAGGAGTCCCACTGAAGTGTTCCTGGTGGCGAGTCAAGGTAGACCAACATCGGTTGGGTTTCAGGGGAAATGCGGGGATCTCGGCCTTCCTCCCAGCCAAATTCTCCCCCCTCCATTCAGCCTCGCCTCATTTCCGTCATGGCAGAGCAAGAGCGGTCGCTGGAAGAGGGACGCAAAGCGAAACGGCCTCCAAGGGGAAGGGTTCCCTCCGAGAGGCCGCCTTGGGTAATCCAACCAATCAATAGGTCATAATCACAGGCACCCGGTCCACAGCCAACCAAGAGACCGCCCCCAGTAGAGCCGGAGAGCAGCATGGCTGAGCCCAAAGAGTATGTCGTCCGAACTCCCCTCTTCCCGAGCTACTCGGATGTATACAAGTTGATGGACATCATGGCCGGTGCTACCACGAAGGCAGATTTCCTCGACTTTCTGAATACCATCTGGGATCAAACCGGCACACCACAGAACCCCGTTGACTGGAGCAACCCGGATGAGTGGATCGGCGAACGGCTTACCGGGTCAGCCCGGAAACTGGCACAGCGAATCTGGGATGAAAGCTCTAATACTGTGAATCCGCGCCATGTGTATGGCGCTTATCTCTTCATCAATACCTATGACCTGCTCAGTCCAGACACAAGCGGGATTTATCGGCTTTCCAAGATTGGGGCCGCATTTAAGGCGAATGATCCTACTGTCGTTCGAAAATTGGACGAGGCAGAGGGCCTCCCCAAACTCCTAACCATCCTGGCCGCTCATTCACCAGCCAAGCGTGGGGACTTGCTCGATGAATGGGGCGAGTTCCTGCTTGCAAACTCTAAATTCGGGACACCCTCGACCATAAAAGACACCCTGCGCCGAAGAATCCAGAACCTAGTCAAGCGTGGCTACATTAGTCGCGAAGGCAATACCTACACGATCACTGATAAGGGCATAGCCTACGCCACCGACACCACTACCCCTGCCGCCCAACAACCTCACCATCTGGTGCTGAGCTCGATAAAGCAATATAACGACGCGCAGAGCAAGGCCCTGCGTGAACGGCTCGGCAAGATGAACCCCTACCGTTTCGAGGGTCTAATCAAGGATCTGCTGGAGGCGATGGACTACGAAGATGTGGTGGTCACAAAGCAGAGTGGTGACAAGGGTATTGACGTGGTGGCGCACTTCCAGTTCGGCATCACCCAGATCAAGGAGGTGGTACAGGTCAAACGCCAGCAGGGTTCGATCACCCGCCCTATCATCGACCAGCTGCGCGGCGCTTTGCCCTATCACCAGGCCATCCGCGGCACCGTCATAACCCTGGGACGTTTTGCCAAGGGCTGCGAGGATGCAGCCCTATTCCCTGGCGCCGCACCAATCACTCTTATTGATGGCGACAAGCTCATGGAGTTGCTTCTGAAGCATGGCGTCGGCGTGAAGAAGCGGCCCCAAACGTTGATCGAAATTGATGAAACCTATTTCGCCGCCATTGAGAACGAGGCGGATATCGACGCCGCCGAGTAGCCTAGCCCCTTCATCCCGGGATTTTGGTGAGAGTGGGGGGGTTCAGGCCTTCCTGAAAGTGCGTTTCCCCTCCCCCCATAGGCTGTCTTCAGCCCTGCCCCATACCTTCCTGCTGAGGGGCAAGAGTGCTCATGTGGTCATCACCATTTCTCTTGGTAAGCCACTCCATAGACTCTTCAGGACCCTGCTAAGGCCTCATTCTGGTCATGCGTTTCTCTCTCCTCATCAGGAAGGGTTCGCAGGTGTTTTTTCAATGAGGCGGAGGCTCTCAGAAATACCATTGCGAGCCTCTCAGGATCTTTGGTCGTTCGTAGACACCGAAGCAGGATTTCGTTCTCCGCCTTGGTCCAGGGTTCCCAGGCTCTTCGATAACTCTTACGTACTGTCCTCTGTTCCTCCTTTAATACAGTATCAGGTCTCATTAGTGGGCAGTTCACGAACCCCTTGCGCGTCTCTTCCAAAAGCGTCTCCCCTTCAATCCGATCGGGCACGGCAGGGACAATTCGCACTGAAGCCCACGACTCGAAGTCAGGGTTCAACATGTCCGCAAGCAGGTCTGGAGCAGGCTTCATGTCTGTGCTTGCTAAGGACCCAAACAATTCATACTCTCGGACGCTTGCAGGCCAACCTTCCACGAATACGCCCAGAAGTACACATGCCCCGGATTTTGGAGTGACCGAGATCCCTAGCTCCATCAGACGATCGAACATTCGCATCCGATCATCGTTACGGGAGATTGGCTCCATCTCCGTTAGTAGCTTAGATGAGGGCGGATGGGTGAGGAATGGAACGATCAGAAATTTTAACTGCTTTCGGAGGAGCTTTGGAAACCGCGATTTTGAAAGTATTCCGAAGCAGGAGAGCTGCTCGGAGATCCTTCGAACCCGGGTTAGTTGTGTGCCCTGGAGGACGCGGGCTACAAACGTATACGTCGGGTAAGGCAGGATGGTCCTGATTTCGGCAATGTAGGCTCCCATCTTTTCTGGGGTAAGCAGCGCCTCTAATTCCGGTTCGACCAGGTCTTCCAATGAGCCATTTCGATTGAGCGCATCGGATGAATCGCTGGTTACGCCGACCTCAATCTCGCATTCCTCTAATTCCGTGTCCTCACCAATAGCTTCTGCGGATTCTGGGGCTCCATTGATCAATTCGATAGCCAGCTCTCGAAGGTTCTCTGGCAAATCTAGATTTCGGAACTCCGGCCAAGCGGTGATGGCGTCTACAAGCTCCAACCCAGCTTCCCAGGGGTCTCGGAATAGCTCCGTTGCGCTGAATCGATAGATTCGATAGCCCAATCGTTGGAGTTCTCGTTCCCGTCTTCGCTCATATTCAAATTGTTTCGAATTACGATCGTGATAGCTGAATCCATCGCATTCGATAATGACTTTGGCACCGGTTTCTTTTTGAATCACCACGAAATCCGGTTTGTATTTTACAGACCCACAGACTCGCTCAACTTCGATGGGCTGCTGTTGCAAGATCTGGAGATTGCCATGGAAGACCTCCTTCCAGAGGAGGATCCGAATCACAAAGGCCAGGAGTTCTTCGGGCGGCGAATCCCCCGTTGCGAATTCTTCAAAAATTCGAGGAAGCCAAAATCGAGAAAAGAACTGGGCCCCTTGGTCGAATAGGTCCTTCTTCAGGACCTCCAATCGGGTCCCAGAACCAGCTATATTGCTCACCGAAACCCCTAAATCGTTCCTATCGATTTATTTGAAGCTGAAGATGAGTGCACATCATCACGACTTCCTAAGCACTTGCGACATATGGAGCCCACTCCGAGATGTGGGGTTTGGTTGGTATTTAGGGTTATTTGATGCTCCTTTCGCTCAATGTTTCGCCCTTTCAAGACCGTTCATTAATTATATATGTTCACAATTCGTGAACATATATTTTTTTTGAACAAACCCTTGACCAATTCCCGTTTCAACGCGATGTTCATTATTGAATTACGTTCACGGATCAAGGACATCGCAAGGGATTGAACATGATCATTCATCGAGAAGTTGAGCTGATAGATGCCGCCCTGGCGCGATTCGAGGCTCAGACCGGACTCCAGGCCATCCGTGAACCGATTGAAGACCACCTAGGCCCGGATGGGCGAGTCAGGATCATCGACGGTCCTCGCCAATGGGTCTTCGACGTGGAGTGCAAGAACCGGGTGGACCGACTGGCCATGCTCCACGGCGTACAAGCTCAAATCCAGGGATTCGCGAACGCGGGCCTGCTCATGGTTCCTTACCTGGCCCCCGAGTTGGCCCGGCAGTGCCAGAGCATCGGGTTGCCCTTCATGGACGCCGCCGGGAATGCCTTCCTCAAAAGGGAGGGCCTCTACGCCCTGGTGACAGGACAAAAACCCGACAAGGCGCTGCTGCGGCCCGAGAAGCCCATGCGCGCTTTCGATCGGACTGGCCTTAGGGTGGTCTTCGCTCTCCTGGCAGCCCCCAAGCTAGTGCAAGCCCCCTATCGAGACCTGGCCAAAGCGGCGGGCGTGGCGCTGGGAACGGTGGGCTGGATCCTGACGGATCTCCGGGAACATGGCTTCCTGGTGGACATCGTGGGCGAGCGCCGCTGGATCGACCGTCAGCGCGTCATCCAAGCCTGGACGACCAACTACCCCCTTCGCCTGCGCGAACGCCTGCGCGTTCGCCGCTTTGCAGCCAAGGACGACACCTGGTGGGAGAACGCAAACCCAGGGGCCTTCGGTGGCTTCTGGGGAGGGGAGATAGCCGCGGCCAAGCTGCATGGCGATCTGATCCCCAAGACCGTCACGATCTACCTTCCCGAGGACCGGAAGGATTTCCTGGCGAAACATCGGCTCCGAGCGGATCCCCAGGGTCTCATCGAAGTGCTGGATGTCTTCTGGGACTTCCCCCCTGCACCGGAAATCCCCGAAGGCATCGCGCCCCCGCTATTGGTCTATACGGACCTCCTGACCATCGGAGATCCTCGCACCCTGGAGGAAGCCCGGAGGATCCATGACCACTACCTGGCTTGACCTCAAGCGCCCCTTGGACCTGCGTCTGGACCGATTGCTGCGGGACCTGGACGATCTCTTCCGGAGCCGAGGTATCGACTACCTGCTCACGGGCGGAATGGCCCGCGAGATCCTGTTGTATTACGGCCACGGCTGCGCGACGGGCCGCGCCACCAAAGACGTGGACTTCGGCGTCACCCTGTCCTCCTGGGAAGACTACGAGACCTTGCGCTCAGCCCTGGTGGGCACAGGAACCTTCCGGCCCGACCCCAAAGAAACCCAGCGAATGATCCATCGGGATCCCGGTACGGGACTCGAAACCAAAGTGGATCTCGTGCCCTTCGGCGCCATCGCCGGACCCGATGGAGCCCTGGCTTGGCCTCCTGATGGCAGCCATTTGATGCGCGTCCTGGGCTACCCCCAGGCACTCGCATCCGCCATTCATCTTCGTCTGGACGAAACAAAATGGGTGCCCCTGGCCTCAGGTCCAGGGCTGGCCTGCATGAAGCTGGTCGCCTGGATGGACCGGGGCGACGCCAGGTTGGGCCGCGATGCTGTGGACTTCATGGAACTCCTCCACCAGTATTCCCACGTGCTCACCGACCAGGAACTGTACGACAGCCATCCGGATGCCATGGATCGCTATGATTTCAGGGCAGAACCCGCCGCCGCCTTCATCCTTGGCAAGCAGGTGGCACATCTCGCAGACGACCGGCTGCGCGACGTGATCAGCGAAGCGCTGGAACCGCCGTCCATGCAGAAGATGCTGGACTACTTCCTGCGGGAACGAGACTCCCAGGATTCCAGTGCCCGTCTGGAAGAAGCCGCACGCCTACTAGAGGCCTTCAAGACTGGATGGAAAAGCATAGAATAGACTCCTCCAGATCGATCCCAACCTCATCCTTCTCATGTTTTCCAACCTAGGAGCCACAATGCAGGAACCTTTTGGTATCGACAAAAGCATCAGCTTTAATGATTTCCAAATAGCAGCTACGACCTTGCAGAAGGATCTTGTATCGGGGCGGGAACTACAAATCGAAACTCTTTGGCTCTTCGCCAGTGCATTGGCCAAGCACGGTCTTACGAGCCCTGCAGGTTGGCTCGATCTAGGCCATCAAATCCTCACAGAGTTTGGCTGGCCCAACGCCGGGATCATCCTTCAGGGAATCATGGAATCTGGCGATCCGGACTTCTTCCGCAACGCAATTTCAACCCTGAAGAAAAAAGGAACTCCTTTCATCTCGGAATACATCGGTCGACAGCGTGTCTCTGAACTTCACGCCCAAAATAAGATCACTGATACGATCCAAGATTTGTACAACCAAGCGGGTCGTGGCATTGAATGGGCATAGTCCATCTAAGCACCAGTCCTTCGGAGTCGTTCAGAATAGCCCTTGGGACTGACTCATTCTGACAAACGCAACAGCGGCGATAGCTGGCGGATCGTGTCCGTGACGTACTTCTTCGCCAAGTGGCCGTAGTGCTTGTCCACCATACGCGTACCCTTGTGGCCAAGCTGCTCAGCCACCACGGCCAACGGCACGCCAGCCATGATCAGCGTTGAAGCATAGGTATGCCTCAGTTCGTGGAAGGAGAGACCGTCTTCGATCCCAGCGTCCTTAACCGCCTGGTTCATTGGTCGAACCTGGTGGCCGCGCTTCCATTCCTCGCCCCCTTCCGTCAGGAACATGCGCTCGGACTTCTTCCGGCCTTCCACGATGTCCTTGAAAAAGGCAATGCCCTCATCGCTGAGCGCAATGTAGCGACTCTCTTCTGACTTCGTTTCGGAAGTCACGAAAACCTGCCCGGTGCGCTCATGGAAATCTCGAACATGCATGAGTCGGGACAACTCGCCGTAGCGCGCCCCTGTGAACAGCGCCGCCTGGACAAGTTTCTTGAAATAAGGCGGGCAGACGTTCACCAGCGTCTTCTGGTCATCGACAGACAGGAACCGAAGCCGGGCGCTATCGGCCTTCCTGAACGGTTTGACCATCCGCCAAGCCGTATTCGGACAACTCACTCTCTCCATTTCCAAGGCCTTGTTCAGAGCCGCTTTCAACACTGTCAGGATTCGGTTGGCGGTACTTCTCCGGCGGCGCTTGGCCTCAAAATCGTCAGGCAATTCCCGGAACCGCTGCTCAGCGCTTTTGGCGGTGCGCAGTCTCGCGGGCGTATCTGCGAGATCCTCGAACCACTCCTGGATTAGTGACCTTGTAAGCTTCTCAACCAAGTGGTCGCCGAAAGCGGGAAGGATGTGGGCATTGATCACGCGGAGCGTGTCCTTGCTGGCACGGCCACCGGCCTTCTCGTAGCTGCTCATGTAGTCCGCCATGCATTTGCGCACGGTGTACGGCTCTTTCGGAGCCCCTGAGGCTGGAGCAGCAAGCGCCTCTGCCTCGGCCTTACGCCATGCCAAAGCAGCTTCCTTCGCCTCGCCGTAGGTCAGGGTCTTGATATGTGCCGGAGCCCCGCTGTCATCGGCAAAGCCGATGTCCTTCTGCTTCCGGGGTGGCTTGGCCTCGGGGAGGTAGTACTTGGCGTACCAAACCCCACCGCGCTTTCCCCGGCGATACCCAAGGGCGCATCCCTCCTCGATCACCTCCCAGTAGGGCTCATGGCGCGGCTTGCAGTTCTTTGCCCGAGCCGTGGGGGTGTCCATCTTGGGGGTGGCTTGTCTCTTGGCCATGGTCATCCTCTGGGTGACCATCCTGCCAGAGAATTTACTGCAAACTTACTGCAAACCGATATTGAGCCTTCAGGGGCCGCCCAGAACCATCCTGATTATTTGTTTCTTGTTTTTCATATATTTACAAAATTGCTCACAAATCCAGGAAGGGTCAGAAAGGGTCATACACCGCCCTTTCACGGCGGTAACACGGGTTCAAATCCCGTTAGCCCTACCAAACACGCGCCTGACTTCAGTCAGGCGCTTTTTTTGATAATGCTCGGGTTACCCAGCAAGGCACTTTGGTCCAATGATCCCAATCTTTTGGACAAGCAAACGCGCTCTTCACCTATTCTCAGAATTTCCTAGCGCCATCTGAGATTACCGGCCTGACCTTGGAGTTCTCTGGTTCTCGACCCCCGCTGGGGCGCGAAGAGTGGCCCCGGTGTTACCAATCAGCCACTCCGAGCCCGATTTGATCTCGGTCAGAAGCGGCCGTTTTAGGGTCGTCATGACCGGTAACACATCTTGTATTTATGCGACTTTTCTCACGCCCCAAAAAAGTCCGCAGAAACAGAGAACGCCATCTGGGCTCCCAGGCGACCGCAAGGGAGGTCCAGAATCACCGTCTCGTGGACCCTGGCCCAAGTCGAGAGGGATAGCTCTGGGGCAACCATCGGAGTTCGACCCACTCCAGAGGGATTGTTGCAGGCGCCTCAGGATCGCACTGGAGATCGAGGCAGCATGGGTCTGCTGAGCAACGTATTTGGCCGCAAGGAGTCCCGTCGGCATCCAGCACCTGAGCCCCCTGCACCCTCGACGCCAGCAGATCCGTCCAGAGATCCCAACCTCATCCGAGTCCATGGTGCTTATGGCCGTGAATCCAATGGATTCACCGGATTCTACTCGGCGCTGGGGGTCAGCCCCATGGAAAGGCCGCCCGCTTCAGAAACCGTCCCGCGAGGTTGTTGTGCAGGGAGCGCCGGGTCCGCGCAGGATCGCTGTCCTGCCTGGCGGTCACTCGGGGCGGGATGCTGGGAGAGGCACGCCTCCCGCGCATCCTCGATGGCGCTGAGGATCCGGCGGGCATGGGGCATGAACCGAACGCCCGCATCGGACAGCAACATGCCTTTGGCGTTGCGGTGAAAGAGCAAGATTCCGAGCTCGTCCTCCAGGCTCGCCAGGCGGCGTGTCAGAGGAGGCTGAGTGGTATGCAGGCGCTCGGCGGCGCGGCGTAGGCTGCCGGTTTCTGCGACAGCCAGGACGGTGTGGATCTGCTCAAGGCTCATGGGACCTTATGGTAATGGCGATCCGCAGGGGGGGCGATACCGAATCGGTATTGGCGAAGCTTTGCGTACACGAACTACCGTTGCTCCATGTCGATCGAGCTCTATTCCTCCGGTGATCTGGCCGCCCTGAGAAGGGCTGGGGCAGTGGCCGCGGCCACGCTGGCCTATGTCGGGGACCAGCTTTGCTCCGGGATGTGCACCGCTGAGATCGATCGCCTGGTTCGCGAGGATACGCGGCGCCGGGGGGGACGTCCCAGCCAGCTTGGGTTTCAAGGCTTCCCAGCCGCGGTCTGCACCAGCCGCAATGACGTCGTGTGTCACGGCATCCCCTCGTCAGAGGAATGGCTGGAAGAGGGGGATATCCTCAACGTGGATGTAACCACGTGCCTCCAGGGCTTTCATGGCGACACCTCCCGCACTTTCTTCATCGGCCCCCCAGGCCCTGAGGCCCGCCATGTGGTTGAAACCGCGGAGCAGTGTTTGATGGCGGGGATCAACGCAATTCGGCCCGGTGCCCAGCTCGGAGATATCGGTTGGGCAATCCAGCGCACCGCCGACGCGGCAGGTTGCACCGTGGTGCGGGACTATTGTGGGCACGGCATCGGGCGGCACATGCACCAGCCCCCGGAGGTCCCTCCAACAGGGCGCCCCGGCACCGGCCTGATCCTGCGCCCTGGCATGGCTTTCACTGTGGAGCCGATGGTGAACCAGGGACGGGCCCAAACGCGTTTGGACCGGGATGGTTGGCGTGTGGTAACGGTGGATGGCAGCCTTTCAGCTCAGTTCGAGCACACCGTCATCGTGACGGCCGATGGCCATGAGGTTCTGACCCTGGCCCCTGAGCCTCCGCGGCCCCATTCTTGACGTTGGAAATCCCTGGAATTGATCCTGTCGAGGCCGAAGGTAGTTGGCGGTGCACCCAGGATGGCTCTGCGTGATGCGTCGCACAATCAGATCCAGCAAATTTGTCTTAGGAAGCGATTAAATGAATTGGTGCATTCAGTGGCATGTCTGGGATTTCGAGCTCATTCGAGAAAAACATCACCTCGCTGCCTTTGTACCGATCCATGGCGCTATAGCTTAGGGCATATCTAATGCTCCGGAAGTCTCCATAGAGATCTCTGATTTCTGGGACGTCATCATAGGAAACGATCCAGTTGACAGCCTTAAGGCTAGGAACCAGTTTCGCAATCCCCGCATGGTCTTTTGAAGAGTAAAAACTATCGTACAATCTGCGCCCCTTAACAAAATAAGGTGGGTCGAGATAGATCAATGATTTTGGCGGGGCCTTGCATTTCCAACCCGCCAAGAAATCCACTGCATCTAAGTTTGAAAGAGTAATTCGCCCACGAAATCGACCAACTTGTTGGATCCGCCTTATGAGAGCCTCCCGGTTGTACCGGGCATCCAGTTTCCATTTTCCCGTCTGATCTTTCCCCCCAATTACTCCGCCACCGATAATTCCTGATCGGTTGCACCTGTTAAGGAAAAAGGTCGAGAATCCGAGGTCTAGCTCTGAATGAATCGCCGGTTCCACCTGAATCAACTTCTGCTTGTGCCAGGTTTTCATATTTACTGGTGTCTTCATGATCCGGTCACAAAGTTCATCCGTACGATTAAGAACCGAGGACCAGAACGCATGAACTGATGCGTTTAAATCGTTGATGTAGATGCTCGAGACATGATCGAGAAGCAACAATTCCAACGCTACGGCGGCGCCACCGGCATATGGCTCTACATAGCAACCATCCTGAAGTCCGTTAACATTGATCACGGCCTTCACGTACTCCGCAAGTTTCCCTTTCCCCCCGGGGTAACGTAGGGGGCTGTAGTAAAGCGGAGATGGCATGGGCGCCTCGGTTGGTTACCCAAGTCTACAGGCTGAGATGCTTCGTGGCCACCATTAATGGCCCAGTTCTACATGCGGTCCCATAAGGCCAAGAAAAAACCTTCGCAAGAGTCCCAGGCTCGAATCAGGCCGACAGCATCGGGATGGAAATGCGCGTTGTGAACAACCATATGCAACTGACCGATTGAAAAAGGAGAATCCGTAGAAGTGAACTTCGTGAATGCCGAGTTGATTACAGTTTTTTCAGCACCCTTGGCTAGTAGATCAGTTCGAACACATTCAACCTTGTGTCTCAGTGTTGGATCCTGCTTCCCTGCAACCGCAGCCAATGCACCTTTGAGTTTATGTTTCTGGATAAACAGATCGAGACTTATTTCGAGGAACACTCTGGCCATCACTGCAACAGAAAATGGGTACAAGCGAATATCGAGCTTCCGGAGTTCGCGGTAGATATCATTCGCCTTCGTGGCGTCCACGGGGAATGTTGTTGCCCTAGGAATTAGGTGATTCCGAGTTTTGGAAGAGGGCAAGGACCCCTTCTTCCCTGAAGCCGATTTGGCTGTGGAAGCCGGTGAATTCGGTGAAGATTCAGCATTTCCCCTTCCTTCAATTTTCCAAGATTCCTTAGTTGGAGTTCCCGATGTCAACTGAGGTTTGATCTTTGCCAGATATGCCTTTCGGTCGTCCTTTGTGTAGACGTGCCCTACGGTGACATCTGGCTGTTGGAGATCCTGCATGACTACATAAAGATTTTTGGCAGTGGTTTGGGGATCAATCGTCGAGGTTAGCTGTCCGCCTTTAAGCTCTAGACCCATCGATTTTCTAAATGCTGGGTCTCCTAACAATCGCTCCAAGTTGGTCACCGGGAATCGGTCAAGGACTTCCGCGTCACATGCACCTGCGAGCTTAATTCGAACAAATTCAAGTGCATCATAGCCAGGACTATTCCCACGGAATCGAGCTGTTGAAGCACCATCCCAACTAACAACACCCGCCCCCTTGTTCTCTCCTGTGTGCCGTAGCTGGATCCAGTGTTTTGCATCCTCGACCGACGCAGCTAGGACGCATTTCACCTCGTCTTGGTGTTTAACTTTGAACGCCTCTGCGAGACGTTTCAATCTTTTCTTGAGAGGTTCTGCCAAAGGTGCTTCGTCGATCCGTGTAGGTTGGGCCAATAGCTTTAGTGCAGCGACCCTTCGATTGCCCTCGACCACGGTATAACGACTGTGTCCATCAATCTGTACCACCATCGGAATATCGATGGGGCTGAGACCTGAGTGGACGATATCCTCCGCCAATTGAATAAGCTTTGAGCCCTGGTCAATACAAACAGCATGTAAGGCCGAGCGCTGATCTTCGACAGGATCAAATCTCGGATTGGCGACATAGAGATCAATGGATTCAATTGGTGTAATAACTTCTGTATATTTGGGATCCATCATGACCTCGACTGTAGATTGCGTTGAGAATCAGTAATTTCATGGGATTGATCAAGAAAAAAATATGGTCGTCTTCTGGCGATCCGGTTCGCCGTCTTCTCTTCCATCACCACGCGAACCGGGAACCTGCGTAAGAGTTCCGGCCCGACAGAAGGCTAGCACTTGCTGGTAGTCAGAAAGTGTATTTCGGCCGAGCGGTAGCATCTCCCCTGCTGAACGGGCATCTACCTGGCTCCTAATCACTCCAAAGATCCAACCGAGTACGATAATATTTGCAGGCTCCCGGACAAGGCGCCTGAACCCAAGAGAGCTGTCCAGCCCGAAGACCCTTCTACACCCCAGGGAACTAACGTAAGGTTCGCGCACGATGCATTTAGATAGTGCGCGTGGCAAACCTTTTGTCATCTTTCATTGAAACATGTCAGTTGGCATTGCGGAGGTCACCACAGCATTACGCGAAAGATGATGAAATCGATCATCGCCTCCTCCTACACCTTGACGTGAACTTAACCCACGCGCCGAGCTTGACTACCCGACCACGACCCAAACAGGGCGGCCTTCCTCATGAGCCCTCCGGATAGCCTCACTGGCCTTCCTGGCAGTGATTGCCTCGGCACTGTCGTCCTCGCGGTGAACCAGCAATAGCCCCCCTACTGCAAGACTTGGGAGCCTGATCAGATCCGCGGCGTAGGCCTCAGCCACAAGCAGGGGGCCCAATTGCCTTGGCTGGGCCGGCACTTTGAAGCCTTTGCCAGAGCGCAAAGCCTGGATCGTCAGGCCGAAAAGCCCTGCAAGCGCACCGAGGGCAGGTTCTCCCGGCTCCTGCTTGTCCAGCTCCCAGCGGGAGAGGCTCTTCTGGTTCGTATGAATAGCGTCGGCCAGCTGCGCCTGACTCCATTTCCAAGCCAGCCAGATGCGCTTGATTCGCTTCCCGATGGTGTCCGGATGAGCAGGGGGCGTTCCGTAGCCGCCGCGCAAAGGACGACTCACTGCATCTCCCCAGTTCCGGATACCCTGGGCTTTATACTCATAATGGGTATTTCAAAGCACCCACCCGTCCCGCTCCAGGAAACGGAGCGAGAGAGGTGGCGTGGCACCATGTCCCAACTGTAGCGGGAATTGGCAGCCAAACAGACAGCCATTCAGCAGTTGTGGTGTCGTCTCGAGGGAGTCAAAATACTCATAACGAGACTTTAGAGAATGGGAGGGTGCGCCATGACAGCGACTTTGTGGGGGATCCATGGAGGCCGGGATGGCTCGGCCGATCCTCTTTTCCGAGAAAAGAGCCTGCTCGCTCTGGGCTGGACGGCCCTAGGAGACCTGAGCCAGCTTGAAGCGGACCGTGGGGCATTCAGGGCGGCCCTGGTCGAGGCCTATCCAGAGACCTTGGCCGGGGCAGTGCCCGTCGAGGCTGGTGTCCTATTTCGGTTCGTCCACGAAATGGCCATAGGTGATCTGGTGGCCTACCCAAGCCGGGAAGACCGCTGCATTCACCTCTTCGAAGTAAAAGGCCCGTATCAATATGACGCCACCGCGGGAGCGGAGTTCCCACATCGTCGTCCCGCAAAACTTGTGAAGAGCCTTCCCCGTGGCAATTTCAGCCAACCAGCTTTGAATGAGATTGGCGCCGCCATCACTCTGTTCAAGATCAAAACCAATGCAGCAGAATTCCTGACGAAGCTGGCGGATCAGTCCCTTGATATTTCGAAGCCCATAGCGGCAGATCTCGAACCCGAAACTTCGAGCAGCGGGCCCGATTTCTCAGAAAGCACCCAGGACTTCGTAATCGGGCGGCTTGGGCTTCATCTCAAAGGACACCCCTTCGCCCACTTCGTAGGGCACCTGCTGAACCTGCTGGGATACCGCACCCAGATCTCTCCTCCCGGGCGCGATGGTGGCATCGACATCCTGGTCCACAACGACCCTCTGGGTATGCAGGGGGCGGTCATGAAAGTCCAGGTAAAGTCCTCAGAGGCCCAAGTTGGAGAGAAGGACCTGCGAGACCTAACAGGGCTGCTCCACGAGGATGAGCGAGGACTGTTCGTCACTTTGGGCACCTACAACCTGGATGCCCGCAAGGTCGCAAGGGGCCCGAAAGGCATTCGCCTAATCGATGGGCCGGAGCTTGTTAATTTGATCTGCGAACACTACGACCAAATCGACCATCGTTATCGATCGTTGTTGCCCCTACGAAGAATTTGGGTCCCCGACTTGCCTGGCAATACGGGGGAATGAGGCTCTGTCTGAAGAAATAACCCATTCAGGCAACTATTCACTTCCCATATTTGAAAGCTGACCCAATGATCTACTGCCCTACGAAAGGAGGCTTGCTTGAAACACCTCAGAAATCTCGCAATTGCAGCGCCATTGCTGATCTTGGCCTGTTCGACAGTGCCAGATGGGTACACCCCAGAAGCATGGGAAAGATATCAACGAGAGAATCCGAATGGAGCTCAGCTAGAGCGATGGATCCATGAGGATCCAGCCAGGCGGGACCTTCGCAGAACCTGCCTCTCGGCAAGCCAAGCTGTTATCGGCAAACAGGATTACGCCCGTGTCTGGTTCTTGATGAACGCCGAGATTGCCATGATCAATGGATTGGACTTGAAGCAATTCCTAGTGAAGGACCTTCAAAGCTCGATCGAATCAAGGGAACGGAAGATCACCAGCAGGCGGGAAGCACATGCTCAATTGGGTTGGCCAAGCCCAGACACCTCAGGGGACGATCTCATACTTCGATCTGACAAAGCCATCTTGGCGGCGATCACTCGCTAGATGTCGTTGCCAACGAGGTTGTTCAGCCTTGTGACCGGGGGCTGACCTCCTAAGGCCGAATGTGGCCTGTGGTGATTGTAGAAGTGGAGCCAGGCGCCGAGCGCCTGGTTTCTTTCGTCTGAGTTCTGCCAGGTGGGACCGTAGGCCCACTCTCGCAGGGCCGTCTGGATGAGGCGCTCGGCCTTGCCGTTGGTCCGTGGGCGGTAGGGGCGGGTGCGGCTGTGCGTGAGGCCGAAGGCTTCGCGCATGGCCTTGAACGCCTTGGACCGGTAGGGCGAGCCGTTGTCGGTCAGCAGCTTGCGGGCGGTGCCGCCCCGGGCCTGGAAGTGCAACAGCGCCCTCTGGAGGAATGAGGCAGTGGTCTCCTTCTTCTCGTCCGGAAGCACTTCCATGTAGCAGGCCCGCGAGTGGTCGTCCGAGCAGACATGGAGCACCTGGTAGCCCGCATCGCGGTTCTTGTGGTGGCGGATGCCTGTGGCGCGGTGGCCCACTTCGTGGAAGTTGGCGAGCTTCTTGGTGTCCAGGTGGAGGAGGTCGCCGGGGGCCGCGTGTTCGTAGCGGTTGTCGGGTTCCTTGGGCTGGAGGTCCGAAGCCTTGGAGATGCGCGCCTTGCGGAGCCAGAAGCCCACGGTGGAACGGGGCACGCCCAGTTCCGAGGCAATCCGGATCGCCGCCTGGCCCCGCCGCCTTCGACCTACGGCCTCGACGACGAGGCCAAGCTCGTGGCTTCGCGCCAGGCGATGCGGCTGGCTGGAGCGATCCAGGAGTCCGGCCGGACCCTCTGTTTTGAACCGAGCGAGCCATCGGTAGGCCCTGCGCGTGCTGATTCCTATGGATTCAGCCGCATCCCGGACCGTCCAGTCCTCCTCCAGAACGCGCTTCACCATTAATGCTCGACTGGCGGGGCAAGACTTTGCTGAACTGTGGAGGTTCACCCGAGGCTCCGAGAAAGCTGTTTGTTGGCGCTTTCAGCTTCCCAGATCTCGGGTGAACAACCTGATTGGCACTTACAGCTAGATGTCCTTCACCAGGACCAACGCCCGAGGGCATGACTCGGGGTTCCGACTCCAAGCGTTGACGGTCCCCTCCAAAAAATCATCCCGCAACTGAAACCAGTCGCTTCAACCCTTTGATCAGGAGCCTCGACCCATGCCCCAAATGATCTGCCGAAATTGCGGCACCGTCTCTCAACCAATCAACACGGATCCACGGGGCGGAAGTATCGGGATTGTCTTTATCGCAATTGGAAGCATCGCGTTCTTTGCTGTAGTTGTTGCCTGGGGGCTTGGGTGTGGGTTGGGCTGTTTCGGCCTTCCGGTTTCGGTTGGATGCCTTGCTCTGGGTTGGTGGCTGAAATATCGGAAACCAGCACTCCGGTGCACTCTCTGCCACACAACCGGAAGCATGCTCCCCCTGGAGTCACCCATGGGCCAGGAGCTGGCCCAAAGATTCCACCCAAACCCGTCCAGCACCAAATAAGGCCCTGCCCTCCCCATTCCTACCAGAAGACCTCCCGGCAAGGCCGACAGGTCTTCTGCGTTGTTGTCGGCAAGGCATGGCCAGGGCTTGAACCACGATGACGGCTAGCTAAGGCTGGGACCCCAGGTATTCCTCCACCACCCTTCTCAGGGCAGCTTCGCAGCTGTCTCTCGCCGCGCGGGCGAGCAAGTCGGGCTCCATCTCGTAAGATGCCCCAGAGTCCCGAAGGTCCTCCGAAAGGATCCGTTCAGTAGACCGAAGCGCGTCGTGCAGCGCTTGCTCGGCAAGCGCCCGTAAGGTCACCTCCGGGAACGCTGTATTGGAGGCCTGGAGGGCCATTCCCAGGCTCCTGGTTGCATCCGTGCGCATGCCCTGAAAGCCCCTGATCGATCGATCCCAGGTCTCGACCATGCTGAATAAGCTCGCCAGACACATCAGGGCCTCGATGACCCTCCTCCAAGCCTCTTGTTCAACCAGGCAGTCATCCGTAACCCCGCGTGACCGGAGATCCTCAATGCCCTCCCTCACCGTGGAAGCACTTTCCGGATGGTTCCGAGCGATCAGCTCACAACTCTTCCGGCACACCCGCTCTGCCCTGTCCCACTGCTTTCGGTCAAACGATCGATAGAACTCCTGGAGGTACCCTCCGGCCACGGCGATCTCAAGGCGCCAGGCCAGAAGTTGGTTTGCGAGAGGGGTCGACACCATTTACCTTGTTGTTTTAAATAAATATATATTTAATCTAATGGCGCACTGATCGATCGGCCAAGTGGATTTCACACGAAGCAGACGTTGAAAAGCTTGGAATTCCTTTTCCCGCCGAATAAGCAACGGTGGCGCCTCTGGTGCGTTTAGCCTTGGCGGCATAATGCGCTTAGGTCAAAGTTTATGCCTGAGCGGCTTGGGTTCATCTCCGAATCGTTCCCAAAACCGGATCGCCGAGGCTTCGCATCGCCCACGAAATGCATCATCACTAGCGAATGGAGATCCAGTGCCCAACATCGCCTCCACTCTGAAAAGCGAAATCCTTCGCTTGGCACGAAAAGAAGTCCGACAGGAAGTGGAAGGACTGAAAAAGGCCTCAGCGCAGTACCGATCTGACATCGCGGCGTTGAAGCGGCGTGTGGAGGCACTGGAAAAAGTGCGCGCCCGTGCAGAGAAGCATGCCGTTCGATCAGCCTCCAAATCGATTGTGACCGAGGGGAAAACGACCGTTCGCTTCAGCGCCAAGGGCCTCGCCTCCAAGCGGCGCAAGCTCGGATTATCCGCCGCGGAGGTGGGAGTCATTCTTGGAGTGTCGGCACAAACCGTCTACAACTGGGAGGCTGGCAAATCCAAACCACAGGCACGGCAGTTGGAAGCCATCGCCGCCCTGCGCAACATGGGAAAAAGGGAGATTGCCGCCAAACTCGCCGATTCACCCAGCGAGTAGACGGAGGTTGAACCACCTCAATCAAGGGCTGCGCCGCGTCCACCTACTGGGCTCCTTCAATCCAGCTGGGCCCATACCTCGTTTTCAACACCCCCTTCAGTGAGAAGGCCCCACCCTCGGGAGTTATCGCCCGCCCGAACGTGATGCCTTTGCCGGCCTGCCCTCACGAATATGGGAAGCCCAAATCCTGCGCTGGTCCTGCCATAGAGGAACTCGAGCGATCCGCAACAAGGCATGGAAGTTCACCCGGCTGGCCTCCGCCCTTGCCAGAAGCACCGCCTCCTGGAGGTCTGGAGCCAGGTAGACCAGCGCATGAAGCTGAGCCACACGAGGTTGGCTGACCCCAAACTTTTTTGCCAGAATCTGCGAATACCCTGGGCCAAACGCCTCGATGCCACGCGCGAGCACATGGGCTTTCGCCAGGCACAGGGCCAGGCGGGGAGGCCGACCCATCGGTTCATCTCTCTCCCCTGGCTTCTGAAAGGTCACCTGGAGCCCTCGGCGCACCCGCATGAAGGGCACCTCCACTGTCAGTTCATCGACCTTCATGCTGAGATCCTCGATTCAGCGAGGTCGAGGCGCTCCAGATTTCGCAACCGGATGCGCAGGGTCCCCTGAGCCTCCTCGACCACCACTTCATCCACCAGCAGGCGGATGAGCCGCTGGCGGTTCCGAAGGTTCAGCGCTGCCCAGATCTCCTCAAATCCAGGAAATGTCCTGGGCAACCACCCCAACCCCTGGATGAGGTAATGATCCAAGGCCGCCCGTCTTGCTTCGTTCTGAAAGGCCTCCTTGAGCTGGTCCACCACGAAGGCCTCGATGGCCTCCGCCGGAAGCTGCTTCATGGCGCAGACCTTCTTCCCCCATTTGTCCCGCGTGGTGCAACGGTAGTAGCGAAATACCCGACCATTTCGACGGGTGGATGCGCTGGTCATGAGCCCCTGGCAAACCCCGCAACGCAATGTGCCCCTGACCAGGTAGTCTGGGTTTTGGATCAGCACGCCGGGTTGGTGGTGCCTGGGTTTCATGAGGCGCTGGGTCTGATCGAACACCTCTCGCTTGATCAGAGGAGGGTGCTCCGCCGTCACGAACTCTCCGAGACAAGATATTTCTCCGATATAGAGGCGGTTCCTCAGAATCCGGAGCACATGATCCTTGTTCCAGGGATGTGGCCGCGGCTTCTGCATGGCCCGCAAGGGGACATCCGCATCATTAAGGCATTGGCTAATCTCCAGGGCACTCTTGCCCTCCAGATACCACTGAAAGGTCTGAATCACCCACGGAGCCTCTGCTTCGGCCACCACGAGCCGGCTCTTTTCGGACCTATACCCAAGGGAGGTGACACCCCCCGTCCATTTCCCCTTCCGTCGAGCTCCGGCCACCTTGTCTCGAATGCGATCTGCGATCATCTCCCGCTCGAACTCCGCAAAGCTCATCAGCATGTTCAGCGTGAGCCGACCCACAGGATCAGCCGTGGAGAAGTTCTGGGTGATGCTCACAAAGGCGACCCGGTGCCGGTTGAAGTGTTCCATCACCCGGGCGAAATCCACCAGAGAGCGGGAGAGCCGGTCCACCTTGTAGATCACCACGACATCGATCATTCCTTGCCTGATGTGATCCAGGAGCTTTTGAAATCCGGGCCTCTCGATGTTGGCCCCTGTGAACCCCCCGTCATCATAGGGTTCATCGAGAGCGACCCAACCTCGGCTAGCCTGGCTCGAGATGTAGTTCAGGCAGGCCTCACGCTGGGCGTCCAAGGAGTTGAAATCCTTCTCCAGACCCGCGGCCGTGGATTTGCGGGTGTAGACCGCACACCGGACTGCGGGTGGCAGGCCCAAATCAGGATTGGCGGCCATTGCCCCCTCCCCTGTTGATCAGCCCAAAGAACAAGAATCCATTCCAGGGTGTTCCGGTAATCTCCTTAGCGATGGCAGAGAGGCTACGGTAAGCCCGACCGCGATAGACGAACTCACGCTCCTGCACCCGAACTTCATGAATGAAGCCTCTGAATTCACGGCTGACCAAGCTTCCAGCCTTTGGCAGCCGCGGGTCCCTGGCCTCCTGCCGATTCGTGGACGCGGGCTTGGGCGCTTTTGGCAAAGGCTCTCGCACGTCCTGCTGGGCCGTAGGGGGCACCTCCATGGAAGAGAGCTCCTCGATGCGAGCCTTGGCTTCACCCGAGAGTCCGCCTTCCATTTGCTCCTGGATGCGGTAGGCGATCCTTTTCCGGAGGTAGGGGAGGTTCTTGGACCGAGACTCCTCCCCATATACCTCTAGATATCGCGCCCTGAGCGCTGCCAACCCCAGGCCTTGAAGCGCCCCAATATCCTTTGCCAGGGACCGCATCACGGCGGCCTCTCGGGATAGAGCTTCGCCCTTGATCTTTGAAACCATACAACACCTCCTGGAGGCCCCGTCTCTCGGGGTGTCGTATGTCCGCTCTGAAGGGCGAAACGGTCAATAGAAATCTCAAGGGTTTGGCCATTTGGGGGCCATAACGACATCGAGGGCAGCCGACTACGCACTCCAACCATGCCGGGTTGGAAGGATCACCTTCCGGCTATCCGACGATCACCCACACAGTCTTTCCGGCTTTCCGCGCCTGTCGAATGGCATCATCGACATTTTGCAGGGACAGCTCCGAGGTTTCTCCGCTCTCGCGCTGGAGCAGCAGGATACCGCTGACTCCTTGGACCGGGAGCCTTAGTTCCGGCGCTTCATTTGCTGGCAGCTTCTCAATCTCTGACCGGGCTTTGCCCGAACTCCTGCGAACCATGCGACACCTCGAATGCCCCTGCTTCCGGGTGCTGCATGTCCGCTCTCTTTGACGGGTTATTCAAGTCCTTTTTGGGTCCTCCAAAACTTACTTTCGTCAAACGGCATAACCTTGATCCTGATTTGCCTCGATGCGAAATCCTGAATTCACCTCGAATAACATAGGGCCACCGGACAATCGGCTCACGTGCCTTCCACCTTCACTCCCTTCACCTTCAATCCACTGGCCGATAACCAATCGGCTGGAACGGTCCTTCAGATCTTTGAGTTCAAGGCTCCGGTCATTCCCCGATGAACGGCCTTGGCCTTAAGAGAACCTCCATGGACATGGACGCTCTCGTTTGCCCACCCACCAAGTCCTTTGAGACGGTATCTGGCCAGGTTTGGTGACACTAGGGCCTGTTTTCAAAGTCAAGAAAGGCAAATGGACGTAAGGGGTTGTACAAATTGCCTAACTGCGGTACCTCATGGGTATGACGTTGAGGTAGAGCGTGGCGAGAACTTTTCTGACTGAACGAATGTGGGCCAGGCTAGAGCCTCTGCTGCCGAGCGAGCAGGGTGGAATGGGGCGCCCTCGCCTGGACAATCGCCCCATCGTTGAAGCGATCCTCTGGAAGCACAGAACGGGAGCGCCCTGGAGAGATTTGCCTGAATCCTTCGGACCTTGGAACACGGTCTTCACGCGCTTCAATCGGTGGAATCGGAGCGGAGTCTGGCAGCGGGTCCTCGAAGCCCTTCGAGGTGAAGCGGATTGCGAATGGGTCATGGTCGACGGAACCGTTATCCGCGCCCATCAGCATGCGGCTGGTGCAAAAGGGGGACCTACATCCAAGGGCTTGGCCGCTCGCGCGGCGGTTTCTCGACCAAAGTCCACCTGATCGGGGATGCCCACGGCAACCCCGTCGATTTCGTGCTGACACCAGGCCAGTCGCACGAGAGCAAGCAACTCGGAAGCCTATTAATGGGCCGGGAGGCCGGGGCTGTTCTCGGTGATCGTGCCTACGACGGAAAGTCCTGCTGGGATCAGATCGCGTCTATTGGAGCAGAGGCAGTTGTTCCACCTCATCCATGCAGGAAGGATCCAGCCGCCTTCGATAAGCATTTCTACAAGGCCCGCCACGCCGTCGAGAACCTGTTCGCGAAGCTCAAACAATACCGAAGCCTCGCTACCCGTTACGACAAAACCATGCGCAACTACAGCGCCATGGTCGCCATTGCCTGTGTCCTTACCTGGCTCCGACTTTGAAAACACACCCTAGGTCCTCAAACAATTCAGCTCTCTGGTTCCCGCAGCAATAGGGCCGATAACGATCCCCCACCAAAGGTGGGGGTCTTCCCGTTGCTGGCCCCTCAAAGGGGCCTTTTCGCAACGGCCGGCTCAACCAACCTCCGTTCCCACTCCAAACGTCATCCCACGCTAAGAACCACAACCACTCGCCGGTCCACGCACACGCATCGTGGCCACTTTTGCGAAAGCGTTACGATGCCAACCCATAGCCTCCTATGCTTATTCTCTCCGTGACACAATTCACGCCTCACCCCTCCTTATCGCCCTACCCTTCCCGTAATTGTCAAACTTCTACTGTCACCCCCGCAAAGCGGGGGGCCTACCCCACTTGGTTACGGGAAGCAATTGCAGACATGGGTGCGGAGGAAGTGATTCCGCCACACCCATGCCGCAAGAACCCTGCGAGCTACGATCGCAATCTCTACAAGGCTCGCCACGCCATCGAGAACCTGTTCCCGAAGCTCAAGCAACACAGCAGCCTCGCCATCCGCTACGACATGAGCATGCGCAATTACAGCGCCATGGTCGCCATCGCCTGTCTCCTCACTTGGCTCCGATTTTGAAAACACACCCTAGGACGCACATTCGCCTGCCGAGCATGGGCTACTTCGGAAGGACCAGGGTACTGAAGCTGTGGGCCGGCAGCACGAGCGCCAGATCTCTACCTTTGACACGAGCCTTCAGACTCCGGGCCTCATCGCTGGTGTTACCCAGGACCATAACCGTCCCGCCATCTGCGTTGCGGAATGCCAAAACTTCTCTGTCCTCACCTGTGGTCGCGAGACGTCGGGCCCCGGGCAAAACGAATGCTGAGAAGTGGCGGAAGAGATGGTATTCAGGGTTCCATGTGACAGTTCCAGCCGCCTTGTCTATGGTGATGAGTGCGTTCTGGACCCACCCCCAGCGGCTGACGCCACCCTTCTCCAGCACCATGTTCCAGGCCATGTGTGCTTCAGCGCCATGCCCCAAGTAATGTCGGATAAGGCGGAAGGTGTATTCCGCGTCCGTCCAGCTGTTGGCGCCTTCTCCACACTCGGTTTCGGTCTGCACGAGGGGTAGCTTCGGATACTGGCGGTGGACGAGGGCGATGCCATCCTTCCCGGCCCACTGGAAGCCCACCCCACGTAGGATGTGCTTTGTCGCGGGGTCCTCGATGATGGTTCGAATGCGCTCGAAATGAGGCCTCTCCACAGTGCCGAGCCAAATCTCTGTGGGTAAGGCCTCCATCTCGAACCTCGGACCCAAGTACCCACCAATGAAAGTGGCCAGGTCCTTTGGTTCCCAGACACAGCTGGGGAAAACCTGACAGGAGTTGAATTCGTTTTGCACATGCAGTGCCTTGATGGGAAGGCCCTCTGCCTCATATGCACGTACGAACCTTGCTAGGTAGGCGGCATAGCACTTCAGATACGGTGGTTCCATGCGGAACTGAGTGCGCATTTCGCCCCCGCGTCCTTCAGGCTTCAGGTCGTTGAACTGAGGGCTGGGCTTGCAGGCATAGTGGTTGTTCGTTTTCATCCAGCTCGGCGGGCACCAAGGAGAGGCCCATAGTGTGAGGCTTGGCTCCAGCGTCTTCGCCGACTTGAGGTACGGGAGAAGGCGCAAGCGGTCCCGTTGGATGCTGAAATGCTTCAGTTCGAAGTCCTCCTTCGTTTCGTCGTGGCTGTACCAATCTGCCGAATAGTCATTTGCACCTACCGGGACCCGCCCCAAGGTGAACCTGAGGCCTGTCGGTCCGTAGAGGCTTGCCAAGACCTCCGCCCGTTTCCCTTCGGGGAGCGCCTCCATGGCGGCCCAGCCCAGCTCATTGAAGCAGCCACCCCAGCCCCGTATGGTCTGCTCTTCGATATCCGTGACTTCGAGCTGGAAGGAAGGTTGAGGGGGAAGCATAGCGGGGGGGGCAACCTCGACCCACGTCGCGATTACGGTACTGACAAGGAGGGAGGGCTGCGGGGTTTGTGCGGCCAAAATGAGGCCCAGCATGGGGAGAAAGACAAGTCGAATCATGGATGCTGCGTCCTCAATAAGTTGAAGCCCCGAAGGCGAAGGATAGGAGACTCGCCCCGACAGTCCTCGTGGCGGACCTCCACGCAGACTTCCCGACTTTCTCCCGGAAGCAGGGTGAGGAAGTTGTCAGTGAACAGGGCCGGCAGAATACGGTCATCACTTCTGTCGCGATGTACTGACAGCATTAGGCCCAGAGCGATGGTCGCTGAGCTATTGCGAAGCTCACCTTTCAGGATCCATTTGTCTCCTGATTGCGTGCGAGACTGTCTAAGGTCTACCAGGGCCGATGGAAGACTATTGATGGCCTGTGTGTCCGTGCTTTCTCTGCCACGCAAATAGTCGTTCCTGGACAACGTCGTCCCACCTCCCTCTAAGGTCAGCCTGAGGAGGTAGGCAGGAGTCAGGGGCAGAGGGCGCTCCACTGCGAAGAGGTCCTGTGTACTGTCCTCCGTGCTGTCCACGTGGGCCATTTTCTCCCACACCAGGGTACCGTCGAAGCGGTATAACTGGGCTCGGGCTGAAAGTCCTTTATGGTCGTTCGCTCCAGTATTTACCACCTGGATACGATCAGAGGATTCGTGCCATTGAATATGCAATGGCTCGCAGGCCTTCTTTGCGCCGAAATAGGCTGCCGTGGGCTCAAGGTAGTAATCGTATGTCTGCCAGACCAGGCTCGGCCAGGCGGGGTGGCTCATCCAGATGAGCAGCCCCATGCGCTTCTGATTCTGGCCCTCAAACATGGCCCGGTACCCGTCGTAGCAGAGGAATTGCGCCTGTTGAATCCATTCCTCTACCGAACCTGCGTGGCCGTATGAGCGCCGTAGCTGGTCGAGGAAGGAGGTACCACCCTGGGCACCTGCCAGAGTGAAATCATGCAGACCCCAGAGGCGGCCCGGGGGCCAGAGATCGGCCTCCGGCATCATGAGGCGCAGGCTCTCCAAGCTGGGAATACTGGGCATTCCCATCTCACTGTGGAGCTTGGCACGGGCTAGGGTGGTTCCGTAGGTTTCCAGTGGGTACACATGGTAAGGGCCATAACCACCCACCACTCCATCCGCGGAATTAGGTACAAAGATGGCGCCGGGGTGTTCCCTGGCCAACAATGACCGAATCCCTTGTTCGATGGGCAGGGGCGGATACCCTTCATTACGCCCGCAGTAGAGGCCAAGGGAGGCATGGGTCCGAACTCTGTTGACCAACTCGGCGGCATTGGCCAGGAATAATGTGGTACTCGCTGGGTCATCTCCGTCCCAGGGATTTGCGAGCCAGAAGTCCTGCCAGATCACGATTCCATTGCGGTCACAGGCCTCGTAGAAGGCATCCTGGCCCACCATGCCAAGCCAGTTCCGCACCATGTTGAAGTGCATGTCCCGGTGGTACGCCAGCGCCGCGTCGAATTCTCGCTCCCGGTAGCGGAGCAGGGATTCGGAGAAGCCCCAATTGCCACCTTTAGGTATGAACCGACGGCCGTTGACCCACAGGCGGAGGCTGTTTCCATCGTCCGAGGCCTTAAATTGCCGAACCCCTGCCTGGAAGCAGCACGTATCGCTGGGACGGGTAGCACCTTCCGGAATGAAGCTCAGCTCCACACCGTACAATTCCGGCTTGCCATAGCCATTGGGCCACCAGAGACGGGGGTTCTGCAGCCGCAAGCTGGGATTGGTAGCGGGATCTAAGTGGAGAGTTATCCGTTCCCGAGCGCCCAAGGATACCGCTTGTTCAAACACTACTTCGCCAAAGTGGCCTACAAGGCGACCCATGACAGGCCCATCCACGCCTGAAACTACGGTGATGGCAAGGGCGACATCGGCGGTAGAGGTGTCCGGAAGAGGCAGCCGGATCGTCACCTCGGGCCGTTCCAGGGTCACCGGTCCGGTAGACAGAAGGCGGACGCGATCCCATATCCCGGTATTGCGTCCGCGGATGCTGGGAATCCAATCCCAGCCAATGGAAGCATGAAAGGTAGGGTTGTCGCATCCCAGCACGCCGCCGTTCTCCCCAGGCTCCTCAAAGGTCTTCTCCTTCACCGAACCGGGATGGTCGTTCTTCACAATCCTCACCGCCAGGGCGTTGAGATGCCCAGGGATGAGCTGGTCGGTCACATCGAAGCGCTTACGAGAGAAGGCACCTTCGATGCGGCCAATATCCACCCCGTTGAGGTAGACCTCCGCCTTCCAGTTGATGCCATCGAAGCAGAGCCATCGCCTCTGCCCGGCGGAAAGGACTGGAACGGTGAAGGTGTTGCGGTACCAGAAGTCGGCGTAAAAATAGGAATCCGAAACTGCCAACTGCTGGTCTCCATAGGTCGGATCGGCAACGGCCCCCGCCGCCACATAGCTGGCGAGGACGGTCCCGGGAACCGTGGCAGGCAGCCAAGCATCATCACAGAACCCTGGCTGCGACACCTGGGCTCCGCTGCCCTGAACCTGGGATTCGCGGGCCAGACGCCAGGCACCCATGGTGAGTTCCAGGTTGCCATTCGGGCTAGGGGTCGGCTGGGGTCGAGAGATAGGCACAAGCCCACCAGTGCCCCATATCTCACATTCTGAAAGGATATAACCATCCTCAGTGGCAGCTTTGGCCATCCAAATCCTTACATGGCGCGCCCTTTTGGGGTGGAATCGGAGGTCGTCCCTTTCACCAGATGAGGGCAGGACCATGGCCGTATTCCAGTGGATTCCGTCCTGGCTTAATTCCACCCGGCCCTCCAAAGGGCGGCGGATCCAATGAAGGGTGACTTGGTCTACGCGAGCTGGGGCTCCCAAGTCCACGGATACCCATTCCTCGCCTCTCCCAGCGGATTTCCAGGCACTGCAGAATCGCTGCGGGCCGCCCACTGGAATCTCTTGCCCTTGGCGGGTAAGGTTCCATTCCTGAAGGATCCATTGCCGTGCGCGTGGATCTCGGAGGTGGATTCGATAGGCTTGGCACCTAGCCATGGAAGGGAATGCAATCGTCGCCGTGAAGTTACCACCAAGACGCGTCTTGCCACTCGCTTCCCCGAGGGTGCGCCATGCGTTTCCATCATCGGTGCCTTGAAGCAGGCAGCCCCAGGTTTCTGGATCATTCCCTGAACCCTTCACTACACCGGTTAGCTGCATGGCATCGACTTCAGGCAGAGCCCCGCCAAAATCCAGGCGGATCCATGGTGCGGAGGCATCCACGGGGAGCAAGGCCGAGCCCTTGAGCTCCACTTCGGTCACCCAGTTTCCATCGAAAAGGCGTTCTCGTTGGTGTTTCTTGAAGGTGCCTCGTTCCGAGCTGGCGAAGCTGAACCATGTGGGAGGGGTGTTCGTGATGATGCCGTCGGTGACGAGCTGGGCCGTCAGGTTGTAATCCCAGGCGCTCGATTGCAGAGCCGGTCGGTGCAGGGCCAAGTTCCTCCGAGCAGCCGGGGCCGGTAGGAGTAACGGAGCTGCGCTTTCAGAGGCGCGACCGGGATAGCATCCCGTCCCCAAGGTGGGCTTGGTGGATGCAGCAAATAGGGGCGCAAGGACACAAAGCAGAGCTAGGATGCGCAATGGACTCTCCATGGCGGAGATGAATTACCGGAACTGGAGTTTCAGGCTGGCCAAGCCATTCCATGCCTGAACCTTGAGGATGACAGGCTTGAGTGGCTCACTACGTTTAGGGGCCACTTTCACGATGATTGTGCGGCTTTCGCCTGGCAGGAGGCTTACATAGTTATCGCTGTAGGTTGCGGTGAGAACTTCGTCCTCACCCTCCAGGCGGAGCCGTGCATCAAACAGTAAGGCAGAACCAGGGTTCGAGAGGGTGACTCGGAACACGCTGGGTCGTCCAGGCATCGTCTCCGCCGTGAGAGTGGGTGAGACGATGGGCAACTTCTGAAGCTCATCCAGAGCGTTTTCAAAATGCCTAAACTTGTTGAAGCCGCGGTCCTTGGCTTGCTCGGACGTGGGTACAACCGGTGTGGTGGTGCGCACCGCCATGGGATAGTGCAGGTCGCTGATCATCCGGCCGCTGGCATCCTTTAAGCGCACCGCCAGTAGGAAGGTGCGACCTTCGAAATCCATGGGAATGGCCCAGCGGTGGGTGAGTACGGCCCGGGAGGTATTGGCCGCGATGTCCGCAACGACCTCTTGGTGGTCCAGCACCCGGCCTTGAACGCTCAGCAGTGTGGATTCCACTTTGAGGTTCTGCTGGGCCTGATCGAGATCGTTTAGCAGGCTTAGTTCTGTCCGAAACGTCTGTTCGGGCTTCCAGAGATAGGTTTCAAAATCCGCTGCCACGTGGACAGGGCGGCTGGCGCGGCGGGATGCGTAATAACCGCTTTTCGGTGTACCATACCAGTCGACCATCGACCAGGATGCGCAGGGGTAGGCATCGTTGAACTGCCAAATGAGCACGCCGCTGTTCTGAAATTTCTTCGACCGGCAGAACTCAATGTTGAAGCTATTAGCGAGCGCCTGGGCGAGTTGTGAGTGGCGGATGTATTGATCAATGCTGCTGGAGGGCCCGAATTCATTCGCGTAACGGTCTTGTTTGGGCATATGGCTGAAATTCACTTGATAGGATCCACGGAATTCCAACCAGTGCTTGTCCATGGGCCAGAGCTTGTCGGGTGGCGTGAACTTCCTGTAATTCTCCACCACGGGCATCGCGTTCAGGCCCGCCTCGCTCCGGAAAGGACGGACCCGACGGTAGTCGGTATATGGGGCGAAGCGGTGCCACACACCCCAGAAATGGTCATCGCCCATGTAGGGCGATGCCCGGTGGAATTCACGGTCGGGATCCTCCTCCTGGACAACGCGGCCGAGGCGATCAATGAGATCCTTGATGCCAGAGGCATCGGGGTCGAATTCATTCCCGCCACAGTAATAGGTTAAGCTGGGGTGGTTTCGGATCCGGCGGAGGGTGGCGCGGGATGCGCGAGTGAAAATGTCGCGGTCCAGTTTAGAAAAGTCACTGCTGGAGAGAAACTCGAACCAATTGAGAATGCCCTTTTCATCACAGAGCTCGTAGAAATCCTCGGTCTCGAATAGGCCACCGCCCCACACTCGGAGCAGGTTAAAATGAGCATCCTTGGCCAAGGTGAGCAGGTGGTCGTAGCGGGCCCTGTCGAGCCGCAGCATCTGGTCAATCGGGACCCAATTACTGCCCTTGGCGAACATCTTCCTGCCATTGACTTGGAAGGTCCAAGGATAGGCCCCCACCACTTTCCCCTGGCTCTGCACGGCGATGAGGTCATTGGTCAACGCGACCGGCTTGGCAATGGACTCCTTCATGGCTTTGAGGAACTCGTCTGTGTTTTCGTTGGGGATGATTTTGAGCTCGCGGATGCCAAATGACGTGCTTGCCTGATCCGAGATACCCATGCTGGACATTACCTTGACATCGAAGGTGTAGAGGTTCTGATCCCCCATGCCGTTGGGCCACCAGAGCCTGACATCCTTCAGGTCGATGGTGAAATGCGAGGTGGTGGAGCCCTTGGCGGCCACAGAAAAGTGCTTTTCCACTCTGACGGGATCACCTTTGAAGTTTTTGGGCCGGATGTTTCCCACCAGCGTGGATTCAGCAGTCTGAGCAGAGAGGTTCGTGGTTTCGACCTGGACATCCAGGCGAGCTCCGCCTTCAGGCCGCAGTGTTGTCCGCACCCAGGGCTGATCCACCCGCAGGAAATTGGTCACCCGGAGCTTCACCGGGCGCCAGATCCCCGTCACGACCATGTGGGGCGCCCAATCCCAGCAATAGAGGCTCTGGCTGATGGCATGGAGCTGGGGTCGCTCTGGGGTCAGGTCGTACTGATAACCAAACGATAGGTTTCTTTGCACGGCGTCCTTGGGCGCCTCCAGCCGCACGGCGATGACATTCTTTCCGCCATAGTTCAGATCTGAAGACACAGGGAACGCGAATGGATTGAACATGCCTTCCATGGCGCCCAGAGCTTTTCCATTGAGCCAAACTTCTCCCTTGTAGACGATCCCCTCGAAGATCAGGTCGATGGTCTTGCCCTTGTGGGTCGCGTCCAAGGTGAATTCCTTGACGAACCACCACTCCTTCTCCTCAGTCCAGAGGGTGTCGAGGGCATTGGTGCCCACGTATGGATCGAGGATTTCACCAGCTTTGAGCAGAGCTGCGCGTTCAGTAGTTGGGACAGTGACAGGCATGAAACCAAGACGTGACCCTTTAGGCAGGTGAATTCCCAAATGAACGCCTACCCCCTTAGAAAAATCCTTCATCCGCCATAGGCCGGTCAGGGGCACATCGTTCGCCCGTAGGAGCAAAGAGGTGAAGAGCAGGCTGAACATAACAAGCAGGCTCCGTTGCATTCCAGATCTCCCATCTGATATCCAGAGTATGATATACCAGATGTCTGAAAAAAGACCAACCCTTCTCCATGAGGTCACCATGAACTTCCGGGCAGTACCCGTCTTTCTTGTCTTCCTCTTGATGGGTGTGGCTGACGCGATGGCGCCCTTGTCAAGTCAAGTGTCGCAAAACCTAAAAATGGCTGCGCTAATGCCATTCTTTGTTTTCACTGCCTTCGCCGTATTCAGTGTTCCAGGGGGTGTAATGTCCGCGCGCCTTGGGAAAAAGAGGACACTCCTGTTCGGCTTGACTCTTTGCACTGCGGGTGTGGCCGTGCCGACATTCTTTCGTCCACCCCTTCCTCTTTTGTTGATATCTATTACGTTATTGGGAGCAGGAACGACGCTCCTTCAAGTGGCAGGAAATCCCATCATGCGCGATGTGAGCCCTGCGGGAGCATACAGTCGCAATCTTGCCTTGGCCCAGGGCATCAAGGGTGTAGGATCGACAGCAAGTGCTTTTCTTGTAACTGCAGTGACATCTATTACAGTTTTTTCAACCATGGGCTGGCGAGGCGCTTTTCCCATTTTTTTTGCCTTAATGGTTTTGGCGCTGATTTTGGTGGCAACCCTGAAGATACAGGAAACGAAGGCTGAGGCACCCTCAAGTATCTCTAGTTCCCTGACCCTGTTAAGAGAGCCGATCTTCGCTCAAGCGGTAATGGGCATATTTTTGTATGTTGGCGCCGAAGTCTGCATGGCGACCTATTTAAAACCGTTCATGGCGCGATTTGGAATGGGTGAAAGGGTTGCAGCGCTGACTGGTCCAACGGTGTTTTTCGCGTGCCTCACATTGGGGCGCCTAGTGGCTGCCGGTCTAAAAATTCCCGCGAGCTATTTTTTTCGAGTTAGTACCGGGCTTGGATTGGCTGGGCTATTGTGCTTAACGATTGGCGCGAAGCCCTTGGCGCTCCCTGGGGTCATCCTCAGTGGGTTGGGTTTCGCGAATATTTGGCCCATGCTCTTTAGTCTTACGGTGGAGACAAAGCCTGAATGCGCTAGTCAACTTTCTGGACTTATGTGCATGGCCATCAGTGGTGGTGCCTTACTTCCTCTTGTAATGGGACAACTGGGAGGCGGGGAGCTTTCGATTTCATTCTGTGTTCCATTGGCCTGCTTTGTATATCTCTCTGCTTTAAGCCTGATGGACTGGAATGTGAGGTGATTTGACATGGCAGATTCACGCACAATTCTGACCCTGGACGCTGGCGGAACTACATTTAGTTTTCATGCCATTCGTAATCAGCAGGAAGCATCAGCCCCTCTTGTTCTCCCAAGCCATGCTGATGACCTCGGGGCCTGCCTGTCCACGCTTGTAGATGGATTCAATCGTCAGAAACAAATTGTAGGCGGCCCAATAGCGGCGATCAGCTTTGCATTTCCTGGGCCAGCTGACTATGCTCGCGGCATCATTGGTGATCTTCAAAACCTCCCTGCCTTTAGAGGTGGGGTGGCTGTTGGCCCCTTTTTGGAAGACGCTTTTGGTGTGCCAGTTTACATTAATAATGATGGAGATCTCTTCACATACGGGGAAGCCCTCTTCGGAATATTGCCGAAAATTAATGAATTGTTGGCTAGCTCTGGGAGTCCAAAGTGTTTCCGTAATCTGTTGGGTCTTACGCTCGGCACAGGATTCGGAGCCGGCGTGGTAACCGAAGGACACTTGCTTCGTGGCGATAATAGTGCGGCGGCAGAAATCTGGTGCCTCCGGAATAAATTGGATCGAAATTCTTATGCGGAGGAAGGGGTATCCATTCGTGCCATCCGGCAGGCCTACGCAGTTGCGAGTGGCATGAATTACGAACAGGCCCCCGATCCACGGGAGATCGCAGAAATTGCCGCTGGGACGAGACCCGGAAATGTTGGTGCAGCAAAGGACGCCTATACCCGTATGGGTGAAGTGGCTGGAGATGCAGCAGCGAATGCCGTGACAATGGTAGATGGGATAGTCGTTATCGGAGGTGGATTGGCCGGAGCATCTGAATTCTTTCTCCAATCCATGGTAGAGGAAATGAATCGCGACTTGGCAAGCGTCACAGGCAGGGGAAATGTTCCAAGAATGGAGCTTAAGGTATTCAACCTAGAGGAGCCTACTCAACTTCAAACCTTTTTAAAAGGCCAGGTCACAACCATTCTCGTCCCAGGGGCACACAGACGACACATTGCTTACGACCCCATGAAGCGAATCGGCGTCGCCGTGACTCGTCTCGGAACAGCGCGGGCTGTAGCTCTAGGTGCCTATGCCTATGCAATTGCAGAACTGGACCGGCAAAATGTTTGCCCCGCACAGATTATTAGCTGAGGGCAGATAATGGAATTCTAAATTCCTGACGTCCTTATTCTAAGTATTTGAGTCGGCAGTTCCAATATCCATGGACCTTCTCATCGTTCTTATCGTTTTGACTGAGGGGATGATGTTACGTAGTCGGCCCTGAATAATCGCAGACGTAGATTTGGCAGGGATTTGAGGTAACTTCTGGCATATATCTAGTTGTAAGTGCCAATCAGGTTGTTCACCCGAGATCTGGGAAGCTGAAAGCGCCAACAAACAGCTTTCTCGGAGCCTCGGGTGAACCTCCACAGTTCAGCAAAGTCTTGCCCCGCCAGTCGAGCATTAATGGTGAAGCGCGTTCTGGAGGAGGACTGGACGGTCCGGGATGCGGCTGAATCCATAGGAATCAGCACGCGCAGGGCCTACCGATGGCTCGCTCGGTTCAAAACAGAGGGTCCGGCCGGACTCCTGGATCGCTCCAGCCAGCCGCATCGCCTGGCGCGAAGCCACGAGCTTGGCCTCGTCGTCGAGGCCGTAGGTCGAAGGCGGCGGGGCCAGGCGGCGATCCGGATTGCCTCGGAACTGGGCGTGCCCCGTTCCACCGTGGGCTTCTGGCTCCGCAAGGCGCGCATCTCCAAGGCTTCGGACCTCCAGCCCAAGGAACCCGACAACCGCTACGAACACGCGGCCCCCGGCGACCTCCTCCACCTGGACACCAAGAAGCTCGCCAACTTCCACGAAGTGGGCCACCGCGCCACAGGCATCCGCCACCACAAGAACCGCGATGCGGGCTACCAGGTGCTCCATGTCTGCTCGGACGACCACTCGCGGGCCTGCTACATGGAAGTGCTCCCGGACGAGAAGAAGGAGACCACTGCCTCATTCCTCCAGAGGGCGCTGTTGCACTTCCAGGCCCGGGGCGTCACCGCCCGCAAGCTGCTGACCGACAACGGCTCGCCCTACCGGTCCAAGGCGTTCAAGGCCATGCGCGAAGCCTTCGGCCTCACGCACAGCCGCACCCGCCCCTACCGCCCACGGACCAACGGCAAGGCCGAGCGGTTCATCCAGACGGCCCTGCGAGAGTGGGCCTACGGTCCCACCTGGCAGAACTCAGACGAAAGAAACCAGGCGCTCGGCGCCTGGCTCCACTTCTACAATCACCACAGGCCCCACAAGGCCTTAGGTGGTCAGCCCCCGGTTACCCGGCTGGTCAACCTCGTTGGCACCGACATCTAGTACACCAGGATGGGAGGGGTGCCTCCCACTTTTCCGGGGCACAAATGAAGCCTGACCCAAACCCCGAAAAATGGACCAGGGATGATGTGAAATTCGGGCCTTGGAGGGCACCCTAGAGGGAGCCCAGCCAAGGAGGCAGAGATGCCAAGGAAGGGACACAGCGAGGAGCAGATCGTCTTCGCCTTGAAGCAGGCAGAGAACGGGGCAAAGATCCCGGATATCTGCAGGAAGTTGGGGATCTCGGATCAGACCTTCTACCGGTGGAAGCACCAGTTCGAGGGGCTCGGGGTCTCTGAGCTTCGAGAACTTCGGCAGCTTCGGGATGAGAACGCCCGGCTGAAGCGCTTGGTGGCAGACCTGAGCCTGGACAAGCACATCTTGCAGGAAGTGCTTTCAAAAAAAGTCTGAAGGCCGCGGTGCGACGTTCGCTGGTGGACTGGATCCAAAAGGGCTATGGGTTCAGTGAGCGTCGCGCCTGCGGCCTTGTGAGCATCTGCCGGACAAGCGTCCGGTATAGGCACAGGCGGGACTCGCAAATCCCTTTACGAATGCGGTTGAAGGAACTGGCGGCAGCCCGAGTGCGGTTCGGCTATCGGCGTCTGACGGTGTTACTACGGCGGGAGGGGTGGCACGTGAATGCGAAACGGGTCTATCGGATCTACAAGGAGGAGGGGCTGATGATCCGCACCAAACTGCGGAAGAAAATCGCACGGAGAAGGCCACTCATCGTAGAACGGGCCAAGGCCCCGAATCAGCTGATCCGCCCCGGTTTTCTAGCGCAGGTTCAATGTGGAAGATCGGACCTCTGAGAGTCCCCTTGGCCAGTGTTTTAGGCCTTGGGAGCGGGTTGGTCGAATCAGGATACGCCCTCACACAAACCAGGTGAATCAGGCAGGAGAAGGCCCGCCCCTCGGGGCGGGCCTTCTCCTGCGGGCGCGGGATTCTGGGCTGCGAACTGGGCCGGTGTCTGGTCGTCCAGTGCGCTGTGTGGCCTGCGGTGGTTGTAGTCGTAGCGCCAGGCGGCCAGCTTGCCCCTGATTTCTGCCATGGACCGGAATATCTCCGTGTTCAGGCACTCATCCCTCAACCTGCCGTTGAAGCTCTCAATGAAGGCGTTCTCCGTGGGCTTCCCTGGCCGGATGAAGGCCAGGTGCACGCCCCTGGCATCTGCCCAGGCGTCCATCACCTTCCCAGCGAATTCGCTTCCGTTGTCCACAGTGATCGATGTGGGCTTGCCCCGCTCCCGAACCGCCAAGTCCAGGACATCAGCCACATCGCTGCCATTCAACCTGGGCTTGCCCCGGATCGCCACGCATTCCCTCGTGAACTGGTCGACTACCGTCAGGATCCGGAAGGGTCTCCCATCATCAAGTCGGGCCGCCACGAAATCCATACTCCAGCGCTGATTCGGGGCCTTGGCCCGTTCTACGATGAGTGGCCTTCTCCGTGCGATTTTCTTCCGCAGTTTGGTGCGGATCATCAGCCCCTCCTCCTTGTAGATCCGATAGACCCGTTTCGCATTCACGTGCCACCCCTCCCGCCGCAGTAACACCGTCAGACGCCGATAGCCGAACCGCACTCGGGCTGCCGCCAGTTCCTTCAACCGCATTCGTAAAGGGATTTGCGAGTCCCGCCTGTGCCTATACCGGACGCTTGTCCGGCAGATGCTCACAAGGCCGCAGGCGCGACGCTCACTGAACCCATAGCCCTTTTGGATCCAGTCCACCAGCGAACGTCGCACCGCGGCCTTCAGACTTTTTTTGAAAGCACTTCCTGCAGGATGTGCTTGTCCAGGCTCAGGTCCGCGACCAGGCGCTTCAGCCGGGCATTCTCGTCCCGAAGCTGCCGGAGTTCCCGCAGCTCAGAGACCCCGAGCCCCTCGAACTGGTGCTTCCACCGGTAGAAGGTCTGGTCTGAAATTCCCAACTTCCGGCAGATGTCAGGGATCTTTGCCCCGTTCTCCGCCTGCTTCAACGCGAAGACGATCTGCTCCTCGCTATGTCCCTTCCTTGGCATCTCTGCCTCCTTGGCTGGGCTCCCTCTAGGGTGCCCTCCAAGGCCCGAATTTCACATAATCCCTGGTCTGGTTTTCGGGTTTTGGGTCACAAGCGGCTGGCAGCGCAGAAAGAGAGCACAGCCCTGGAAGGGCACCTGATGTCCGACCATGTTCATATGCGAATCGCAATTCCACCAAAGTATGCAGTAGCGCAGGTGGTGGGATTCATCAAAGGGAAGAGCGCGATTCACTTGGCGCGGGTATACGGTGAGGCGCAGCTAAATTTCACAGAGCAGCATTTCAGGGCACGCGGATACTTGGTGTCGACAGTCGGACGAGATGAGCAGCAGATCAGGGCGTATATCCGAAACCAGGAAAAGGAGGAGGAACGCTTGGAAAAGCTGGAACTTTGGCGCTGAAGCCACCGTATAGGTGACTCCGATCAACTGGGGCCGCGTTAGCGACAGGTTCCCCGGGGCAACCATTACAAATGGAAGCAGGGGGATTTCACCCCCCTGCCCCTTTTATAAAACTCCAGTTTTAGCCATAATTTTTTAGTTCCGGCTGAACATTCCTTGTTACGGGTTGACTTTCTTCTTGCGGTTGGCAATTGTCAAGAACCAAAAAGAGAAGGCCCTTGATCGGTGTTCAGCCTACCTCCGGGTTCTGACAATAGCTATCTTATATGGAATTCCAATATCACCTGAAACCACTAGAATGAGTGGTAATGGCTCCTTTTGCTCGTTGGTGAAGGTGAGGGCTTTATTCCTGGCAGAAATCGGCCAAGCGACCATACGTGCAATCTGAGAGCGGGCATTCAAGCTAGGAACTGGAGCGCCCGGGGCTTTGACAGTTCGGAGGCTTTGAACTAGCTGCCCGGACTGAAAGGATAATTTCCAGGAGATTGTTTCTCCCGGGCTTGCTATGAATCGGTATAGGCGTTGCCCGGCCCCTCCGGGATCGTTTGGAGAAATGATCAATGTGGCCTCTTCAAGGAGGTTCGCATCATCAGGTACAGCAACGGCGGTCTCGCTGGAACCCAGCTCAGCCTTAGGATCCCTGATGTGTGTGTCGGAAGGTACCCCTTGTGAAAACAGAAGATCGCCCATCAGCAATAGCCCAAATATGGGAATGCGCACGATAACCTCCATTGGCGCTGAACATAAAGAACACAGGGGACCTCCCCCTGTGTTCTTTATAAAAACTTCTAGAACCGATACGTGATGCCAAAGTCGATCCAAGCTGGGTTGACCTTCTCATCAATGCGGACAACTCCAGGCTTAGTCAACTTGCGGTCATCCAAAGCATAAGTGCTACCTAGAGATACAAATTGGTACCTTATCAGCAAGGTGACGCACTCATTCACCTCATAAGCGATGCCTGTGCGAAATCCAAATTTGATTTCTGCACCGTTCGAATGGGACGCCATTGAATTTGCGTTCGGATCAGAGTCATGTCCCAAGGTTAGCCATGGGTTACTGGTATGCCACTTGTTCAGTGAGAAGCCGGAAACGATCTTTAGAGCTTTGATTGGAGTGGGCACATAGATATCTCCAGCCAACTGAAAGCTCGACAAACTGGTGTCGACCCCAGATACCTTCGTGTCCTTGGTGGTGAACGGATCATCAGATACGAAGTGCCTCACGTTAGTAGTGGCTGCCCCCGGGAAATGGTGGTACGCGATCGAGGCACGGAAGGGGATCTCCGTGCCTCCTAATATGCCCTGGTAGCCCAGGTCGAGAGAAAAGGCGACTGGCCGATCTGTGACTTTAGTCAAGCCATCAAGCCCCTTGATCACATTAAGACCGATTGAGAAAGGTGATTGGGCCAAAGCGGCGCTGGAGAGCGCGGCAAGAACCAGGATTGTGCGGGAAAAGGTGCGCATGAAGGTCTCCATTGATCGATCAGAACTTCAGGCCAATGCTGAAGCTCAAGGAGCGGGGAGAATCGTAGAAGTAGCTACCCTGGGCCTTAGGCGCTGACCCGAAACGAGTATCGCTCAGCCATAGGGTACTGTTGCCGTTATCTCCATTGTTAAAGCCATGGTAATAGCCATAGCGCACCTGTCGGTTTGTAACGTTGTCCACCATCAAATCACCAATGAAACGGGTGGTCTTGATGGAAATGGGAACTTCCCAGGAGATCTTTAGGTCCAAGCGGTAGTAATCGTTCTCGCGGTAGGCCCCACGGTCGGACCAGTACTGGGTGTAGGTCTTTTCATTGGTGGTTGCGACAGCAGGCGTGAAAGTAGCCTTACTCCAGTCGTAGGGAGCGGCAGCAGCAGCCGACCAATTGCTACCACTGTTGTATTTCAATGCTAATGCGTAGGTTATCCGACCAATCCCCATGGGCTGGATCGCCAGAAGCACTAGACGGGCTCGATGCTCAACGTTGTTGAGCAGTGGGCCAGTAGGGGAGTAATCCTGAGGGGTAAGACCCATGTCGCGTTTGATGCTACGGTTGTAGAGCAGGCCCTGGGCGCTATTATCCATGTATGTACCGCCGGATGAGTCACCGCCGTCATTGTTGCCGACAAGACGACTCCAGCCGTAGTTGCCCTGGAAGGTGAGGACACTGTTTAAGCGTTTCTCCCATTCAACCTCAATACCGTGGTAGACTCTTTTGAATATGTCGGTATTGTAGATATAGGTCTGAACTTGGCGAGAAGCAGGTCCAGCAGGATTAAGTGGGTTGGGTAGATCAATGTAGTTGGTGTCGTTGAGGTCGTGATCGATTGCCCAGAAATTACGGTAATCCCGGTAGACTAAGCCCAACCTGAACCAACTTCGGTCATCGAATGATCGCCGGTAGCCCAATTCAAGCTGGTAGACATAAGGGGCTGTTAAAGTGCCTCGAATTTGGTTTTGGCGCGAGTTATCACTGACACTATAGGCTGGGCCATAGTTGGAAGGGTCTACAAGTGCTGAAGTCGGCACCCAGGCCGCGGCTTGGTTAAGCAAACTAGGATCACCACTCAGTCCTGGCAACCCCACAGATTGCTTGTTCCAACCTCGCAGCACAGACAGAGCATTGGCCTTTTTAATGAAAAAGTCTGTGAATCCAATGTTGATGTCGCTATTGAAGCGGGCGAAACTCATGTCGAGCAGGTGAAGGGAATCCCCCTTGACATCCCAGCGAATCTGGATTCGCGGGCTGGGTGCAGAAGATCTAGCAAGTTGTGCACCGTCTGTGTCGATCACCTTGAACATGTCATGGCGCCAACTTAAGAAGAGGTTCAGCTTGGGGCTGATTGTCCATTGGTCTGCCAAGTAAATAGCACTGTTCTGATTGGTTGAGACACCGTCTTTCCCGACCCATTGGAAAATCACAGGTGCGATGCCACTGTTTCCTGAGTTGCTTTGGCCATAGCCTTTAGCTCCTTGCCAATTCACGGCGGCAAAAAGCCACTCACCTGTGACCGGGTTGCGGAAACCGCCCCCAACACTGTTGACAAGCAGATTTCTTCCCCCGCCCTGATCACCCGTAAAGCGGCGCGCCCTATAGTAGTCGATGCCAAGATCCACATCGTGGGTACCAGAAAACTCGAAAATACGCTTCAATTCAATGCGGCCATTTGATGACCCACGTTCTTCAGGGATGGGGTTGTAGCCCGTACCCATGGTGGCGTAGCGCTGATAGGAAATCAGGGGACCCGCGGGCTTGTCGAAGACCATATATACCGCTTCGCCCGTTCCACCCCCACCAGTGTCACCTAATGGCCACGCAATGACGGAATTCTGGGACTCATAGGTGACCTGAAGGGATGTATTACTTCCAAAGAATCCGCGGTAGTTAATACCCCTGGCCTTCCAGGTATCCATCTGGTCCCCCAATTGCCGAAGGGCCAGCACGTAATTGGGCCTTCCAACTGTATTGGTAAAGCTCTCGCGATCATCAGTAACGTTCACTTCCACTGTGTGGTCAGCATGGGGACTGTACGTCAATTTGTACTCGAGGTATCTTTGATCAGCAGTCCCTACATACGGCGCGCCCTGTGTGATCCCACCGGACCGCGGATCGCCCGCCCAGTAGAAGCCATTGCCCGGGCCGGCCAGGATCCACTGATCGAGGACGGGAATGGTCGACCGAGCTGGCCGACTATAGGTGTTAAGGTTTAATCCTTGGTCAGGGACGGTTCCTGGGAACCTGTCTAAGGGTTTGAAAATGCTGGCTACATTGAACCAGAGCATGTCCTTGATGATTGGCCCGCCAATAACGACCTGATAATTCCTGTTGAGGTTTTCCACTGAGCCGAACTGTTCATTCACGTTCCGCGCACTCCATGCGCTGGACCACAGACTGCTGCGAACGCTGCCTGTAAATGTGTTGCCTCCACTCTTGGTTGTCACATTGATCGAGCCACCAAGCGCCCTACCGTTTCGAGGGTGAAGGGGAGAGAGCACGACCTGAAGATCCTCGATGTTATCTGGAACCACTGTGGTTAGAGAGACCGAGTTCGAGACAGGATCGACAACATCTACTCCATTTTTTCGGAAGTTGGTGCTGTTGGTGGTACCGCCGCGGACCGAGTATCCGCCACCTCGCCCCGACACGATGCCCACCGACATGTCGGCTACACCACCATAGTCACGGTTCCCGGTGGGAAGAGCGATCAGGCGATCGCTGCCGATGCTGGTACCGGTGGTCGTTTCGCTCTTGGCAATCACGCCTGGAGCAGTGCCTTCAACGGCGACTAGAGCTTGTGCCTCAGGGATCTTCTTGAGTGTGATGTTTTGAACCAGAGTCGAATCCTGGCCGATCCTTAAGTTTGTGGCACCTATGGTCAGGTAGTCGGTCCTATTGAATACCAAGGAATAATTCCCTGGTGGTAGGAGCGGTATGCGGTATTGGCCCTTTGAATCGGACACAACGGTGCGCGACGCGATTAAGGTTGAGCTGGAGATCCGAATCGTGACCCCGGAAATTGGACGGTTCTGTTCATCCACAACGGTCCCAGAAATGGCACCTGACATAACCTGAGCGGAGAGTGAGGCACCTCCTGCCAACAGCATGGCAAGGCCGCTTAAAAATCGCTTGGTATTCATGGTTAACCTCATGTTCATCAGCTATCGGGATTAGAAACGGAAGATGTAGGCCAAATCGAGGTGCAAGATCGAGTGCTTCTGTTCAACCAGCCCGTCCCCCTGAAAGAACGGCTTTCTGGCTGACCCGGCACCCAGAACCAATGGCGCGCCCGGGGTATGAACAAACTTCAGCGAGGTATAGCTCTGAGCCAGAACATTGAACTCGAGGCCGGAATCGCGTGAAACATCCCAGCGCACTCCAACGAAGGGGCTAATTCCATACGCACTCTTGGTGGGAGTTCCATTGAAGGAGTCGTCATACCTCCCGGACACCGTATCCTGCCACTCGCCAACGTATTCGTGGGTGAACCTGGCGCCTCCCGCCTGAAGTCCGCCCTGTAAATACAGGCCATCCGAGAACACGGGATGCGCATAACCTAGCCGGAAAACAACGCCGCTAAGGCTGTTTCGGCGGCTGTCAGCCCCATAGTCTGGCGACCTCTCCCCAGGGAAAGGGGAGCCTGCGCTGACCTGATACTGATTGCCCGACTTCCATTGATAGCCAAGCTCCGCGCTGATGCGGCCCGATCCTAATGAGTGGAAGGCGCCCACTGTAACAGCTGCCAACGCGCCACCGAGACGATCCGGATCTGAGAGCCCGTAACCCGCACGTAGTTTGAACTCGGCACCATAAGGCAGAGTTTCATGCTCTGCACCATAGAGGGCGCCTAAAGCCATCATGGCAAAGGCCGCGCAACGTGAAAAATGGGTGGACATTTAACCTCCTTGGATAGTGGAAGTGGGTATTTGGTTCCTGCAGGACTGGAAGATAAGCGAACCTCGATTTGGTTTTAAAACGTGATACATTACATTCATTAAATATTCAGGAAATACATGATGCTACTTGCATTGTTTTGTTTCAAAGGATCAATTGTCCGTGTGGCCTGGGTGATTCCGCCCAGTGATGAACAAGTTTCAAGAAAAATCTTATGAAAATCTGATGCATCACATGCCGTGCGTCAATACTTTTTTTGTTTTCCCTTCCCGTTAACCTGGGAGGTCCCCATGCGACCACCCTCTAATGGGGTGTAAGTCGGTGACGTGCAGCCAGTGCGGATGGGGTAGCCTGGGCTTTGGAATTCCCTTGCCGGGATTTGTCGCCCGTTGTCGATGCAGAGGTCACATCAGCCATGCGAATGAAAAAAGCCCCTCAGCCCGGAAACCCGTCCACCTTCATGGAGGCACCGATCCTGCAGACCCAGTCGCTGAGAGAGCAGGTGTATGACTACCTCCGCACTGAGCTCAACCAGGGGCGACTTCAACCGGGGGCCTTCTTCGACACGGGAGCTTTAAGCCAGCAGCTAGGAGTCAGCCGCACACCATTGAGGGATGCCTTGTTGCAACTCGAAGCCGAGGGCCTCGTGGAAATCCTGCCGCGTCGCGGCTTCCGGGTGAAGACTCTTACATTGGAGGAGATCCGCCACATTTACCAGGTGGTGGGGGCTCTGGAGTCCGCAGCCATAGCCTCCACGGGTGCCGCGTTCACCAAGGCTGATCTCGCCAAGATGAAGGCTTCGAACAAGGTGATGATCCAGGCAATCAAATCGGAGGACTACGCCCTTTACTACGACCATAACACTGCTTTCCACAGTGTTTTCCTGGACCGCTGCGCCAACCCGCACCTCACCGCACTGGTGCAGTCTTACAAGCACCGGCTTTATTACTGGCCACTTCGAAAGGTGTTCCTTAAGGCCTGGGAGGAGCGCTCCGTAAAAGAACACGAGCAGTTGATAACGCTGCTGGAAGCCGGTGACGTGCAGGAGGCGGTGGCATACCACAGGGATGTGCACTGGTCCTTTGAAAACCAGGAAGCCTTCATCCGCATTTACTATTTCACGGATCGACCAGATTGACCGGATGGGCGTGCCGTCTCGGGTTCGCCTCGCAGGCACCTGATTCCAGCCACGGAGGATCAGGAACGGGATCGCACTGCCCCCGTATTAGCATTAAAGTAGGTGGAGAATGAGGCAATACCTCCTGGCACCCTCCCAGAGATTAGGGTATTTCCTGTCAGACAATCTACCGGTGGAAGCGCTAGGTAGTCGGCCCTGAACAAGTCACAGGTTTAGATTCGGCAAGGATTTAAGGGAACTTAAGGCATATCTGGTACACCAGAAAGTGAGGGGAGACCCCCGATTTTCCGGTGTACGGATGAAGCCAAAACCGAGGCGTACGACGAGCGAGCAGCCGGTGATCGGCTGGAAGCTGGACTTGGCGCTGGACCCGAACCACGAGTTGGTGCGGCTGGCGGCGGTAATTCCCTGGGAGGACCTGACGGCGGAATTCGGCCGCCTGTATGTGCCGGACCTCGGGCGTCCTGGCATTCCGGTCCGGTTGATGGCGGGCCTGCACCTGCTGAAGCACACCTACGGGCTGTCGGATGAGCAGGTGGTGAAGGGGTGGGTGGAGAACCCCTACTGGCAGCATTTCTGTGGCGAGGAGTTCTTCCAGCACCACTTCCCGATCCATCCCTCGCAGATGACGCGCTGGCGGGGCCGCATCGGCGAGAAGGGGGTGGAGGAGCTGCTTCAGGCCACGATCAGCGCTGGGAAAGCCACGGGCACCATCACGGAGCGGAGCTTCGAAAAGGTCATCGTGGACACGACGGTGCAGCCGAAGGCGATCCAGCACCCGACAGACGCGAGACTGTATCGGAAGGTCGATGCCGCCATGCTGAGGATCGCGGAAGCCGAGGGCATCAGGCTCCGCCAGAGCTACCGCAAGCTCATGGAGTGGGGTTTCCGAAAGCACGAAGGGCATGCGAAGGCCCGGCAGTTCAAGCGGGCCAGGAAGGTGCTCCGCAGTCTGAAGACCATAGCCGGAAGGGTGCAGCGGGATGTGGAGCGGAAGCTCATGTCAGGCGACATCAGAAACTGACCCCCTGGCGACACGAAATCTGACCCCCTAAGGAAGGGGGTAAGTGATGGAAGTGGAGAGGCAGGATCCTGGCAACCGGGGACCGGAGGCCACGATGCTGGGTGAGGGGGCAGTGGCGCAGGTATTCGCGTTGAGGGCCTTGGGGTGGGGAGCAAAGCGGATCTCCCTGGAGATGGGCGTGTCCCGGAATGCGGTCCGGGATTGGCTGAGGGCGGGCGAAGGCCGCCGGTATCCGTCTGATCTGGCCCCAATGTGTTTCTCAGGGCCGACTACAATCACCACCAGCCTCATTCGGCCATAGGAGGTCAGCCCACCAGTCACACGGCTGAACACCCCCATTGGCAACGACAGGGAGCGAATGCCACGAACCCTCTTCAATGGGCGAGGAAGGCCGAATCTTCAGAACCGCCCCTTCGTTTATGCCATCCTTTGGAAGCACCCTGAATTGACCAACCCTCTTCCAAGGCCAGATCGTCCAAATCCGAACTGCATAAGAAATCCGGGCCAGGTCAAGGTATGGGGATTATCACTCGGAAAGCTGTTCCGAATCCAGGCTGACTGTCCACTTCAATATTCCCAGAATGTTGATCGACAAGTCCCTTGACAATACTCAAACCAAGGCCCCAGCCCTCAATCAAATCCCCGGCTTGAGCCTGAGTAAAGGCCTGAAAAATGGTGGCAATTTCTTCAGGTTTCATACCTCGCCCGGTGTCACGGGTTTCTAGGATCCATTTACCATCCCGTTCCCAGGAATGCACCTCAATGGAACCTTCCTTTGTGAATTTTAATGCATTTCCGACCAAATTCAGAAGAATCTGCTGAAGGGCTAGGGTGTGTTTTCAAAGTCGGAGCCAGGTAAGGACACAGGCAATGGCGACCATGGCGCTGTAGTTGCGCATGGTTTTGTCGTAACGGGTAGCGAGGCTTCGGTATTGTTTGAGCTTCGCGAACAGGTTCTCGACGGCGTGGCGGGCCTTGTAGAAATGCTTATCGAAGGCGGCTGGATCCTTCCTGCATGGATGAGGTGGAACAACTGCCTCTGCTCCAATAGACGCGATCTGATCCCGGCAGGACTTTCCGTCGTAGGCACGATCACCGAGAACAGCCCCGGCCTCCCGGCCCATTAATAGGCTTCCGAGTTGCTTGCTCTCGTGCGACTGGCCTGGTGTCAGCACGAAATCGACGGGGTTGCCGTGGGCATCCCCGATCAGGTGGACTTTGGTCGAGAAACCGCCGCGCGAGCGGCCAAGCCCTTGGATGTAGGTCCCCCTTTTGCACCAGCCGCATGCTGATGGGCGCGGATAACGGTTCCGTCGACCATGACCCATTCGCAATCCGCTTCACCTCGAAGGGCTTCGAGGACCCGCTGCCAGACTCCGCTCCGATTCCACCGATTGAAGCGCGTGAAGACCGTGTTCCAAGGTCCGAAGGATTCAGGCAAATCTCTCCAGGGCGCTCCCGTTCTGTGCTTCCAGAGGATCGCTTCAACGATGGGGCGATTGTCCAGGCGAGGGCGCCCCATTCCACCCTGCTCGCTCGGCAGCAGAGGCTCTAGCCTGGCCCACATTCGTTCAGTCAGAAAAGTTCTCGCCACGCTCTACCTCAACGTCATACCCATGAGGTACCGCAGTTAGGCAATTTGTACAACCCCTTACGTCCATTTGCCTTTCTTGACTTTGAAAACAGGCCCTAGTGGGTCACCCAATATGCGAACATCCCTAGACGAAGGTGTTTCTTGATAGTGAAAACGTATCCCAACTGCTTCTGCCCGAATTTTAAAACCATCAACTAATCCCTCGATAGCTTGTGAAGGCACTATAAGGCGTAACCTCGAGGCTGGTAATACATGCTGTAATCTCGAAGCATCAAGGAGTCGACCCGCCAACTGTTCCAAACGTTTCGCCTCCATTTTGATAATACCAAGCATACGATCATTAAATACAACAGTCTCACCATCTATGCTTTGTACAATTAGCGAAATTGAAGTAAGAGGTCCACGTAGATCATGGACAATCCCAAGTGTATGTTGAATTCGTGCCTCAAGTGTTTTTCGGATTTGTGTGTGCGCGTCTTCTATTTCCCTGTTTTTTTGAAGCAAGCGTTCAGTACGACGGCCAACCTCAATCTCAAGAGAGTGGTTCCTCTTCTGAAGAATCGTAATTCTCCACCGCCATACAACAATCAAAGTGGCAAGAACTGATATCACTCCTAGTGCTTGTAATGCGAGCCGGTTGTATGACTTCTGTTGTAATCGTGACGCGAATGAATGTCCACTGATTCCATCCATGGTCAAACAGGCTAAAAAGCGGTACCCGCTCATTTGCAAATTCATTATATTAGGCATATTGCCGATAATCATCTCAGTTGACTGGCTGCCAATTCCCTTAACAATATATTGAACACGAGGGCTAAAAATACGCAGTGGCATGAGCATGCCTTGGAGGAAGTTTAAATTCTCGAGGTGAGCAAAAACATCTACTGCTGGCAGCGACAGAACCACTGAATAAGGAGAGGGTGATGAAATCAGTTCAGTAAGGTCATTTAGGCGGTAGAGTCCGTTAGTAAACCCAATCCAAAGTCTCTGAATTCTGTTAGCGAATTCATTATAATGATTCACGGATCGCCAAAAATGATCCACAACAGCCTCAAAGCCCGCTCTCTCCCGAGCCGTAATGCCCATTAGGAAATGAATATTCTTAATGATCAGCATACCGTGAATATACCGGAAAGTATCGTCCCTAAAGGCGTGCAAATTCCTCAAATTAAGGTTACGCAGCCATATGTTTTCAAATAAGTTATAGACCGCCGGAGTATACGGAACCGAGAACACACTCATGTCCTCCAACCGGTGAATTACTATGTCAGCACTATTAAATAGTGGGGAATGAAATGCGCTGTAATTGTCATTAACATTCATCGTCAAAAATTCATTTACTTTAGTAGGGAACAGTTTTTCACTCCAAACCACTATTGCATATGCGCAATAATTCCAACAATTATAATCATCGACAAGTTCAGGATATAATCGTGTTGAAACCAATGATATTCTCGGGGTGGCGGCGAAATCAATTCGCCGCCATCTAGGTTTAAAATTGAAAATAATATCATTATTATAAATTTTAACACACCTAATCGGTCCATACTTGTATCGGCAAGGGCCCCATAAGATGCAACATAAAAATCCACTTATCAAAATTTTTACAATCCCTACAAACATGCCAAATTCTCCGACGTGGACTAAAGTCTGTGGAATCTCCCCCTATATCACTCCCAAATTCATCTTGTTATCAATTAGTGCCAATTTCTAAACACCTAATCCTATCGTTACTATTTGATGGCAGAATCCAATGGAACTACAACTAATTCTGATGATAAACCGTCCCATAACGTGATTTCCAATCGATCCGTATCAGCATATTGATTATTTAGCAGGAATTCCCAGTTATTACTAGTGATTTCTAATGCCAATATTCGCCGTCTTCCACCTTGACACAACTCTATTGATGCCGCCTTAATACAATTGGACCAACTCAAAACAAGTCGGTCATTTATAATTTTCCAACTCAAGGCCAATCGTCTATTATTAGCACCAACCGCAGAATCTCCCATGGTCGAATCCCGAATAGCAGATGGAGAGAACCTGACGCCACCATAACCACTAGACCAAACCCCATCCTTGGCCGTAAGTCGGTGATCTCCGCTCCAGATATCGATTGACTCGGGTAATGCTGTCTCCAAGAATTGCTCAAAAAAATGAATTTCAGAGGGTTGACAGTCTGGAATATTACTACCCTTAATTATCCTTTTCACAACGGAACCATCTAAGAATTTCACAACCATAGTATATTTAGACTCAGCCACTTTTTTCTGCTTTGAGGTTGACTCAGAAGATAGAAATTTATGAATATTAAGCACCCTATAGCTATCGTCATCAATGTTTATAATACCAGCGATCATCAATGTAGCTGCCACGCGCTCGCCGGAGTCGGGAATCGCACTTAAGCTATGGCCCACACCTGCTGCAGGGTGAGTTTTCCACCCTTGTGGATAGGTTTCCTCTAAGTACTGTCGAGATTTATTCCAACTAAAATCCGACAAAAAGAGTCTTGGGCTGCAATATGACATATAATCATCTGCGAGCAATGTACTGGCTATCGGCACGACATTACCGTCAAAAGGGTTCCTAAAAATAGGTGCCGCCGGATCCAAAAAATCATAAAGCCTTCCATTATAGGCCGTGGGGTAATCACTCATGATACTGAGTGGCAGACTACAAGCAGATGCACCTCTGACATGGCCCAAATTAAAGTTATGGCTCAATTCGTGCATCATTACACCAGCGCAACTATAATCACCGCGAGGGCTCAGATTAAATATTCCACCATAGTCACCAGAAATGTTGGCGCTACCAGGTGAATAGCCAATACCCCCTCCGTCTGGAGAATAATAGACACCGCTATATATAACCCCCTCTCCGGGGGCCTCAATCTCTTTCACCAGCGCCATGTCGTATAGCGCCGCTCCATTTGCAGAGAATGGAATTAATATTGTATTTTGACCATTAGCACTCCCGACCTGTAATGGTTCAGGTCTTACCGAAATACGGATATCATCAGCTACTACAGGGATTGTCATTCTAATCGATTCACGATATTGTTCAATTGTTGGCATAGATGGAACCAAGGTTTTTGACTGAGTCCTTAAATCTACCAACACGATATCAGGCGGATCGACCGGCAGACCTACAGTGGGTGTCACCTCCATTTGACTACTCTTACCAGTATTCAAAGAGTCGGGGTCAGTAACCACGACTACCCGAAGCCCTTGGTTCACCCATTCCTTAGGTATTATGGCTGAAAAAGCATTTCCATGTATGCTTCTTGTGTCATACGATAACGTAGCATTATTCGCAAGTTGCGGCAGAAGAGTTGGGCCTCCTGTCAACGGAAGGTCGCCCTTAAAAGTTAAGCCGTTAAATATCTTGGCTAATAGAACCTTCGGAGGAGTTACACCTGCTTGTGTTGAAACTAGATATGCGCGCACAACTGCGTCTATTCCAGGAACCAATCTTTGGTAAGGAGATCCTACTTGGGTGTGCATTATTCTTTGTCCAACATCAACTCCGGCGATACGGGCATCTCCGCACCCATCGCGAGCCACATAACCGACAACAGTCCATCCCTGATAAGGCGTCAGGACCTTTATTTGTCCTCCACAACCAATTCCTGGCGGGACCTGAAAGGAAAGCAGATTCGAATAGCCTCCGTCCGGGATTGATACCGAGTTCCCTGCAATCTGAAGGCCAGTTATCAACCCCAGATTCTTGCCGGGAACTTCTACATTTTGTCCGATGCCGCTACGATAAACTCGACTTGGGTCACTCGCGGTTGCCCTTTCTTTGACTATCAGACTGGGCATCGGTCCAGTGGCCACATCGTCAGGACCACGATCACCAAGGATCACGATAGTGCCAGTTGAAGCATTCTGAGGCACCAAAAAGGGTAAATTTTGCCCAATTTTTGACAAATCGATTGGATCAACCACAACCTCTACACCATTAGCAAACCTAATTTTAAGGTTAGTCGTAAAGGCCAAAAAATTAGCCAGATACGGCCTTTCCCCCCATGCAATTGCCCCCGAATAAAGTCCACCAATTGAACCGTTATTGGGGTCTGTAAATATCATTTTGTGAACAACCTTCCATGATTGCGTCGTTTCCATTTGATGCCCATTTGAATGCACAAGAACAATCGGTTTATTCACATAGCCCCTTCCTCCCTGCCAATAATACGGCAAAGCAAAGGTTACTGATGTCTCAGTTCTTGAAGTAATGGTCAATGGCTTACCATTGTGGGATGCTGATACAAGGTCCCTGAAACCACTTCCGACCAAGGTTATCACAGCTGGCTGATCCTGAGCATGCCAACTGTGATAACTCCATTCATTTGAAAAACTATCTACCCTGAATAAGGGAGTAATACTCAATACTTGATCAGATAAAACCACGGTTTTACTTGAAGCAAACTCAATTTTTGATGAAATTGTAGATGGAGGTACTGTGAATGATATTTGGTCATCCCCCCCTCCTTTTTGAGTTACAACATCAATACCTGCAATCATAATTTTGGTAACCGAGGTCAACCCTATCCCACGCACTGTGACAATATCGCCTTGCCTTGCCGAAAGAGGTGAAATGGAATCGATCCGAAATGGTGCAACCCTGACAAATACCACCTCACTATCGATTGAACCAAATGTGTTTGATACCTTTACCCATATCAGGCCATCTGATTTTTTTATTAGATCTTCACCTTGCAATGTCAATTGAGGTGATGTGGCACCAGGAATTGCGGTTGGTTCCACATCAAATGAGTCAGGCCTGTAATACCATTGATAGGAAAGCTCTGGAGCACCCACTGCTAAAATAGAAAGAGTTGCCCTCCCACCGTAAGGAGCCGTTACCGGTGCGGGTTGTGCAGTGATGCTCGGTGCCCCCAATGCACTTGTAACAGTAAGTACCGCCGCGTTGCTCGTGACACTCCCTATGCTGTTGCTCACTGTCACCGTGAAACTGGCACCATTGTCAGCGCTCGTTGTCACAGCCATGGTGTAGTTGGCCGAGGTCGCCCCGCTGATAATTGTTCCATTGCGCTTCCACTGGTAGCTCAGGGGCGCAGTGCCACTCGCCACCACGCTGAGGTTTCCAGGCTGACCTGACGTAACGATCTGATCTCGAGGTTGTGTAGTGATGCTCGGCGCCTCCGATGTACTTGTAACGGTAAGTACCGCCGCGTTGCTCGTGACACTCCCTATGCTGTTGCTCACTGTCACCGTGAAACTGGCACCATGGTCAGCGCTCGTTGTCACAGCCATGGTGTAGTTGGCCGAGGTCGCCCCGCTGATAATTGTTCCATTGCGCTTCCACTGGTAGCTCAGGGGCGCAGTGCCACTCGCCACCACGCTGAAGTTTCCAGGCTGACCTGACGTAACGATCTGATCTCGAGGTTGTGTAGTGATGCTCGGTGCCTCCGATGCGCTTGTAACGGTAAGTCCCGCCGCGTTGCTCGTGACACTCCCTATGCTGTTGCTCACTGTCACCGTGAAACTGGCACCATTGTCAGCGCTCGTTGTCACAGCCATGGCGTAGTTGGCCGAGGTCGCCCCGCTGATAATTGTTCCATTGCGCTTCCACTGGTAGCTCAGGGGCGCAGTGCCACTCGCCACCACGCTGAAATTTCCAGGCTGACCTAAGGTAACGATCTGATCCCGAGGTTGTGTAGTGATGATCGGTGCTACCGTGCTGGGCATTCCACTTTTGCTGGCAGTGCCCCCCCCACCACAATCAACCGACACAAATGCCGTTGACAGGATGGCCAGCACAAGGAATGCAATGGACCTCGAATTGAAACCGACTGTTTTATTCATACAATCTTAGATTCCTTATTATAGAGACCATAATCACGGTCATCACATTTCATTAGGTCTAAAACTGCCCAACTCTGATCGTATTCAAGAAACCAAGAGGATCGACGAGAGGGTTGAAAGGAGGCGGCCGAAATGACATAATTCAAGGCCAAAGTGGTCATATTCGCACGGCAACCGAACTATAGGATGCATCAAGGATTACCGGAAAGTTGCCTTAATCTCACAAATATTCCCCCAAATAACAACTTAAGTTGGCACATTTAAATCCTCATCAAAATTCACCGCAGAATTTAACCACTTGGCCGACCCAATTCGCCATTTCACCAGAAAAACAATCTAACATTGCCGACATTCAGGATAGTAACCTTTAGGCGTTATCTTAAGGTGCGCCAACAAGTCAAAACTGAAGAATCAATTCTGATAAACATCAATCAATTCATTGCAGCTTTCATCAATTTGCAATATAACTTAGTGAACAGGGATCAGTATGTTGCAACCTACTCAGCAAAACACAATTATTAAAAAAACTAAACCAACCGATGATTTGCAAGATTTCATAGTAAAAAGAGCAATCTCCCTCAACCGATGGGGATTTTTGGGAATCATAACCATCATATACTGTGGATTTCATTATATCTTTTTAGAGTGCCTACCAGATATTGAATCTATAATAATTGTTTTTTCATTGTTATTATTATCAATATTTGCCTCGACCATACCATGGCAGGGCCACAAATCGAGTAACGTATTCAAATCAATAAGGACCATTAGTGGAAAGATATTGTTATATGCCAGTATTTACACTATCCCTGTCACGATTGCTGAATACCTAGGCTCAAGGCTCTCAAACGGCGATCCAGACAGTATAAATACAATGTTGTTTGGTAATTTTTTTTCATCGATTTTAGTATTTCTAACGATTGGTTATTGCATAGCATTTTTCGAGAATGAATCAAATAAAATGTCCTCCAGTACTAACGAAACAAGGGCGTTCGAATGGGCAAATCATGGTAAAAATCTCCCTCCCGGCATGTTAATAGACGTCATCGAACGCCAACTTAATGAAAGAAACCACAGACATACAAAAGACGCCCTAATTACGATTTCAAATCTTTATACATCATGGCTACTAAATTTCAATTCTCCTCTTATAACTGTTGACGAAGAATTTGAATTCTTAAAAAAATATCTTACCATAGTCAGAAAATTTTTCAACAAAACAATCAATATTCAATGGGTCATTGAAGAGGGAGCTTTATGCCACCGAATTCCGCCACTTATTTTACATCCAATTATTGAGACACTCATAGACTCAGGCTATACTTCCCTTGAAATACATCTTAAAATAGAAGCCTATCATACTGGTGGCCTGCTTGAAATTTGGACACCTAAAAGCGGGAAAATAATTATCAGCCACCCAATTTGGGTTGATACAACAAAGCGACTTCAAGCAGTATTTGGGAAATCCGATTATATCCTTTTAGGAGATACAATCAATGACAAGTTTATCATATCGATAGGAACTATTTCAAGATGACTACACCTGACATAACTACAATATTTATAGAAAGAAGCAGGCAGCCAATCGTTTTGGGGATTACAATTTTAATTACATTTGTAATTTTTTATTTTGAATTGAAAACAAGTTCATTTAATTATAGGTTTTTATTCAAATTTATAATAAGGTTCTTATTATTGATATTTCACATACATGCGTTAGCTTTATTTTCCCCCCTCCCATGGCTTTGGAGCGGGGACAGTTCTTTACGCCCCAGTCTACTCAAAGGCTTCACACAAAGTTTAATTTTTTCATCAGCAATTTTTCTTATAAACCTACTTCGCAGTTATACCTCAATAAAAGAACTTACAATTATCATCCAAACATACTCAAAATCCAATACACAAGCGAAGGCAACAGCTATTTCAATATGTATATCAATACTCATGATTTTAGTATATTGTGCGATCGGCTATATTTTGGCACGTTTCGAACTATTAAGACTGCTAAAAAACAAAGCCCATGCTCAGGCCAGCGAAGTGGCATGGGCCCCACTAAATGCTCAGGTTACACCTCATATGTTACTAAACTGCCTTAATGGGATAATCGAATTAATGAATTCGAGCCCAATCGACGGTTATGAGGCTATGATAAAATTAGTTGAGTTCCATCGTCTTTTTGAAAAATTAAGCACTCGCAGACGCATACCGATTTCGCTAGAGTACGAGCTACTACTTAAATATATTGAAGTCGAAAAAATTCGTTACAAATCGAATTTAAATATTGAAATAGCGATTGATCCAGCAACACGTGAGATTCAAATTCCACCTTTGATTATTCAACAACTACTGGAAAATGCAATCAAGCACGGAGATTTCGATAGACATGGAATTAAACAGATAAAAGTATCCATTATATACAGAGAATCGCAAATAACGAGTGAAATTATCAATCTCTCCCTAGCCCCTTTTGGTTCGCATGGAAATGGAATCGGGCTCATGAACATTAAAGGTAGACTTCAAATAGCTTATGAGGGTCTTGCAAATTTTAAAATTGAACACCTAGACGGCTGGGTCTATGCTAAAATTTCGTTTCCGAGGACAATCTGAATGTCACTCAAAGCTCTAATTGCCGACGATGAGCCCATTGCAAGACAACGACTAGTACGATTGCTAATGGAGGCCGATTGCGAAGTAATCGGTGAAGTAAAAAGTGGCTATGAACTAATCACCTGGGCCCCAAAAATGTCAGAAATAGATGCATTATTTTTAGATGTTCAAATGCCCGGCTTAACTTCATTCGAGGCCCTTGCAGAGCTACCAAATTTCCCTCGCGTTGTTTTTATAACAGCATATACGCATTACACATTGCAGGCCTTTGAGCTCGCGGCCATCGATTACATTATTAAACCGGTCACAGCCGAGCGCCTCTCAAAAACCCTAGTCAGGCTATCTAAACTAAACCATAACAAACCAGAAACCAACATTCAAAGCAATGACACTAAAATTTCACCTCTTCGGGAGCACAAAATTGCTATCAAGGCTGGTAGTGGATTGCTGTTTGTCGATATAAAACGAGTTTCATATTTTGAAGTAGATTCTGACACCGTTTATGCGATAACTACAGACAAATTCCGAACCACGTGGAGAACTCTCAAAGAGGTAGAACTTTCCCTTCCCGAGGAGAAGCTTATTCGAATTCATCGCCATTTATTGATAAGGCCCAATATGATTATTGGCTTCCGACTTGGAATCGGAGGGCGTGGAAAAATCAAGATGGTGGGAGGTTCCGAGTTACTGGTAAGTCGAAAGTCATTACCGCTTATTAAATCCGCTTTAGGACTATAGTTTATTCTTCACTCATTAGTCGGCCCTGAGAAACACATTGGGGCCAGCCTGATGTTTGAGGGAGGCGATCAGAGCCCTGACCACCCGCCTCGCCTCGCCTGTGAGCAGACGCAAAAGAACCCTGAGGTAGGCCAGGATCTTCCGTGATCCAAAACCCGAAAACCAGACCAGGGATGATGTGAAATTCGGGCCTTGGAGGGCATCCTTAGGGGAGCCCAGCCAAGGAGGCAGAGATGCCGAGGAAGGGACGCAACGAGGAGCATATCCACCTATCTTCTAGGGCTTGTTTTCAAAGTCAAGAAAGGCAAATGGACGTAAGGGGTTGTACAAATAGCCTAACTGCGGTACCTCATGGGTATGACGTCGAGGTAGAGCGTGGCGAGAACTTTTCTGACTGAACGAATGTGGGCCAGGCTAGAGCCTCTGCTGCCGAGCGAGCAGGGTGGAATGGGGCGCCCTCGCCTGGACAATCGCCCCATCGTTGAAGCGATCCTCTGGAAGCACAGAACGGGAGCGCCCTGGAGAGATTTGCCTGAATCCTTCGGACCTTGGAACACGGTCTTCACGCGCTTCAATTGGTGGAATCGGAGCGGAGTCTGGCAGCGGGTCCTCGAAGCCCTTCGAGGTGAAGCGGATTGCGAATGGGTCATGGTCGACGGAACCGTTATCCGCGCCCATCAGCATGCGGCTGGTGCAAAAGGGGGACCTACATCCAAGGGCTTGGCCGCTCGCGCGGCGGTTTCTCGACCAAAGTCCACCTGATCGGGGATGCCCACGGCAACCCCGTCGATTTCGTGCTGACACCAGGCCAGTCGCACGAGAGCAAGCAACTCGGAAGCCTATTAATGGGCCGGGAGGCCGGGGCTGTTCTCGGTGATCGTGCCTACGACGGAAAGTCCTGCTGGGATCAGATCGCGTCTATTGGAGCAGAGGCAGTTGTTCCACCTCATCCATGCAGGAAGGATCCAGCCGCCTTCGATAAGCATTTCTACAAGGCCCGCCACGCCGTCGAGAACCTGTTCGCGAAGCTCAACAATACCGAAGCCTCGCTACCCGTTACGACAAAACCATGCGCAACTACAGCGCCATGGTCGCCATTGCCTGTGTCCTTACCTGGCTCCGACTTTGAAAACACACCCTAGTCCGTGGAGTTCATGTGATTGACAATATTCAAGACATCCTGAAGAAGGTCGAAAGGGAAATACTTTCCGAGGAGATATTTGCATGCTGGCAAACCTTAGGCTTGGGCGTCGCCTTGGACTCGCTTTTAGCTTGTTGTTGCTCCTCCTTGCCCTTAGTTCAGGGTTTGCCATTTTTGAGTTCAATAGCTTGGGAGGGACCTTTAACAAGGTGGTGAATTTGTACGGCAAAGAGGATGACCTTGCCAGCAATATCGAGATTGAGGTTCAGAACATCCAGCTAGCCATTCGGACATTGCTCGTGGCCGAGAGCGCTGCCGACATCGCTTCAAGCAAAGCCCAAATTAACCAGTCTCGTCAGGTGTATGCAGAGGCAATCGCAACGCTTGAAAAGATCGTTCTATCCCCTGAGGCCAAGGAACGCTTAAAAAAAATCGAAATGGGAGCCATCAGCGCGCGCCAGTGGAACAACAAGGTTCTGGCGTTAATCGAACAAGGGAATCGGAAGGAGGCCATCGCTCTCCTCATGGGCGACGCTAAACAAGCCAACCAGGCTTGGATGCAAGACCTTCAGCAACTGCGTGAGTTCACGGGCGCCCAGATGAAAAAGCGCTACGAGGAGGGTGAAGCCGCTCGCCAGTTCAGCCTCATGGCTCTGATAATCATCGCCCTCACGGCGATCGCTTTCGGCATAGTAGCTTCGGTCTTTATTTCAAGAAGCATCACCAAACCCGTGGATCGCTTCATGTCTGCACTGTATGAGGTCTCAAATGGAGACCTCTCTGTGGAGGTCTCTATTGAATCCAAGGACGAGATTGGCCAGTTGGGGGATTTGCTTAACCAAACGATTTCCAAGCTTCGCGCCACTATCAGATCGGTAGCGGACAGCGCCGTCTCTGTCGCCAGTGGAGCTACGGAGCTATCAGCATCCTCCGATCAACTAGCAGCGACCACGGAGGAGATTGCCCGGAGCGGGGAGGTCATCCACGGGGCGACCGAGTCTGTGGCGGCAGCCGTCACTGAGTTCTCAGCAAGCGTCCAGCAGGTTGCAGCAAACGTCCGAGTATCCATTGGCCATTCAGAAAAAGCCGTGGAGGCAACCAGTGCCGGCGCAAGAACGGGCGAGTCCATGGCCCAGGGTATGACTCGAATCCAACAAACCACTCTGAACATCGCAAAAGCTGTGCAGGTGATTCAAGATATCGCCCGGCAAACAAACTTACTAAGTCTTAATGCCGCGATTGAGGCTGCAAAGGCTGGGGCAATGGGAAAGGGATTCTCTGTCGTCGCTGAGGAGGTTCGGAAGCTGGCTGAACGAAGCCGGCAGGCAGCCATCGAGATCGAAGGCCTGCTCGGGGAGAGCCAGTCAGCGGTGGCGGAAGGACACGAGGCAGTCATGGATACAAAAGAGCGCCTTGTCAGTATTCAGCAGGCGATTGGGGCCATGGCAAGCATGGTCCTGGAGATTGGATCGGCCACAGATGAGCAGGCACGAACCTCTGGCGAAGTGGCGCGCCGCGTCGATGACGTGACACGTGAGATAGGCCAAAACGCCGCAGCCAGCCACGAAATGTCTGCGTCAGTCCAAGAGATCGCCCGAACAGCCCAGGATCTTGCTTCGGTGTCGGAAAGCCTATCCCAAATTCTGAGGGGGTTTAAAGTTTAGATGTCGCGGCCAAAGTGACTATTCAGCCTGAGGGTGGTGATCCGCCCCGGTTTTCTATCGCAGGTTCAATGTGGAAGATCGGACCTCTGAGGGTCCCCTTGGCCAGTGTTTTAGGCCTTGGGAGCGGGTTGGTCGAATCAGGATACGCCCTCACACAAACCGGGTGAATCAGGCAGGAGAAGGCCCGCCCCGAGGGGCGGGCCTTCTCCTCTGGGCGTTGGCGGTTTAACATATAAACGCTGATCTAACAGCTCTTGCTCGCCCATTGCTTCTCAGTCGAGGCCCTTGGAGAGGGATCAAGGCAAGCGTGCGACCTCCGGGCCAGCCGGAGCGAATTGCATCTAGCACTTCGAGAGTCCAAAAGTAGCTCCGGGGTGTCCGATTGGTGGACCTTTTGTAGACCAGCCCCAACAGTTGGGCCGGGCACGTAAGAATTATTGAGATTTAACGAGTGAATCGAAGAATCAGCTCCTTCAGTATTGTCCGAAGCTGAGCAGCTGATTGGGCCTCCAGATGTCGATCAATGATTTCTGTGAGGGGAGGGCTCGGAGCCTTCGTTGCTCCTTTTGTCTCCAGCAGCTTCATACAACTGATGAGAACGTCCCCAGGCGGGACGACTTGTCCCCGCTCGTATTTCGAGATGAGGCTCTGGCCGCGCCCCAACTCCGCAGCAAGTTCCTGCTGCGTCCATCCATGTTTCTTTCTGGCTCTGCGGACGAGTGAGGCAATGGTCTGAGGGTTCATGTGTCGTCGCAGTCTCCATGGGAATTCAGGTCGAAATCATTCTTGACACGACTTTTTTAAAAATCTAGTCTTAAAATGACTAAACTAGGGAGCGGAACATGCAGAGAATTTCCGCATCAGTGAATGGAGAGAGGCTGGAGAAATGGCTTCCCGACGCAGACGAAGAGGTGATGCCTGGGGTGCCTTGGGGCCAGAGCCACGTCCTCTTTACACCGGCCTTCTGGGCCGCTTGTGCTTGGCAGCAAAAATCTAGACCAAGCCATCCGCCCAACTATCGGACTGGCGAGACCCTTTTGGAAGAGGTTGTCTTTTGTCTCCTCAGTGGCCACGGCGTCTCTGCCGAAATGGCCCGCGCGGCTTTTGATCACCTTAAGCAGCACGGTGTGTTCCATATGACCCCAACGGAAGAGGAGGTCTCAGACCTCTTGAGGCAGCGCCATTCGTGCGGTGATCGAAAGATGCGATACCGGTTCCCCAATAGGCGAGGGGCCTATATCGCTGAAGCCATTCGGGCCATTCATCAGAAGATGCCCCTTCCAATCGGCGGACATGAGCTTCGCGACTGGCTCATGACCCTGCCGGGAGTTGGCCCAAAGACCGCGAGTTTCATCGTGAGGAACTGGTGTGACTGCGATGACGTTGCGGTAATTGACATTCACATCCAACGAGCCGGTGTCGCAGCAGGAGTTTTTGAAAAGAATATGCTCCCAGAGCGGCACTATTTCGCGATGGAGCGAAGGTTTCTGGCGTTTGCAACCGCACTTGGCGAAAAGGCCTCCTTACTCGACCTGTTGATGTGGTCCTGCATGAGAAGTGCGGGGACGCTGGCATTTCTCTAAGCACGACCGCTGCGTAAGAGGAATTTGATTAACCTATTTTTTGATTGACGATGCAATCTGGCGCGAGCACCCTCGTCCCATCTGGAGGTTCACGATGGGCAAAGGGGAGTATTCCTCTCCGAGTTATTCATTAACTGGTGGCGGGGGAGTGCACTCTGGGGGCGGAGATAGTTGCGATTTGGAGTGCGTGGTCACTATCCAAAATCCAAACCTGTCCGTGCTTTCGGGCGTTAGCAAAGGCTCAATCCTTCAAGTAAAGCTGAAAACCCAGGACAAGCAGACGATTATATCGGTGGAATTCCTCGGCCGCCTGGCCGGTGCCATCGTTCCTGATCCACTTCCAGACTTCCTTCGCTGCCTTCAAAAGGGGGTGGCTTACAAAGCCATTGTATTGGTGAAAGATGGCGAGTTCGTCGAAGTGAAGATTCAGAGGGCATAATGATTCATGTCGCTGGCGGATTGTATATTGAGACATGTATGGATCCGTCAACTCGGGGGGTATTTGGGTCTGGAGGGCGAGCTGCTGCGGCCCTCGTAAGCCAGGCGGGCCCGGTGATTTTGCACTCCTATATATCTACGCCTGCACTTCCACATGCTCAAGCTCTAGCGGGTTCTTTCGGATTTGAGTTGAGGCGGACAGATTGTTCAATCGCTATTCAGTTCGACTATCTACATAGCCTGGCGACTCCAAGAGTAAACCCACCTCTCCACAAAATCACCTTGCACACTCCATTAATCGTCGATGGAGAAGTCATCCTGCGCTTCGGATTTCTTGAGGGATCCGCAATAGTTCAAGGGAAGCGGGTGGTCTATGATCCACAGTCACCTTTTAACGCAGAGCCGTTCTGGAACAATGGCTCTGTGGCTGAGAGCCTCGTCATCGTGGCGAATGAATCCGAGACCATACAACTCGGTCATGAACCTGATGCCCTCTCATCTGCAAGAAAAATCACGCGTGAGCACAGCAATACAGCTGTCATCGTCAAGATGGGAAGTCGAGGGTGCTACGTCGTTACGAAATCCGATGAGACTCTTATCCCTGCCTACCAGACGGGAAGAGTCTATGGCATTGGGTCTGGGGACATTTTTAGTACTGCGATCGCCTTATGTTGGGGACGTGATGAAAAGGATCTCGTTGATGCTGCGACATTCGCATCGATGGCTGCCGCTCGTTACTGCCATACTCGATCCCTTTCTTTGATTCAGCACGCGGAACTACTTAAAACTGGACTGAGCCCCGTACTTCCCATCGATCCAGGTCATAAGGTTTATCTAGCTGGCCCCTTCTTCAACATTGCACAGCGCTGGCTTGTAGAAGAGACACGCGATCAGCTGATGAAACAGGGACTGAATGTATTCTCTCCTCTTCATGATGTAGGAATTGGCCCTGGATTGGACATAGCAGAGAAGGATCTTCGTGGCCTGGAGGAATGTGATCGAGTTCTCGCCTTGTTAGACGGCGCAGATCTAGGAACCGTATTTGAGATTGGTTATGCACGGAAGCTGGGGATCCCCGTCATTGCCTTGGTTCAACAACTTACTGATGAGCAACTCAAAATGGTTCTCGGGAGTGGCTGTGAAATTGCCCCCGATCTAGCCACGGCCATCTATCGGACAGCATGGAGTAAGAAGGGCTAATTTGAACAGAGCGCTCTTACTATCGGGTGGCCATGATTCGATCGCGATTGCTTATCGGGATCGCCCGGAATGGGCTGTGACCATCGATTACGGTCAGATCCCGGCCGAGGCAGAAATCCATGCTTCGTCTGCTTTGTGCAAAGAGTTGAAGATTCCTCACGTAATTCTCAAGGTTGATTGCCAAGCTCTAGGAGTCGGTGATCTGGCTGGGACGCCTCCCTTGTCGATCTCACCAATGGATGCGTGGTGGCCATTTCGAAATCAATTGCTCGTCACTCTTGCTGCGTCAAGAATGTTGAGAGAGGGTGTTCATGAAATCCTGATAGGCACTGTTCGAGAAGATCACTGCTTTGCTGATGGTCGCGCGGAATTTGTTCGGGCCATGAATCTGCTTCTTTCGATGCAGGAAGGGGGCATAACACTCACTGCCCCCGGTGGCCTGTCCCCTCCAAATAGAGCCAAGCTAAATGTTAAGGTCCACTCCAAAGGAGTCGGATCCAATGAGGACAAGCAAGTTCACCGAGGAGCAGATCGTGGGGCTTCTCAGAGAGGCGGAGAAGGGGGAGCAGACGGTCGATGCCCTCTGCCGGGCCCGTGGGATCACGGCGCAGACCTTCTATCGATGGCGAAAGAAGTATGGCGGAGTCGAGGTTTCCGATGTCCGGCACATGCGGCAGCTTGAGAAGGAGAACGCCCAGCTCAAGCGCCTTCTGGCAGAACGGGAGCTGGATATCGCAGCCCTGAAAACGGTTCTCCGAAAAAAATGAGTGGCGCGTCGCAGCGAAAGGAGGGGGCGGCATACCTGACGGCCACCGGCTTCTCCCAGCGGCGCGCTGCCCGGGCCATGGGCCTGAGCCGTTCCTATGTCCGGTATTCACGCCGGGTGAAACTGGATGGGCTGGACGAGCGGATCGTCCAGCTTGCCCATGCCAACCCCCGCTATGGCCACCGGCGCGTCTGGGCCCTCCTGAGGCGGCTCCAGCTCCGGGTGAACCTGAAACGGGTCCACCGGGTTTTCAAAGCCCATGGCCTCCAGGTCCGGCGGCGTCCCAAAAAGCACCTCCGGACCGGCCAGCATGTGCCGATGAAATCCGGGTATCCCAACCAGGTCTGGTCCTACGACTTCGTCCACGACAGCTGCCTGAACGGCGAGGTCGTGAAGTGCCTGACGCTCACCGACGAGTTTACGAAGGAGGCGTTGGTCATCGAAGTGGCCTCCTCCTTCAAGGCCGAGGAGGTCATGCAGGTCCTCAAACGCTTGTTCCAGACCCGGGGATGGCCCGCATTCCTGCGCAGTGACAACGGCCCCGAGTTCATCGCCCATGACCTCCAGGTCTGGCTGATGGCCACCGGTGCCCAGACCTTCTACATCCCCCCGGGCTCGCCCTGGGCCAACGGCGTGGCCGAGAGCTTCAACAGCAAGTTCCGGGACGAATGCCTGAACATGGAGGCCTTCTCCAGCCTGGCTGAGGCCAAGGTCATCGTCGAAGCCTGGCGCCGTCGCTACAACGAGGAGCGCCCGCACAGCAGCCTGGGCTACCTCACCCCAACCGAGTTCCGCTGCACCATTGAACTGGCTCAGCTCGGTCTCCCTGCGACGGGGGCTCTGCCCCCGGACCCCCGGGATTTATCGCTTTGGGCACCCCCGGTGGAGGCCAACGCCCTGACAGAAAAGGCCAGGGCGTTTCCCCTGGCCAACACCGTCCTGACGTGCCCCCGAGATTAGGTCCAATCAGGATGAGCCTACTGGGTTGAAAAGGATCTCGTTGGGATTCGCGGAAGGAGCCGTAGGCGACTGGAGTGAATCCCAACGACGCGCTGCTTCGATGGGAGTTATTCCGCCCAGAGGGCCATGGGGCCTGTAGTGATTGTAATCATGACGCCAGTCTTCCGTGATGATTCGAACTTCTCGCAGGCTGGCGAACCAATGCTCATTGAGGCATTCGTCTCTGAACCGTCCGTTAAAACTCTCGCAGGTCCCGTTTTGCATCGGCTTTCCGGGTTGGATGAGATGGTGCTCGATGCCTTGTTGGTGGCGCCACTGATCGAAGATTCGACTGGTGAACTCGGGACCATTGTCCGTTACAAGGATCTCTGGGCGGCCCCGCTCATCAATGATCCGTTCCAGCACTCGAGCCACCCGAAGGCTGGGAAGACTTGTGTCCACTTCAATGGCCAGGCATTCCCGCGTGAAGGTATCCACAACGTTCAGTGTCCGGATCGAACGGCCATCGGCCAGGGCATCCGAGGTGAAGTCCATGGCCCATTGCTCATTCGGCCGGGTCGGAACTCGCAGTTCTCTCCGCATTCCCCCCTTTAGCCGCTTTCGAATTCGTTTCCGAACCGACAGGCCCTCCTCCTTGTAGAGCCGGTAGATCCGCTTCACATTCACGGGGAAGGCCTCCCGGCGAAGCAGCATATGCAGCCGCCGATAGCCGAACCGCTTCCGTTCCCCAGCCAGCTCTATCAACCGCTTGCGTAGCTCCGTCCAATCCACGCGGGTGCTCGGTCGGCGGTAAGCCGATCTCGTCACCCCGAGCAGGATGCAGGCCCGGCGCTCGCTCACGAACTGGCCTTGCACCAGCTCTCGAACGGCCTGCTTTCGTGCGCCGGACCTCACCATTTTTTTGATAGAAGGTGCTTCATCCCCTCAATCTCCAACTCCCGCTTTCCCAAGAGCCGCAGCAGCTGCGCATTCTCCTGCTCCAGTTGCTTCAGCCGACGAGCGTCAGAGACCTCCATCCCCCCAAACTTCGCCTTCCATCGGTGGAATGTTTGTTTGGAAATCCCCAAATCACGGCATAAATCCGGAACCTTCTCTCCAGCCTCATGCCGTTTCAATGCTCGGATGATCTGTTCCTCTGAAAATTGTTTGGCCTGCAACTTGTCCTCCTTTGGACAGGGGCAGTCTCATTCTCGCTGGACCTATTTCTCGGGGGCACGTCAACAACCGACTGCCCCTACCTCTCGTGCCGGATCCGGCAGAACAGCAATTCTCAAGCTCCGTGAATTCGCCGGACCTTGTCGGCCCAATGAGCACAGGGAGTTTTGTGCCGAAGGGGCGCTTGAATACCCGATAACACCGATTCAGAGTTTTGGCCGCCATCAGGTTCTTCAGGGGGGTGACCTCTCCTGAATGGCTCCTGACGATATCCATCACTTTCTTCAGGCCAAGCGCTGCGGCGGTTATGGTGGTCGAATCCAACCTGGCCAATGTTTTATGAATCTCTTCCTCGATCTCGAATGCTCGGATCTGGGACAGGAGCCTTTCGCGGCGCTCGACCCAGTGTTCTCGGTCAGCAATCACTTGGATGCCTGCCGGTAGGACCCCAAGAGCCTGTGCAACTTCCTCAATGGAGGGACGGAGGATCTCTCTTCCCCCACCATCTCGTCTTGGGATCCCTAAGAAATAATAGGACTTGGCGCTTTCATAAGAGACCAGACCTGGCAAGTCAGGGTCCGGCAATGGACATGAAGCTTCAACCAGTGGGCACCCCCGTCGCACCCACTCCTTTCGGGCTTGCTGGGATCCGAGCCCCCATCGGTTGAGGTATTTCTGGACGGTCGGCGAACTGATCCTGACTCCCAATTCGGTGAGTTGTTTCGCCAGCGACAGGCAGCCCGCCTGTGGATCCCTCCTCACATGCTCGATGAGGGCCGACCTGATGGCGGCATTGACTTTTGGTGGCCGGCCGGGTGATGGCTTGCGAGGACAATCCTCTAGCCCCAACATCCCCGAAGCGGCATATCGTTTCTTCCACAGATAGAAGGTCGGCCGTGTAACTCCAGCACGCTGACAGACCTCCGTCACAGACCCGATCACGTCTGCCTCCTGAAGCACGCGGTGGCGCTCGAGAGATCGAGGGGTGGGATCTGTTCCGAGGAGGTTGCGTTGGTGCTTAGGGAGCATGAGAGTGAAGCAAGAATGTAAAATTATATTATTTAACAGCCACGATTAATTTATATTTTTTTAACTATTTTAATTTTCAATATTTAAATGTAAAATCAAGCCTCAATCAGAAAGGCCACGCGAGGTCTTTTGGCTGAAACAGAGCCAATTTGCTTCGCCAGTGCCTCAGTGCTCTCCACTGCTCTGGTGGTGTCTATGTCTGAATTCCTACCAGCAAAACGCCTTGAAAAATCAAGGCGTTTCTTGTTTTTTATCGACTCATAATTTCAAACAGTTGCTCACTTACTCCGAATTCAGGCATTGCCACCTATAGACGAGCATGTACTTCCTATAGTCCATCGCCCGATGGATTTTTTGGTCTGGAGGTCTTCCCCTCTGGTCTTCCAGGTGTCCCACCTGTGAGGGCTGCCACTCAATGTTTGGTGGCCCGCGTCCTCTCCTCGCCGTTCAGTCCGCCCAATCCGGCAGGTCGAATTCCGTCTCATCCACAAAGAGAAAATCCCGTTGGACCTGTCTGAAGTTCGCCACAAAGCGACCATAGTCGTCGGACATGGCACTCATGCTGTTGGCATCGAGAGCAAGCCGGAACCGCTCAAGTAGCCGTTTCGGGTCCACGAGCCCCCGACTTGCCATCGCCTCGATGTCGGCCACATCGTTGGCCTTGAACCGCTTCAGCTTGCTCACGACCACATCCACGATATCGAGAATTTCGACATAGAAGTATTTCAGCTTCGCATTCAGGTCGTCGGCTGGATGGTAGATGGCGGGTTTCGGCAGGAACGGAATGCCAGAGCGCACGATGTCCAAATAGACTCGGTGTCGAATTGCCAGCGGGGTCCCCTCGCCACCGAGCTTCTGCAATCGCCTCTGGACTTCCTCAGAAAGGGCGGCGATCTCCAGCACATCACCGTCCTTCGTGGCTCGCGCATAGTCCGACTGAAGCATGAGTGCCACAGACCCGATGACCCTGAGAGTAATCCGGTCCCCCTCGGGGCCCTTCCATGCCCTATCCAGGTCCAGGAAAAGAGCTTCAACGGGCGACATCGGCAGCCTTCAGGGCTTCAAGAAAATCGGTCGGTTGGAGATTGGAGATGATGTGCCATCGCTTGGAGATCTCCGAGGAATGCTTTCTGATGTTGGCCTTGGTCTGCTCGCTGAGATTCCTAGATCCGATCAGGTCCTCGTAGTAGCTGTCGAGGGTACGATGACGATGCGACTCAACCCAGGACAGAAAATCCGTGAGTGAACGCTCCGCACTTCGAAGCGCCAGGGTCTCCTGTCGCGAAAGATCCCCCTTTAGCGACTCCTGCACCGCAGCGAGTGTATTTTCGGCCAGCCAGCCCAGACGGGCCTCTAGGCCGACATTTGAGAGGTGTACCCACAGCCGGGTCCACCCCAACCACTTTGAAGATCGGACCACCACAGGGGCCAGAGCCGCCAGGTGCCGTGGCACATCCCCACTCACCAAGACCTCGCGGATCAACTGATCCACCTTCTCCAAATCCTCGCTTGGGAACACCCCTTCATTCGGGGCGAGATGAGTCGCTCCCAGCCGGAGCAATGCGTTCTGAAGCTCGTCTACAACGTCGCCCTTCTTCTGCACGAAGGCAGAGGCCGGGACATTGAAGATCCTGAGGATCTCCAGGAACTGCTCCGCGGTGAACGAACCCTTCCCGTTCTCAATCTCGGAATATCGCCCCTGTGAGAGGCCTAAACGCTTCGCCAGCTCGCTCTGGGTAAGCCGCCGTTCCTTTCGGAGCTCAGCGACTTTATCCGATATGTATTTCCTGCTTTTACTTGTTTTATTGTTTTCCATATTTGCCTTCCGATATTTTTATCGGAATGGCTATAACTTGTGTCCGTTTCATTGTTTTGTCAATGGTTATTTATTTTTTGATCATCAGGCATGCAGACTGAACCAGTCTACCAAGCCAACACCCCTGCAACCCGATTTCACCTGAACTCTCGAGCCCTTCCCAGCAGTCCGCCCAGTTTTGCAACTTCAGACCCCCTTCCTTCCGGTTCTTCCGTCTCCCCCCTTCCGCCCGGAAATCGCTTCAATTCCGGAGATTTGACCCGATCCGGAAGTCACTGCTACTTCCGGCCGGAAGAGCTGTGGGGAAGGCTCTGGGCGGCGATCAGGCCGACTTCGGACAGATTCAATTCCCGTAGCCAACCCCTCTTTCTCAGGTCAGTGAGAGTTTTGTCCCATGGGCCTTTCGGATTTGACGCATCTGGCCAAACCTCGGAAGCGGCGGCCTTTTGGTCCATCTTGGGTCATCTCCATGTTTCGCCAAGAGATCGGCCAAGCGAGCCTTTTGCCGCGGGCTCGCATCCGGATCCACTTCCAGAGCCCAATTGGGTTGACCTGGAGTGACTGGAGGCACGAAGCGGAGCCCAAAGCAGGCCAGGGCCTCGGAGTAATCCAGTTCCACTGTGGATGCCAGGTGCTTCCGGAACCAGTCTTGAAGGTTTGAACCCGCCACTTCCTCAGCGGCGGCGCGAAACTGGATTTCCGTGAAGCCATGCCTCCCGCTGAATCGGTGAAAGGCCAGCCGCATGAGATCGTCCAGGCTCCGCTTGCCCCTGCTGGCCATCCGGATGCGTGCATCGAGCAGGAAGCCCACCACTGGCCCCTTCACATAATAGCTGACGCCTTTGTTCGGATCTCCGCCGACACCGGAGCCGCCCTCCTCCCAGACGTCGAGCGAGGCCTGCTCCAGAGTCTGTTTGAGGCGGCCTGGCGTCTGCTGCAGGCGCCGGATCGCGCCACTGAGCTCTGCGAGGAAGTCATCCCGAGTTCCCAACCCTGCGCGGACAGCCATCACCGGCCCGTAATACGTGGTCAGTCCCTCGGCCACCCAGAGCCCCGCGGTCCTTGGCGGATGCTCGTAGTCGAAGGGACCCAGTTCCAGGGGCCGCAGGCGCTTGACGTTGTAGCCATGGAAGAATTCATGGCTGACATACGAATACCAGTGGAAATCGGCCCCGGTCGCGCCAGGGGGCGGCGGCATGGAGCTGAGCATCGCCGAGTTCTGATGTTCCAATCCCCCGGCGCCGGGACCGAAGACATTGAGAAACACGTATTTTCGATATGGAAGCAATCCCCAAAACTGAAGGTTCTCCTTCACCAGGGCGACGAGTTTCTCACTGGCCCGAGCACCATCCCACGTGCCAAAGGCGCCGATGTCCACCAACTCATGAGGGATCCCCGCCACCTTGAAAGCATGCGTGGAGAAGGTCCCCGCAACCAAGGGGCAATCGAGCAGGGTGTCGTAGTCCGGCGCTGTGAAATGGCCGGGTCTTCCGTCCTGCGCGGCATCCAGACCCGTGGCGCATTGCGTCCACCCTGCGGGAAGATCCAGCCACACGTCATAGTGCCGGTTCGTAAAGGGGAGCGGTGTGATGAAGGTGGCAGGGCCACTCAGAATGGCCAAATGTTCGGTCACCAGGTTTGTGGTGACGAAATGGGAGGGGCAATCCAACCGGTAGAACAACTCTATCTCGCGGGCATCCCCTGCATGCACGCGCCACCGGTTCGGGGCTGGATGCTCCACCAGCATTGGCTTGCCCGCCAACCCCGTGGCGGAGAGACCCTGCACCCGTGCCGCCAAATCCTGGAGCGCATAGTAGCCGGGCGACCACCGGGGCATCATCAAATCGACGACCTCCTGGCCTTCCGTGGGAATGCGGACATTCACCTCGGCCTTGTGATCCTTCGGATTGGGAATCCGGATCGTATAGGTGATTCCATCCCGGGCCCAGGCCATGACCGAGCCGAGCAGAACAAGCCAGATGAGCCGTCGAATGACGCGCATTGGGCCTCCGATTTCAATCTCTCAACACCAGAAAAATCATGTCCAGCGCGGTGTTCCTTTGCAGGCATTCAGAAAGATGCCGCGCGGTTCTGATCAGCCGAGCACAGTCTTTGCGACCTGCACCACCTGGTTCACCGTGAGGCCGAACTGCTCGAAGAGGATGTCTGCCGGGGCGCTGGCTCCGAAATGGTCCAGGCCAATGCAGGCGCCCCTGTTTCCGGTGTACCTCTGCCATCCGGTGGTGACGCCCGCCTCGATGGAAACCCTCGCAGTGACAGCATCCGGAAGCACCTCTGCCTTGTATGCGGGGCTCTGGGCTTCGAACAGTTCCCAGCAGGGCATGGACACCACCCGGGTGGGCACACCCTCCGCTTCAAGAACCTTGCGAGCTTGAACCGCCAAGTGGACTTCCGAACCCGAGGCCAGGAGCAGGACCCGGGGAGCGGCGCTGGCCTCCTCCAGAACATAGGCGCCCTTGGCAGCGCCCTTGGCCCTTTCCGCATCCAATGTGGGCAGTTTCTGGCGGGTGAGCGCCAGCCCCACGGGGCCATCGCCTTTCGACATCGCAATGGCCCAGGCCTGGGCTGTCTCGTTGGCATCGGCGGGACGAATCATGGTGAAGCCCGGGATGAGGCGCATGCTCATCATTTGTTCAATGGGCTGATGGGTAGGGCCATCTTCGCCCACCCCGATGGAATCATGCGTCCACACGTAGGTGACCGGGATCTTCATGAGCGAGGCCAAGCGTGCGGTGGGGCGCATATAGTCGCAGAAGATGAAGAAGGTGGCACCGAAGGCCTTCACGCCGCCGTGGAGGCTCATGCCATTCAGCACTGCGCCCATGGCGTGTTCGCGAATGCCGAAGTGGAAGTTCCGCCCGCTCTCTCGCGGGCCGAAATCGCCGCCGTCCTTCAGGTGCGTGTTGTTGGAGGGGGCCAGATCGGCGCTGCCGCCGATGAGATTGGGGATGGCCGCCGCCAGTGCATTGAGGACCTTGCCACTGGCCTCGCGCGTGGCAATGGCGTCGTTTGTGGAGAAGCTGGGCAGGGCCTTCTGCCACTGCGTAGGCAGCTCTCCATTCAGGAACGCCTCATACTCGGCGGCAAGCTCCGGGAAGGCTTTCCGGTAGGCCTCGAAGCGGGCTTCCCAATCGCTTTCGGCCTCGGCGCCCCGGGGGCCGCACTGGCCGCGCCAATGGGCGAGGGCCTCGGCTGGAACAGGGAACTGAATCTCGGGATCGAAGCCCAGAATCGTCTTGGTGGCGCGGATTTCCCCATCCCCCAACGGAGCGCCGTGAGCGTGGTGAGTGTCCTTCTTGCTGGGGGCGGGGAACCCGATGACTGTGGTGCAATCGATGAGGGTTGGTCGGCCGCAGGCGGGTTCCTGGAAGGCCTTCACCAGTGCCTCCACATCTTCGCCGTCAGCCACTTTCAGCACCCGCCAGCCCATGGCTTCGAAGCGAGCGGGAACGTTTTCGCTCCAGGCCAAGTCTGTGCGGCCCTCGATGGTGATCCGGTTGTTGTCCCAAAGCACAGTGAGCTTTTCGAGGCCCAGATGCCCCGCAAGGCTGGCGGCCTCGTAGGCAACGCCTTCCATCAGGCAACCGTCGCCGGCAAAGGCGAAGGTGCGATGGTTCACGACATCATGGCCGGGGCGGTTGAAGCGGTCGGCCAGCCAGCGTTCGGCGATGGCCATGCCCACCGCGTTGCCGATGCCCTGACCCAGGGGACCGGTGGTGGTTTCGATGCCCACGGTGTGGCCGAACTCCGGATGGCCGGGAGTCTTGGAGTCCCACTGGCGGAAGGCTTTCAGATCATCCAGCTCCAGTCCATAGCCCGCGAGGTAGAGCAGGCTGTAGATGAGCATGGAGGCATGGCCGCAGGACAGTACGAAGCGATCACGATCGGGCCACTTGGGGTTGGCGGGGTTGTGCTTCATGACCTTTGCCCACAGGGCATAGGCCGCAGGCGCCTGGGCCATGGGTGTGCCGGGATGGCCGCTGTTCGCCTTCTGCACGCCATCCATGGCGAGGCAGCGGATCGTGTCGATGCAGCGTTTGTCGAGGTTGGTCATCAACGACTCCTGGAGGAGAGTAGGAAGGCTGGAACCGGAGAAGGGCCGGACAGGGCATTCACTGCCTTCGTAGCGGGCTGGCCAGGCGGGAAGCGCAGTCCGTTCATGCCAGGAACGCCTCCGTCAGCGAACAAGGAGCTACGATCCGTCTGCCCCACCCCACCAAGAACGTCATGCAATATCCTGATGGTTGGCGAGCGCCTTGAGGCCCCGCTGAGAGCCCTGGGTTCGAAGGATCGTTGCAGGGTGTCGCACGCCTGACGCCGATGGTGATGAGGCCAGGCCCCTGAACAGCCCCACCAGCATCAGGGAGTGGCCAGTTCGTGTCCAGCAAAATGATACCGATTTCTGAAATCGGTTTCTGAAACCAAATTCATCTCCGTCTTCAGCCCGCCACCGTCGCGATGACCCCCTGGACATTCAACTGCGGGCCCACTTCCGGTAGGCAGCCGGGCTTAAGCCGGTGACCTGCTTGAACTGGCGAGTGAGCGCCGCCTGATCGCAGAAGCCTGTGTCCACGGCGATGGCGGAGATCGGAAGGTCCGTATCCGACAGGGCCTCTGCCGCAGCCTGGATGCGAACTTTCATGACGTACTGGCCGGGGCTGAGGTGGAAGACCTTCCTGATGCGCCGCTCAAACTGAACCGCGGAGAGCCCGGCCATGGCCGCCAACTGTTCGAGCCTGAGCCCTTCGGCGAAGTGGCCGTGGATGTGATCCACCGCCGCCGCGAAAGGGGCATCAATGAGACCGGTCCGGCTAGGTTCGGGCAGGTCCGTGCTGAGGCAGGCCAGGGCGATCACGCTGCCGCTGTGATCTCTGATGGGCACCTTCTGGGTAAGGCACCAGCCAGGGCGACGGTTCGGATAGAGGGTGAGGTCCAACGCATCCACGATGGGGCCTCCGGTCCGCAGCAGCCTCGCATCCTGGTCCGCATAGCGCCGGGCCATCTCCGGAGGCCAGAGGTCAAACACCGTCTTTCCCATGGCCGCCTGCTTCGAGGGCAGGCCGCAGCGCTCGACGCCGCTCTGGCTCATGGCCAAGTAGCGCCCTGCGGTGTCCTTCACAGTGAAGACAGCCTGGTTCAGCCGGTCGAAGAGCGCCTCCACGAAATCGAGGCTCCCCACCTGGCTCAGCAAGGCATCCAGGCTCGATTCGCGAAAGGGTGGCATGTCCGTAGTCTAGCCGCGGCCTTGTGATCTTTCGCCGCGCGCAGGGGGGGAATCGCACAAGACCGGCACGGCAACCGGGCAGAAGATTGTGTTCAAACAAGGAACCCCATTGGAACCTGCGACTCGCATCCACGTTTTCGATAGCCATACGGGAGGCGAACCCACCCGTGTGGTCCTGGAGGGTGGCCCCGATCTCGGCTCCGGCCCCCTGAGTGAACGACAAACAAAGCTTCAAAGGGACCACGCGGCCTGGCGTCGGGCCCTGGTTTGCGAACCCCGGGCCTCGGAGGTGCTGGTGGGCGCCCTGGTGGTGCCACCCCATGTGCCGGACTGCAATCTTGGCGTGATCTTCTTCAACAACGTGGGGGTTCTTGGCATGTGCGGCCACGGCACCATGGGGGTGGTGGAGACCCTGCGGCATGCTGGAAAGCTCCAGCCGGGGCGCCTGCGCATCGACACGCCCGTGGGTGTGGTAGAGGCGGAGCTTCTCGAAGATGGAAGCGTCCTGGTGATCAACGTGCCGGCCCGTCGCTGCCTCCGGCAGGTTCCCCTGCAGGTGCCGGGCCTGGGCCTCGTGCACGGTGACGTGGCCTGGGGCGGAAATGGGTTCTTCCTCGTGGATGACCACGGCCTCGACCTGCGGAGGGAACAGCTGCCAGCCCTGATGGGGGCCGCATCGGCGATCCTCCAGGAACTGGAGCGTCAGGGGCTGAGCCACCAGGTGGGCTTCGAGGTCAACCACGTGGAACTCACGGGCCCGGCCGCGGATCCCGCCAACCATGGCCGGAATTTCGTCCTATGTCCTGGGCTGGAGTGGGATCGCAGCCCGTGCGGCACAGGAACCTCTGCCAAGCTCGCCTGCCTCCTGGATGAAGGCAAACTGGCGGAGGGCCAGATCTGGCGCCAGGAGAGCCTCATCGGCTCCGTCTTCAAGGGGTGGATGGCCCGACGGGATGGCCTTTTGCTGCCGCACATCCAGGGACGGGCGCACATGACCGCGGAAGCCACCCTGATCCTCGATCCCAGTGATCCCTTCGTAGCGGGCTTCTCCCGTGGCGCCTGATGTCGTGATCGTGGGCGGAGGCATCGTGGGCTGCGCCTGTGCGCTGGCCCTCGCGCAAAAAGGTTGCCGCGTGACCCTGCTGGAGGCCGAAGGATGGGGCCATGGCGCCACCGGCGCAGCCATGGGACATCTGGTGATCCTGGACGGCTCACCGGAGGAGCTGGCCCTTTGCCGCCTCGGTCAGGAACGCTGGAAGGAGCTGGCTCCCGGACTGGGAACCCCCCTTGAGATGGACGTTTGCGGCACCCTCTGGGTAGCCGCCGACGATGAAGAGATGGAGCTGGTCCGACCGCGGTGCGAGGCTTACCGGGCGGCTGGGATTCAGGCGGAACTGCTGGATGCGGCTGCGCTCCGCGAACTCGAGCCCTGCCTCGCATCCAACCTGGCCGGAGGCATGCTTGTGCCCGGGGATGCCGTGATCTACCCGCCCGCCGGGGCCCGGCTGCTGGCAGAGGCTGCGGCCTTTGCCGGGGCCGACCTGCAGCGCGGTCATCGCGTGGTGGGTCTCGAACGCGGCGGCCTTCGACTGGAGGATGGCACCCGGCTGCCTTCCGGCTGCGTGGTGCTTGCCGCGGGGAGCGACTCCACGCGCCTGCTGCCCGACCTGCCGCTGGTGAAACGGAAGGGGCACCTGGCCATCACAGACCGCCGTCCCGGCTTCCTAAAGCATCAGTTGGTGGAACTGGGCTACCTGAAATCCGCCCACGCTTCTCAGGAAGACAGTGTGGCTTTCAACCTGCAGCCCCGCCCCAACGGCCAGCTCCTGCTGGGCTCCAGCCGCCAGTTCGGGGATGAATCGCCTGATCTCCGCCCCCAGCTTTTCCAGCGCATGATCCACAGGGCCCTGAGCTATGTTCCCGGCCTGGCGGAAGTGCCCGTGCTGCGAACCTGGACGGGCTTCCGTCCCACAACGCCGGATCACCGTCCCCTGATCGGCCCCTGGCCCCATCACCGGGGCGTGCTCCTCGCCTGTGGCCATGAGGGGTTGGGCATCACCACCGCCCCGGCCACGGCGGAGCTGGTCGTGGCCCAGGTCCTGGGACTGGAGCCGCCCCTTGATCCGACGCCCTACCTGCCCAGCCGCTTTGCGGAGGCGACCCATGCCTAGGCTGTGGGTGGATGGCCTGCCCGTTCAAGTGGCCGAAGGAGCTCGAATCACTTCAGCCTTGGGCCTGCCGCCCGTGGCTTGCCGGGATCTCTCCGGCGCCCCCCGAGGGCCTTTGTGCGGCATCGGGCAATGCTTTGAGTGCCGCCTGCAGGTGGATGGACGCGACGTCCTGGCCTGCCTGCTTGTGGCGCAGGAAGGCATGCAGGTGCGCCGTGGCTGAGCGCCTCCTTGTCGTAGGCGCAGGCCCGGCCGGCATCGCGGCCGCCGTCAGTGCCGCGAAGACCGGCATGGCCGTGACGTTGGTCGATGCCCAGCCTGAACCCGGCGGCCAGATCTGGCGCGGGCAGTGGGGCAACCCCGTGTATCCCTCCGCGCGGTTCTGGCTCGCCGCCCTCCGCAGCAGCAGTGTCTGTCTTCGGATGTCCCGCCGGGTCGTCGCGGCTCCCGCATCCGGTTGGCTCGGCTTGACGGGTCCGACGGGTGCCGAAAGATTCGGCTACGACAAGCTGATTCTGGCCACTGGTGCCCGCGACCGCTTCCTGCCCTTCCCGGGTTGGACCCTGCCGGGCGTCTGCGGGGCCGGTGGCTTGCAGGCCCTGGAGAAGGGAGGGCTCGATGTGCGCGGGAAACGGATCGTCGTGGGTGGCAGCGGCCCTCTGCTCCTGGCTGTGGCCACGCATCTGCGCCGCCGGGGCGCCCACATCCTTGCGGTGGCTGAGCAGGCCTCGGCGGCCTCGCTGCGCGGCCTGTTCCCGGAACTGCTGCGGCGCCCTCGCCTGCTGCTACAGGGGCTCCCGGCCTTGAGCCTGCCTCTGCAATCGGGTGCCTGGGTCACCCGGGCCGCAGGGAAGCATCAGCTCCGGGAGGTTCATCTCCAGACTCCACGAGGTCTCCGGGTCCTAGAGGCCGATTTTCTGGCCGTCGGATATGGGCTGGTTCCCGACCTCGAGCTGCCACGTTTGCTGGGCTGCGACACCACACCCAATGGCGTCTGCGTGGATGAAGGACAGCGAACCTCGGTGCCGGGTGTTTTCGCGGCGGGCGAACCGACAGGCATCGGCGGCGTGGATAAGGCTTTGGCGGAGGGCCGCGCCGCTGGACTCTGGGCCGCCGGTCTTGAAGCAGAGGCCAGGCTGCTGGCGAGGGATATCCGCAAAGGGAGGGCCTGGGCCACCGCCCTCGCCTCGGCCTTCGCCCTTCGCCCCGAACTGCGACGGCTCGCCACTCCCGAGACCCTCCTCTGCCGCTGCGAGGATGTGCCCATGGGCGACCTCCTGCCCTTCACGCAAGGGCGCGATGCCCGCCTGCACGCCCGCTGCGGCATGGGCCGATGCCAGGGACGGATCTGCGGGCCCGCCGCGGAATTCCTCTTCGGCTGGTGCCCAGGCGGCCCCCGCCAACCCCTCTCCCCCACGACCTTCGCCGACCTCGTCGGCCTTCTTTCACCACCGGAGCAACCATGAATCCCTTCCAGGGCGTCCTGCCCGCCATCACCACCCCTTTCCACACTGATGGATCTGTGGACCACGAAGCCCTCGAGGCTCATGCCCGCTGGATGCTGAGCCAGGGTTGCGGCGGCCTCGTTCCCTGCGGATCGCTGGGCGAGGGCGCCACGCTGGATTTCGAGGAAAAGGTGGCCGTCCTCCGGACCTGTGTGAAGGCCGCCGAAGGCAGGCCCGTGATTCCCGGCATCGCGGCGCTGTCCACCGCCGAGGCGGTGCGCCTGGCCCAGGCGGCCGAGGCTGCGGGGGCGAAAGGGTTGATGGTGCTACCGCCCTATGTCTACGTGGGCGACTGGACAGAGATGCGCGCCCACATGAGCGCGGTCATCCGCGCGACGCCCCTGCCCTGCCTGCTCTACAACAATCCGGTGGCCTACAAGGTGGACTTCGTACCTGAGCACATCGCCGAACTGGCGGCCCTGCATCCCAACCTGCTGGGGGTGAAGGAGAGCAGCACCGACGCCCGCCGCATCGCCGGCATCCTCGCCCTCATTGGTGACCGCCTCGCTCTGGGAGTCGGCGTCGATGACTGCCTCATGGAAGGCGTGGCCATGGGCGCCTCTTTCTGGATCGCGGGTCTGGTGAACGCCTTCCCCAAAGAGAGCGTGGAGCTCCTGAACCTCGCCCTGGCTGGAAAGCGCGACGAGGCCTTCCGCCTCTATGCCTGGTTCCTGCCTCTGCTCCGCATGGATACGGTGCCGAAGTTCGTGCAGCTCATCAAGCTCGTGCAGCAGGAGATGGGTTGGGGCAGCGAACGCATGCGGGCGCCTCGGGCGATTTTGGCAGGGGCCGAGCGTGAGACAGCACTGGCCGAGCTTGCTCAGGCGTTGGCCCATCGCCCCTGAAGATCCTTCCTACCCCGAACGCTACGTTCCATATCCCGCTTTTCTCAACGTCCAGGGGGTTCTCCCATGATTCACGGCTTCTCCCTCATCGGCTCCGCTTCTGGAGGAGCCAACGGCACCACCTTCCAGGCGCAGAACCCGGCCTCTGGCGAACGGCTGGATCCGCCCTTCCATTCCGCCTCCGATGCCGAGGTGGACCGCGCCGTGGAACTGGCCAGAGCAGCGGGCCCCGTCTTGGAGGCCGCTCCCAGGGAAGCGCGTTCGGCCCTTCTGCGGCGCATCGCCGAAGGCCTGGAAGAAGCTGCTGGCGAGCTGGTGCCCAGGGTGATGGCCGAGACCGCCCTGCCTGAACCCCGGGTGCGGGGCGAGCTGGCCCGCACCTGCGGCCAACTGCGCCTCTTCGCCGATGTCGCCGCAGAGGGCTCCTGGGTGGAGGCGCGCCTCGACTCGGGGAACCCTGACCGGACACCGCTGCCCAAGCCGGATCTGCGCTCCATGCTGCAACCTCTGGGTCCAGTGGCTGTCTTCGGCGCTTCCAACTTCCCCCTGGCCTTTGGCGCCGTGGGAGGGGACACCGCCTCGGCCTTCGCCGCCGGATGCCCGGTGGTGGCCAAGGCCCACCCGTTGAATCCTGGCACCAGCGAACTGGTGGCCCAGGTGGTACAGGCCGCCTTGCTCGGCGTCGGCCTTCCCGCCGGAGCCTTCAGCCTGCTCTTCGATGCGGGCCATGGGGTGGCCCGGCGCCTGGTCGAACACCCAGCCATCCGCGCCGTGGGTTTCACGGGTTCCTTCCATGGTGGGATGGCCCTTCTGGAATTGGCCCGGAATCGGCCCGATCCCATCCCCGTCTTCGCGGAGATGGGAGCAGCCAACCCCGTGGTGGCGCTTCCGGGAGCCCTGGCGGCTCGAGGTGCCGCCCTGGGCCAGACACTGGCGGCTTCGGTGCTCAACGGTGTGGGCCAGTTCTGCACCTGTCCGGGGATCATCCTCGCGGTCCAAGGCCCCGGTTTCCAGGCTCTGCGTAGCAGTCTGGCGGAAGCAATGGCCGCCGCCGCCCCCGCTCCCATGCTGGGTGAAGGCCTCGCCCGCTCCTACCGCCTGGGACTGGAACGGCACCTGTCTGCGGGCGCTGTGCCTGTCTTTTCGTCGCAACCATCCCAGGGCTGCTTCGGCGCGCCGGCGCTCATGGAAACATCTGGCCAGGAACTGCTCAGGCTTCCGGGTCTGACGGAAGAGGTCTTCGGCCCCACCGCATTGCTCGTGGCCTGTGCAGACGAGACCGAGCGGGAGCGCGCGATCGCGGCCTTGCCCGCCCAGCTCACGGCCACCCTGTGGATGGAACCCGAAGACGAGGCGCTGGCAGTGCGGCTGCTTCCCTCCCTGCGCCGTCTTGCGGGACGGGTGCTTTTCAACGGCGTTCCCACAGGAGTGGAGGTCGGACATGCCATGGTGCATGGGGGCCCCTGGCCCGCCACCAGCGCGCAGCAGGCCACCAGCGTGGGCACCCGCGCCATCACCCGCTGGACCCGTCCCATCTGCTACCAGGACGCGCCTGAAACCCTGCTGCCCCTGGAGCTGCAAGCGGGCAATCCCCTTGGCATATGGAGGCTTTACGACGGGGTGTTCGGTCGCCGCTGAGGGATTCTCCCGTGGAGCATTCGGGGTAAGAAAGGCGAAGCGATCCTGCCGTTCGTGTATGGTCGACGAAATGGAGGCTGGATTGTCACACGTCGAAAACCTGCTGGGCTCCGCAGCTGCATTGTGCACCACCCTGAGCTTTGTCCCCCAGACCATCAAGATTATTCGAGAGCGCCAAACGGCAGGTATCTCCCTGGTGATGTATTCCCTGTTCACCCTGGGCATTCTCCTCTGGACCATCTATGGCGTCCTCATCCATAGCGCCCCGGTCTACCTCGCCAATGGCGCCACCCTGCTCCTCGCTGGCACCATCCTCGCCATGAAGATCAAGTTCGGGTAAACAGCCCGCCGAAGCCGACCGGGCGCAGTCCCGAAGGCCTTCTCTAGATGAGTCTTGGCCAGAAGCCGCAAGCCTGCGCGGTTTCTGGCCATCCGAATATTTTCAACAGGATGCTTGACCCCTCTGCGGTGGATCAGTAGATTGGTATCGGTTTCTGAAACCGATTTCATTCATAATTCGAACCTGCTCCACCCACCTGGTTTTAGGTGGGATTTTCTCTGTTTTTCCGGCCCTTCGCCGGTAAGAGGCAAGCATGAGTGCGTACAAAGACCTGAAGATCGCCGCATGGAACGCCAACATGCAGCTCAAGCATGACGGCCTCGCCATACAGACCTTCGGGAATGTCAGCGCCTTCGACCCGACCGCCGGGGTTTTCGCCATCAAGCCGAGTGGTGTTCCCTACGCTCAGATGCGGCCCGCCGACATGGTCGTGGTGGATCTGGATGGCCGGGTGGTGGAAGGCAGCCTGCGCCCCTCTTCCGACACCAAGACCCATGCGGTCCTATTCAGGAACATTCCCAACATCCGGGGGGTCGCGCACACGCATTCCACCCACGCCGTGGCCTGGGCCCAGGCCCAGCGCGCCATCCCACTCCTCGGAACCACGCACGCGGACCAGTTTCCGGCGCCAGTCCCCGTGACCCCCCTCCTTTCGGATGCAGCCATCCAGGGCGATTACGAGGAGGAGACCGGCAAGCTCATCCTCGAAACCCTGGCTGCTCTGCCAGGGCCGCATCCCGAAATGATCCTGGTGGGTGGGCACGGCCCCTTCACCTGGGGATCCACCCCCATGCAGGCCGTCCAAAACAGCGGCGTGCTGGAGGAGATCGCCCGAATGGCCCTGCTGACGATGCAGATCAACCCGAACATCGCGCCCCTGAAAGCAACCCTCGTGCAGAAGCATTTCCAGCGGAAGCACGGCAAGAACGCCTATTACGGCCAGGAATGAGACACCCATGACCATCTACGCAATCGGATTGGATTTTGGCACCAACAGCTGCCGCGCCTTGCTGGTGGACCTCCACACAGGGGAAGAGAAGGCCACCGAGGTATTCAACTACCCCTCGGGACACGCCGGTATCATCACCCATCCCAAGGATCCGCATCTCGCCAGGCAGAATGCCTCGGACTACCTGCTGGGAATCGAAACGACCGTGCGCTCCGTGCTGGCCCAGGCCCAGGACAGCGACCCCGCCTTCGATCCGGAATACGTCGTGGGGCTCGGCATCGACACCACGGGCAGCAGTCCCATGCCCATCGATGAACAGGGGAATCCCCTCAGCCTCGACCCGCGATTCAAGGAAGATCCCGCCGCCTACGTCTGGCTCTGGCGCGACCACACCTCCTTCGAGGAAGCCGGTCAGATCACGGAACTCGCAGCCAGGATCCGCCCGCAGTACCTCGCGCAGGTCGGCGGAACCTACAGCTCAGAGTGGTTCTGGAGCAAGATTCTGCACTGCCGCCGCACGGCGCCTGATGTGTTCGAGGCCGCCGCCACCTGGGTGGAGATCTGCGACTGGCTTCCGGCCGTACTCACGGGAAACCAGAAGCCAACCCAGATCGTGCGGGGCATCTGCTCCGCAGGCCACAAGGCCATGTTCAACCCAAAGTGGGGCGGCCTGCCCGATGCGGATTTCCTCGGCCAGCTTGACCCGGCGCTGGCCAGCCTGCGCGCTCGCCTGTTCACGGAGGCGCACCCTGCCGATCACCAAGCGGGCGGACTCTGTCCGGAATGGGCTGCGCGCCTGGGCCTCCGGGCTGGCGTTGCCGTGGCGGTTGGCGCCTTCGATGCCCACATGGGAGCGGTGGGCGCGGGCGTGACCGAGGGCAGTCTCGTGAAGATCATGGGAACCTCCACCTGCGACATCATGGTTTGGCCCAATGGAATGCCCCTGGCCAACATTCCCGGCGTCTGCGGCATCGTGGACGGTTCGGTGGTACCCGGCTACTTCGGCATCGAAGCCGGCCAATCCGCGGTGGGCGACCTGTTCCTGTGGTTCGTGCGCAACCTCGTCCCCGACA